>NZ_JBHVRT010000025.1:0-136789 GCF_042885555.1 Kitasatospora sp. NPDC058048 | reverse complement strand
GTCGACGCGTACCACCGCGTCGACCGGCCCCGGCCGTGTGACCGCCCGGATTGTCGTGACCGTCCGGACGTTCAGGCCAGGACCTTCTCCTTGGCCTTCTGGTACTCCTCCTCGGAGATGGCGCCCTTCTCCTTCAGGTCCGCCAGTTTCGCCAGTTCGTCGGCGTGACTGCGGCCGCCGGCGGCCTCGGGCCCGGACGTTGCCGCGTCCCGGACGTAGGCCTTGAAGGCGGCCTGGTTCTCCTGGGCCTGTTGGATGTCGCGCTTGGTCATCGATTGCCCGCGGGCGATCAGGTACACCAGGACGCCGATCAGGGGCAGGATGATCACCAGGACCAGCCAGCCGGCCTTGCCCCAGCCGCTGAGGTCGTGGCTGCGGAAGATGTCCGTGATGATCTTGAAGAGCAGGAAGAACCAGAGGACCCAGAGGAAGAACTCCAGCATCGTCCAGAAGATGTTGAGCACCGGGTAGTCCACGGCCAGTGAAGTGGTGTCCATGGCTGAGTAATACCATCACAAAACAGACATCTTCACGTGATGTTCCGCCGTTCAAGTGACCTTCCGCAGCCGCGGGAAACGGCCGTCGGGGCCGGGCTCTCAGCCCAGGCCGGCCTGCCGGCGCAGGTCCACCGCCAGCGCGACCAGCTCGCCCCACCAGGCGTCGTGCCCGGTCAGCAGCAGCCGCTGGGCCTCCGCGGGCGGCACCGCGCGGACCTCGACCACCTGCTCGCCGTCCGTCGGATTGGTCGGCGCGGAATCCAGCGCCACCTCGCCCCAGCCCCACAGCCAGGCCTTCTCCGGGTGCGGCTGCCACGGCCGGTAGGGCGTCGGGTCCTCGGTGCGGCAGCGGTGCGCGCCCAGCCAGTGCGGCTCGCCGAGCAGCCGGGCGCCCGCCTCCTCGCCCAGCTCGCGGGCGAGGCAGGAGGCGATGCTCTCGTCCCGCTCCCGGGTGCCGCCGGGCAGGAACCAGTGGTCCCGGTCGTCCCGGCAGAGCACCACCCGACCGTCCGCGAAGCCGACCAGGTGGATGTTGGTGACCAGCGCGTCCGGCGGCAGCTCGGTGGAGAACTGCGCGTCGAACCGCCCCCAGCTCCAGTACTGCGGTGCGTGCAACGCCGGGAACCTCGCGGCGAGTTCGGCGGCTCTGGCGGAGGTGTCGGCGCGGTCCGTGGTGTCAGTCATTCGGCGATGGTAGTGCCGGCCGGGAAACGGCGGGGGGCGGTCGGATGGACGAGGGCAATGTCGGAGGTGGAGATGGCTCGCGGGCGGCGCGGGCGCGGCGCCTCGGCCGGTGCGCCGACCCAACTGCCCAGTGAGATCTCGGCGGTGATGCCCGGTCCGAAGCCCGCGATCAGTCCGGTGGTGCCCTCGGGAACGCCGCCGTCGGCGAACAGCCGGGCCAGGGCGTCGAAGACCACGGCACTGGCGATGTTGCCGCGCTCGGTGAGCGTCGCCCGGCTGTAGCGGAAGGTGGCCGGCTCCAGGTTGAGGTAGCGGCACAGGTCGTCGAGGATGCGCGGGCCGCCCGCGTGCACGATGTAGAAGCCGAGTCCGGAGACGTCCCAGCCGTGCTCCCCGGCCAGGGCGCGCAGCGCCGGCGCGAGCATCTCCATGGTGCCGGGCACCCGCTTGTCCAGCTGGAAGTGGAAGCCGGTGTCCTTGACCCCGTAGGAGATCCAGTCCTCGGTGTGTGGGACGAGGTGCGAGCCGTTGCGTTCGACCTGTACGCCGTACCCGCCGTTGTCGCGCATCACCACGGCGGCGACGGCGTCCCCGAACAGGCCGTTGGAGAGCAGCGAGCCGACGCCGAGGTCGGTCGGCTGGTAGCAGAGCGAGCAGAACTCGCAGGCGACGATCAGCACGTTGGCGCCCGGGTAGGCGCGGCAGAAGTCGTGCGCCCGGTTGACGGCGGCGCCGCCGGCCGCGCAGCCGAGCTGGGCGATCGGCACCTGGCGGGTGTCGGCGCGGAAGCCCATGGTGTTGATCAGCCAGGCGGTCATCGACGGCATCATGAAGCCGGTGCAGGACACGTAGACGATCAGGTCGATGTCCCGGGCGGTCAACTCGGCGTGGGCGAGGGCGCGTTCGACCACTTCGGGGACGCGTCGCTTGGCCTCCCGCTCGTACACCTCGTTGCGGACGGTGAAGCCCGGGTGGGTGAGGGTCCGCTCGATCGGCTGGACCAGGTGCCGGGTGCGCACCCCGGTGTTCTCGATCAGCCGCAGTGCCAGGCCGAGCTGGGGGTGGCCGGCGTGCAGGGTGCGGGCCAGGTCGAGGGTCTCGTCGAGCGTGATGACGTGCTCGGGCACGCCGATCGCCGGGCGGCAGAGAGTTGCCATGGGTGGGTCTCCCCTGGGGGCCTGGTGGCAGGCCGGTGGATGCGTGGAGCGGTACGGGCGCCGCGCGGCCGCGGGTGACGGGCGGCGGCGGGCGGGCGGCGGCAGGTGGGGCGGCGGCAGGTGGGGGGAGTCGGCTACCAGGCCACCGGCAGGGTGCGCGGGAAGCGCCAGATCGAGCCGGAGTTCCAGTCGAGTTCGGCGGGGTCGACGGCCAGCCGCAGACCGGGGAAGCGCCGCAGCAGGGTGCCGATGGCGACCTGCAGTTCCATCAGGGCCAGGTGCGAGCCGGGGCAGCGGTGCTGGCCGTGCCCGAAGGTCATGTTGACGGGCCCGGCGTCGCGGTCGAGGTCCAGTTCGTCGGGGCGCTCGTAGGCCGCCGGGTCCCGGTTGGCGGTGAGGTAGGAGACGTGCACGGCCTCGCCGGCCCGGATCGGCACGCCGCCCAGCTCGACGTCCTCGGTGGCGACCCGGGCGATGCCGACGCCCTGGCGGAAGGGGACGAAGCGCAGCAGCTCCTCCAGGGCGCGCGGCAGCGTCTCCGGCCGGGCGCGCAGCTCGGCGAGCTGCTCGGGGTGGGTGAGCAGGGTGTAGGTGAGGTTGCCGAGCTGGTAGGTGCTGGTGTCGTGGCCGGTGACCAGCAGGACCATCGCCATGACGGTCAGCTCGTCCGGGTCCAGCAGTTCGTCGCCGTCGCGGGCGGTGGCGAGGGCGCTGATCAGGTCCTCGCCGGGGTGGGCCCGGCGTTCGGCGGTCAGCTCGGCGAAGTAGCCGCGCAGGGCGGTCTTGGCGGCCTCCTGGCCGTCCCGGCTGCCCGGGCCCATCCGCATCATCGCCACGGCGTGGCCGCGCAGTTCGGCGCGGTCGGCCGCGGGGATGTCCAGCAGCTCGCAGATGGTGGCGAGCGGGAGGCGGTCGGCGAGGAAGCGCATCAGGTCGGCGGGGGCGCCGTGCTCGGTCATCTCGTCGAAGTAGCCGTCGACGGTCCGCTGGGTGGCCGGGCGCATCCGCTCGACCTGGCGGTTGGTGAAGCCCTGGGCGACCAGCCGGCGCAGCCGGTTGTGGGCGGGCGGGTCCATCAGGTTGATCGCCTCGGCCTGGGCGATCGGGGCGGGCGTCATCCGGGGCAGGTCGCGGCCGATGCCCGCGGCGCGGCTGAACCGGCGGTCGGTGGTGACGACCCTGACGTCCTCGTAGCGGGTGGCCAGCCAGGCCTCGCCCTCGCCGTGCGGCAGCCGGATCCTGGCGACCGGGTCCTCGGTGAGCAGTCGCTTCAGGAGGGGGTCGAACTCCAGGCCGTCGGTGTGGTGGAAGGGGCAGTCCCACACGGGGGGGTTGGTGGTCACGGGCCGGTCCAAGTGTTGTCGTCATGCCGGGGGGTGGCGCCCGAGGTGCGTCGGTCCGGCTCGGGCGTGGACATGCAGATGGTGCCCCATGAATTGGCAAAAAGGGGAATTCGGTGAAGAGTTAACTCCAATGAGTGAGATTCGGATGATAGTCATGCGAATCGGCGCGGATGGGCCGCGAGTTGACGGTCAGCCGCCACCCGGCGCGACCAGCCCGGTCTCGTAGGCGAGCACCACCGCCTGCGCCCGGTCGCGCAGGTTCAGCTTGGCGAAGATCCGGGCCACATGGGTCTTCACCGTCGACTCGCTGAGCGTCAGTTCGCGCGCCAGCTCCGTGTTGGACAGCCCGCGCCCGAGCAGCGTGAGCACCTCCGCCTCGCGCGGGGTCAGCGGGGCGAGGTCGCGGTGCAGCGCCGGGCCCTCGGAACCCGGGGCCGGCCGCGGCGCGCCGGCCGCGAAGCGCTCGACCAGGCGCCGGGTGATCGAGGGGGCGAGCAGCGCGTCCCCGGTGTCCACCAGCCGTACGGCGGCGGCGAGGTGGGCCGAGGTGACGTCCTTGAGCAGGAAGCCGCTGGCCCCGGCGGACAGCGCGGCGTAGACGTAGTGGTCCAGGTCGAAGGTGGTCAGCATGATCACCCGGCAGCCGGGCACCCGGGCCAGGATCTGCCGGGCGGCCTCCAGACCGTCCGTGCCGGGCATCCGGATGTCCAGCAGCGCGACGTCCGGGCGGTGCAGCACAGCGGCGGCCACCGCCTCGGCGCCGTCGGAGGCCTCGGCGACCACGTCGATGCCGCGCGCGGTGAGGATCATCCGGAAGCCGGTGCGGACCAGCTCCTGGTCGTCGGCGATCACCACCCGCGGACGGCGCTCCGGCGGCTGCTCCGGGTCCGTGCGGCCCCCCGTCACGGCCGGTCCAGCGGGATCCGGGCGCGGACCCGGAAGCCGCCGCCGATCCGGCGCCGGGCGTCCAGGTCGCCGCCGTACACCGCGACCCGCTCGCGCAGGCCGAGCAGTCCGCGCCCGGCGCCGTCCGGCCCCGGCCCGGCCGGCGCGGCGGGTGCCCCGGAGAGCACGCTCGGACCGCTGTTGAGCACCTCCACCCGCAGGTAGTGGTCCGCGTAGCGCACCGTCACCTCCGCCGTCACCCCGTCCCCGTGCTTGAGCGCATTGGTCAGTGCCTCCTGGACGATCCGGTACGCCGTCACGTCGATGCCGCCGGGCAGCGGCCGCGGCTCGCCGGAGATCCGCACCTCGACCGGCAGCCCGGCGAAGGCGAACCGGTCGATCAGCGGGCTCAGCCGGCTCAGGCTGGGCTGCGGCGCGAAGCCGTCCGCGGCCGGCTCCTCGCCGCCGTCCGCGGCGGGGGCGAGCAGGCCGAGCAGGTGCCGCAGTTCGGTCATCGCGTCCCGCCCGGCCGCCTCGACCGCGGCCATCGCCGCCGCGGCCTCCTCCGGCATGGTGGTCAGCACCTCGCGGGCGGCCCCGGCCTGCACCACCATCAGGCTCACGTTGTGGCTCACGATGTCGTGCAACTCGGCGGCGATCCGCGCCCGTTCGGCGTCCACGGCGGTCCGGGCGGCACTCTCCCGCTCCCGTTCCAGCAGCCAGCCGCGCTCGCCGACGGCCGCCCGGTGCAGCCGCCGCGCCCGGGCCAGCGCCACGGCCAGCCAGCAGGCAGCCGCGGCCGCCGTACCGGCCGTCGCGACGGCCGCCCACTCCCACCCCGATCCCCACACGGCACCAGCCTCCCAGGTCACGGCATGATCCACATCATCCGGGGGTGCCGCCCCCGTACATCCCGGGTACTACGGCCGCCCGCGGTTACACCCGGGGTGGGACGTGCCGGCGACGGCCCCGCGCCTACGGTCGTCCACCATGAGCAACGACCACGACGGGACCTCCCGGCCGGGCGACGCGCAGGTCGTCGTCGAGCTGTCCGGGGTCCACAAGGAGTTCGGCGACGCCAAGGCGCTCGACGGCGTCGACCTGCGGATCCGCGCGGGCGAGGCGGTCGCCGTGATGGGCCCCTCGGGGTGCGGCAAGTCCACCCTGCTGAACATGGTGGCCGGACTCGACCGGCCCACCGCCGGCACCGTCCGGGTGCAGGGCCAGGACCTCGGAGGGCTGAACGAGAACGGACTGGCCCTCCTCCGCCGCCGCCACATCGGCATGATCTTCCAGTTCTTCAACCTGATCGACGACCTCCCCGCCCTCGACAACGTCGCCCTGGCCGCCCAGCTGACCGGCACCAACGCCCGCCAGGCCCGCCGCCGGGCACTGGAGCTGCTGGACGAACTCGGCGTCGCCCACCGCAAGGACGTCTACCCGGCGACGCTCAGCGGCGGCGAGCGCCAGCGGGTCGCGGTGGCCCGCGCCCTGATGAACCGCCCGGCCCTGCTGCTCGCCGACGAGCCCACCGGCGCCCTGGACAGCCGCTCGGGCGAGCAGGTGATGGACCTCCTGATCGACCTCAACCAGATCGGGCAGACCCTGCTGATCGTCACCCACGACCCCGGCCTGGCCACCCGCTGCGCCAGCCGGCTGGTCGAGATGGCGGACGGCCGCGTGGCGAACGAGCGGATGCTGGAGCCGCAGTCATGACCGGCGCGGTGTGGCGGGCCTCCCGGGCGGCCGTGAAGCGCCGCCGGGTGCAGACCGTCGTGATCGGCCTGGTCGTCTTCTGCTCCACCGCGACGGTGCTGCTCGCCCTCGCGGTGATCAGCGCCGCCCGGGCGCCGTTCGACGCGGCCTTCGAGGCCGAGCGCGGTGCGCACGTCACCGCCGCCTTCGATCCGGCCAAGGCCTCCGCGGAGCAACTGGCCGCCACCGCCCACCGGCCGGGCGTCGAGGCGGCCGCCGGACCGTTCGACCAGGCCGTGGTGGAGATCCCCACGGACTGGGTCGGCCGCCCGCCCGGACCGCTGACCCTGGTCGGCCGGGCCGACCCGGCGGACGCGCCGGTGGACCGGGTGGACCTGCTGGCCGGCCGCTGGGCCACCGCGCCCGGCGAGGTGGTCGTCAACAACCCGGCCGGGGGCGCCGGGACGAGGAACCTCGGCTATCAGCTCGTCACCAGCACGGGACTGAAGCTCACGGTCGTCGGCTTCGCGACCGGCATGAGCCAGTCCTCCGGCGGCTGGGTCACCCCCGCGCAGGCGGCCGCCCTGCACCCCACCGCCCGGCAGATGCTCTACCGCTTCACCGACGCGGCCACCGAGCGGCAGCTGACCGCCTCGCTCGGCACCGCCACCGAGGGCGTGCCCAAGGACGCCCTCACCAGCGCGCAGTCGTACCTGGTGCTCAAGCAGGCCTTCTCGGCGGGCGCCGACGCCTACCTGCCGCTGATGACGGTGTTCGGCGTGCTCGGTCTGATCGTCGCCGCGCTGATCGTCGGCAACGTGGTGAGCGGCGCGGTGGTCTCCGGCTACCGGCACATCGGCGTGCTGAAGTCGATCGGCTTCACCCCGCGCCAGGTGGTCACGGTCTACCTGACCATGGTCTCGGTGCCCGCCGTCGTCGGCACCGTCCTCGGGACGGCGGCCGGCTGGGCGGCGGCGTACCCGATCCTCCGGACCGCGTTCTCCGGGATCTCGACCGGCTCCGCCGTGATCGAGCCGGCCCGCTGGCTGCCCGCCGCCACCCTGATCAGCGTCCCGCTGCTGGTCGTCCTCGCCGCGCTCGTCCCCGCCTCGCGCGCCCACCGGCTCTCCGCCGCCCAGGCCATCTCGGCCGGCAGCGCGCCGCGCACCGGACGCGGGCTGAAGGTCCAGCGCCGGCTGAGCGGCACCCGGCTGCCGCGCGCCGTCAGCCTCGGTCTCGGCCAGCCCTTCGCCCGCCCGGCCCGGACCGCGCTGACCATCGCGGCGATCGCGCTCGGGGTGGTCACCGTGACCGTGACCACCGGTCTGAGCAGCACCCTGACCAAGGTCATGGACTCGGCCGACGGCAGGACCCATGTCAATGTGCAGACCAGCCACTTCGCGGGCAACGGGACCGAGCCCCGGCTGACCCCGGAGCAGACCGAGGCGATGCTGCACGCCGCCCCCGGCGCCGAGCGGGTCTCCGTCCGCGGACTGGTCCGGATCGGCGTCGTCGGACAGCCCCAGCCCGTCTTCGCCAACTTCTACGGCGGCGACGCCATGGTCGACCACCGGCGGCTCGACGTGGTCGAGGGCCGCCCGGCGACCGGGCTGAACGAGGTCGAGGCCGGGCCGGCCTTCCTCGACCAGCACGGGATCAGGCTCGGTGACCGGCTCACCCTGGTCCTGGACGGCCGGCAGACCACCGTCACCCTCGTCGGCGAGGAGATCCAGGGCAACGCCAACTCGATCTCCTCCAACGACGCCACCAGGGCCCTGCTCACCCCCGACCCGCACGTGGTCGAGTACGACGTGCGGCTCGCCGACGGCGCCGACGCCGAGGCCTACCGGAAGGCCGTCACGGCCGCCGACCCGAGCCTCTCGCCCTCGGTCGTCACGACGGGTCCGGCAGGGCCCGTCGTCGCGATCAAGACCTTCAGCACGACCTTCAGCGTCCTGCTGTCGGTGGTCGCCGCGCTCGGCGTCTTCAACACCCTGCTGCTCACCATCCGCGAGCGCCGCCGCGACCTCGGCATGCTGAAGTCCATCGGGATGACGCCCCGGCAGGTCGTCGCGATGACGGTCACCTCGGTGGCCTGGCAGGGCGTGGTCAGCGGCATCATCGGCATCCCGGTCGGGGTGGTGGTGCACCGGCTGATCGCCGAGAACGTCCGGATCATCAACTTCCCGGAGGCGACGATGGACGTCTGGGGCGCCCCGCTGCTCGTCGGCCTCGCCCTCGCCGGCGTCGCGATCGCCGTCCTCGGCGCGCTCGTCCCGGCGCGCTCGGCGGCCCGGCTGCCGATCGCCGAGGTGCTGCACAACGAGTGAGCCCGCGCAGCGGTGACGACGGCCGGTCGGGACTCCCGACCGGCCGCCCGTGTTGTCCGGGCTTGCGGAATCCCGCGCCGCGTGCGCCCTACCGGCTGACGCATGCTCAATCACGGCTGTGAGGACGCCTATCATCGCGCCATGGCCACCGCTGAGCTGATCCGCATCGTCTCCCGCTCCTCGCCCATGGCGCTCGCCCAGGTCGAGCGGGTCCGCACCGAACTCGCCGCCCTGCAGCCGGGCCTGCGCACCGAGGTGGTGCCCGTCACCACCTCGGGCGACCGCTGGACGGGTGATCTCGCCCAGCTCGGCGGCAAGGGCGCCTTCACCAAGGAGGTCGACGCCGCGCTGCTCGCCGGAGAGGCCGACGTCGCCGTGCACTGCCTCAAGGACGTACCCGCCGACCGGCCGCTGCCGGCCGGCACCGTCTTCGCCGCCTACCTGCGCCGCGACGACATCCGCGACGCCCTCGTCCACCCCGGCGGCCTGCCGCTGGCCGCGCTCCCGCCGGGCACCCGGATCGGCACCTCCTCCGTCCGCCGGGTCGCCCAGCTCGCCGCCTCCCACCCCCACCTGGAGTGCGTCCCGATCCGCGGCAACGCCAACAGCCGGCTCGCCAAGCTGGACGCCGGGGACGTGGACGCACTGCTGCTCGCCGTCTCCGGCCTGGAGCGGATCGGCCGGCCGGAGCGGATCACCGAGGTGCTCGGCATCGAGGCGATGTGCCCGCCGATCGGCGCCGGCATCCTCGTCCTGCAGTGCCGCGAGGGCGACACCGCGACCATCGAGGCGGTCACCGGCCTCGGCCACCACGACACCTGGCGCGAGGCGGCGGCCGAGCGGATGTTCCTGCACGCGCTCCAGGGCCACTGCAACAGCCCGATCGCCGGCTACGCCCGGGCCGAGCGGGACGGCCGCCTCTCGCTGCGCGGCCGCGTCTTCACCCCGGACGGCAAGCGGGTGCTGGACGCCCACGAGTGGGCGGGCGCGCTCAGCCCGGAGGACCTCGGGACCTCGGTGGCGCTGGCGCTCAAGCGGCAGGGGGCGCAGGAGCTGATCTCCTCGATCCCGCACTGACCCGGCCTCCGGGCCGGCGGGTGCCGAGGTCGGTTTTTCCCCGTCGGAGCGAGAACCGGGCGGGTGTGCGGGGCGTCCGTCTGAGGCGTGATCAGTACGGTGCTCGGCGGGATGCCGATGTTCTGGCCCGGGCTGCTGCTCTCGCTGGTGCCCGCGGCCCTGTGGAACCGGCCGGTGGGGCGGTTGCTGCGAGCCCACTGGGTGGTGGGCTTCGTGCTGCTGCTCGGCCTCGGCGGGGTGGTCGTGGCGACGCTGCTGCCGGACGCCTTCCGGCTCACCGAGGGCGCCGTCCGGCACTGCGCCGTGGAGGGCGGCAGGCCGCGCTCGCCGTACGAGCTGCTGCACGTGCGGCACATCGAGCTGAAGCTGGCGACCTACGCCCCGGTCGGCTTCGCGGCCGCGCTGGCCGGGACGCGGCGGCGGGCGGTGGTGGCGCTGGTGGGTGCGGCGGTGCTGCCGTTCGCGGTGTCGGCGGTGCACTACGCGGTGCCGGCGATCGGGCGGGCCTGCGATGTGCAGGACGTCTGGGACGGGGTGCAGGGGGTCGTCCTGGGGGCGGCGCTGGGGCTGGTGGCGGGGCCGCTGGTGCGGGCGCTGCGGGCGCGGTCGCGCGCTGTCTGAGCTACTGGTCGAGGAGCGGGAAGAGCCGGGCGACGGCGGCGACCGGGCGGGCCCCGGCGGGCCGGGTGGCCGGGTCGGTTTCGCGGCTCCGGTAGCGGGCCAGCACCCGGCGGAACTCCTCGGCGACGGCGGCCAGTTCGGCGGGGGTCAGATGGACGACAGCGCTGAACGCCTCGTCCTGCTGCCACTCGGCCGGGGCCTCGGCGCGCCGGGCGAGCCAGTGCCGGTGGCTCTCGTCCTCCAGGCCGCGCGCCAGTTCGCCGAACCCGCCGTCGGTCTCCGCCCGTCGGGCCGTCGGCAGCCGCCACGGCCGGGCCCGCCCGTCGGTGGCCGGGGCCTCCTCGATCAGCCCGTACCGGGCCAGCTGCCGCAGGTGGAACGAGCAGAGGCCCGAGCTGAGGCCGAGCCGGCCGGCGGCCTCGGTGGAGGTGACGGTGCCGTGCTCGGCGAGCAGTTCCAGCAGCGCGGTGCGGACGGCGTGCTCGGGGAGGGAGCCGGTTCTGACGAGGTCTTCGGTCACTTTGCAAAGTCTGCTACTTTGCAAAGCTGACAGCAAGTCCATCGAGGGAGTGCCTGTGTCCGAGCTGCGCGAACGCCCGACCGTCCTGCGGATCACCGAGGTGGGGGAGGAGATCCTGCGCCGCACCTGCCGCCCGGCCACCGAGGAGGACTTCGGCAGCGAGCGCCTCGCCCGGCTGATCGACGACATGTTCGCCACCATGCACGTCGCCGACGGCTGCGGCCTCGCCGCCAACCAAGTGGACGTCGACCTGCGCCTGTTCGTCTACGACTGCCCCGACGACGACGGCGTCCGGCACACCGGCCACATCCTCAACCCCGTGATCGAGGAGCAGGAGCCCGGGCGCGCGCTCATCGAGGAGACCGAGGGCTGCCTCTCCGTCCCCGGCGCCAACACCGGGCTCGCCCGCCCGGCCCGGACCGTGGTGCGCGGGTTCAACCAGCACGGCGAGTCCGTCACCATCGAGGGCACCGGCTACTTCGCCCGCTGCCTCCAGCACGAGACCGACCACCTCAACGGCGGGCTCTACATCGACCGGCTCTCCGCCCGCGACCGCAAGCGGATGATGAAGCAGACCGCCGACCGCCGGGAGAAGGTCTTCGCCGAGCGCGCCACCAGGGCCGCCAAGGCCGCGCGTTGACCGACCCCGCGTCGAACGACCCCGCGTTGACCGACCTCGCGTCGAACGACCCCGCGCACCTCGCCGCCGTCCGGGAGTCCTACGACACCGTCGCCGCCGACTACCTTCGCCTCGTCGTCCCGCCGGAGGGCATGGACCCGGTGTCCCGGGCGATGCTCGCCGCCTTCGCCGAGCTGGTACGGGAATCGGGCGGCGGCGAGGTCGCGGACCTCGGCTGCGGACCGGGGCGGGTGACGGCGTACCTCAGCGGCCTGGGGCTGTCGGCCTTCGGGGTGGACGTGTCCGACGGGATGATCGCGCTCGCCCGCCACGCCCACCCCCAACTGCGCTTCCTGCAGGGCTCGATGGCCGCACTCGACCTGCCCGACGGCACCCTCGGCGGCATCCTCGCCTGGTACTCCGTCCACCACACCCCGGCAGATCAACTGCCCGCGCTCTTCGCCGAGTTCCACCGCCTCCTCGCGCCCGGCGGCCACCTCCTCCTCGGCGGCCACGTCGGCGAGGACCAACTGCTGCGCCCGGCCCGGGCATACGGCCACCCGGTGACGTACGCCTCGCACCTCGTCCCGGCCGGGCGGCTCGTCGAACTCCTCGAACAGGCCGGGTTCACCGTCACGGCGCGGGTGGAACAGCCGAACCCGCAGCGGGAGGACCGCTCCTACGTCTGCCTGCTGGCCCGGGTACCCGCCCGCCGCTGAGGCCGCTCGCCGCTGAGCCCGGCGGCTGGACCTTCCGGGCGGTGCGGCGCTTCCGGGTTCACCTGGACAGTGCACGTACCCGCGCAGGCCGGTATCACTTCGGGGACGATCGAATCGTTCCCCGGCCCGGTCGATCGCCCCACGATCCGTGGTGCTGCCCGGGCGAACGGGGTCATCCGGAACACCGAAGGAGCCGCCCCCATGAGCCGCTACATCACGGACGTGAACATCCTCGATCCCTACGAGCACCAACCGGTTCAGGTGCCCACCGGCTGGCACAAGCTCGACACCGACCTCAACAGCGGCGCGTCGGGCGACTTCCTGTACCTCGTCTACGAGCGGTGCGACCAGGACCGCCCGATCACGGACATCCGCATCCTCGTCGGGGACGAGAAGCCGTCCGAGGGCTACGAAAAGATCCCTGTGGACCTCAACAAGGGTGCTGTCGACAAGGACTCCAAACCTCATCCGCTCTTCATGGCGGTGACCCGAACGGCCGTTGCGGGTCACGGGCCCATCGAGGACCTGCTGATCACCTCCTGGGGCGAGCACGACCCGAAGGTCGAGCCGCCGTCCGGTTACAGCAGGATCGACACCGATCTGAACAAGGGCGTTGGCGGGGCGTACATCTACCTCGACCGCAGACCCGCCGCGACCTCGTGAGGGTTCCCCGCCGGGCGGTTCGCGTCGCACTCGTCGCCGCCCTGGCGGCAGGTGTGCCGCCCCTCGCCTCTGCCCAGTCGGCCTCGGCGGCGAACTGTCCGACGCTGGACACGCGTCTGACCTGGTACGGGGACAACCGGCAGAAGCTCCAGGAGTTCATCGACACGTCCGGCGGCTGCACCCGACCGGACGCGCACCCGCTGGCCCTGTTCGACTGGGACAACACGCTGGTGAAGAACGACGTCGGCGACGCGACGATGTCCTGGCTGCTGCGCAACGACAAGATCCTCCAGCCGGCCGGTCAGGACTGGTCGACCACCAGCCGCTATCTGACCACCGAGGCAGTCGTGGCGTTGAGCGAGGCCTGCGGGGACGCCATCGCGTCCGGGAACCCGCTCCTCACGAACACGAACGCCGGGTGCGCGGCCGAGATCCTCTCGGTGTACGGCGAGCACACCACCACCGGTGGTGCGGCGGCCTTCGCGGGCTACGACCACCGGCGCATCAACCCCGCCTACGCGTGGGGCGCACAGCTCCTCGCCGGGCACACGCTCGACGAGGTCGCGGGGTTCGCCCGCCAGGCCCGGGCGGAGAGCCTGGCGGCGTCCCCTTCGGACTCCGCGCAGGCGATCCGCACCGTCTGGGTGCGGTACTACGAGCACATGCGCGATCTGGTCGGCACCTTGCGGCGGGCGGGCTTCGACGTGCGCGTCGTCTCCGCCTCCCCGGAACCCGTGGTGCGGGTCTGGGCCGAAGACCTCGGGTTCGCCGCCGACGAGGTGATCGGGATCCGCAACAAGACCGAAAGCGGCAAGCTGACCGCCCACTTGGCCGACTGCGGAGGCGCGCCGGCGGACTCCGTGATCACCTACATCGACGGCAAGCGCTGCTTCATCAACCAGGACATTCTCGGGATCCAGGGCCAGGCCGCCTTCCGGCGGGCCCCCGAGGCCGAGCGCCAGGCGTTCGCCGCCGGGGACTCCACCACCGACGTCACCTTCGTGGGCGATGCGACAGGACTCCGTCTGGCGATCAACCGGCAGGCGGCCGAGCTGATGTGCCACGCCTACCGCAACGAGGACGGGAGGTGGCTGGTGAACCCGATGTTCATCGACCCCCTGCCCGCCCTGCCCTGCCGGTACCCCTGCTCCGCCACGGCCTACACCGGGCCCGACGGCACGGCGGGGCCGGTGCGCGACGACGCGGGCGACGTGATTCCCGACCAGGTCGACGCCGTCCACTGAAAAGGGAAATCTTGCTCCCCGGGAAAGATTAATCCTGTACGAACTTCTGTCGATTTCCCGAAAATGCGACCCGCAGTGATCGGGCGTACGCTGACTGTGGTGCTGAAGTGCGGTCACCCGAATCGACCGCTGGGCGCCGAAAAGACACACGACCCTGAAAGGGATCCATCATGGGATTCAGTCACGTGGATGCGGTCATGGCCGTCCCTGACAAGCCGACCCAGTTCTGGGTGTTTTCCGGCAGTAAGTACCGGCGCATCGAGATCGAGGTCAAGAGCACGCACCCGTACGGGGACAGGTTCATCCAGGAGGGCTCGATCCGGTCGGACTGGCCCAGCCTGTCCGACTTCACCACGGTGGACGCCGTCATGAAGGTTCCGGACGGCAGCAACGAGTACTGGGTCTTCTCCGGTGACCAGTTCGTCCGCATCAACGTGGCCGACGGCGAACCGCACGAGGACAAGAAGGTCTACGGGCCGGCTCCGCTCAGCGAGTGGAAGAGCCTCACCCAGAACTGACGCTTCGCTGAGGCGGACCGCCCGGCCGGCTACCCGGCCGGGCGGTCCGCGCGGAGCCGCGAAAGCACCCAGGGAGACGAGAATGTCCGACAAAACAGTCCCACCCGACCTTCCGCCCTCGGTGATCGAGGCGATGAAACGCAAGCCGCCGGCCGGAGGGCTCGGGGCGGTCAAGCACGTGGTCCTCCTGATGCAGGAGAACCGCTCGTTCGATCACTACTTCGGCAAGGGGGTCGACGGCGTGCGGGGGTTCGAGGACCGCAACATGGTCCTCCTGCCCGACGGCAAGAAGTCGGTCCTGGAGCAGCCGGGCTCACAGGGGCCGGAGCAGTGGGAGATTCCCACCGGAGATGTGGACAAAGGCCTCAACCACAACTGGGGCGGCGGCCACGACGCCTGGCACGGAGGCTGGTACGACCGCTGGGTGGCGGTCAAAACGGTCGACACGATGGGCTACTACGATCAGCCCGAGGTGGTCGGGTTCTACCGGAAACTGGCTGACGCCTTCACCATCTGCGACAGCTACCACTCGTCCGTGATGGGCGAGACCACCAGCAACCGCAACTACCTCTTCTCCGGATTCGGCGGCTGGGAGCCCACCGGGGAGCGCGTGACCGGCTCCGAAGCCCACGGGCGGGAGAGGCCTCCGGGGGCCCCGGGGGCCTACAACTGGACGAGCTACCCGGAAATGCTGGAAGCCAACGGCGTTTCCTGGCAGGTCTACCAGGAGTGGGACAACTTCTACGACAACAACCTGGAATTCCATGACAGGTTCAGACGGATTGCCGCCGCCGTCCTGAAGGGGATGCCCAAGACCTACGCGAGCACGTACAACTTCTACCACCCCGTGGATAAAGACGAATTCCCTCCCGGGCCGGACGACATCAGCCAACCCGATCTCGACGCTCTGGACACCCAGGTCAAGAAGCTCTCCGATGCCGACCGGAGCCTGTTCGAGCGCGCGCTGCGCCGTCACAGGCCCAGCAAGAACGGAGGCGGCGTCGACAACGTCCGCGGCTTCGTCCAGGCGTTCAAGGATGACGTCACGGCGGGCAAGCTCCCGCAGGTGTCGTACCTGGTCTCCTCGGCGCGGGACTCGGAGCACCCCGGGAACTCGTCCCCGGGCTTCGGTCAGCAGATCGTCTACCAGGTCCTGGATGCCATCGCCTCCAAACCCGACGTGTGGGACTCCACCATCCTGTTGATCAGCTATGACGAGAACGACGGCCTCTTCGACCATGTCCCGCCGCCGGTGCCGGCGCGGCAGTGGGCCGACGAGTTCGTGGACAACCTGCCCATCGGGCTGGGCACCCGGGTGCCCATGATCGCGGTGTCCCCGTGGACGGTCGGCGGCTACGTCAACTCCCAGGTCTTCGACCACACCTCGCAGGTCCGCTTCCTGGAGAACTGGCTGGACGTGCGCCAGCCGGCGATCAGCCGGTGGCGCCGCACGGTGGCGGGCGACCTGTCGTCGGTCTTCGACTTCGCCCGCACCACGGCCGTCACCAACCCGTACAAGGGATCCGGGCCCCGCCGCGCGCGGCCGTTGCCCTACCAGCCCGACGCGCACGGGTCGCTCGATACTGCAACGAACACCTTCTTCCTGCGGATGTACAACAGTGGCGAGGCCAGTGCGCACCTCGCGCTCTACCCGTACGCCGAGGAGTACGACGCCCCCCAGCACTTCGACGTGCTCGGCACCGCCGCCGAGGCCGTTCCGGTCAAGGACGGCGCCTACAACTTCACCCTCACCGGGCCGAACGGCTTCCGGCGCGAGTTCGCGGGCGAGACCACGGGCGGCGCGGCGCTGGTCGATGTCGCTACGACGGTGGACGGGGCCACCCGGGAGCTGAAGCTGTCGATCACCAACCGGGGCACGTCGGCCCTCAAGGTGAAGCTGACTCCGAACGCTTACAGCAAGGTTCCCGCGAAGGAGTACGACTTCCCCGCGAACGGGCAGCCTGTCGTGGTGACTTGGAGCACCAATGACGCCCAGGGCTGGTACGACCTGACCCTCACCGTCGCGCAGGACGCTTCTTATCGGCGCCGCTTCATGGGCCACATCGAGAACGGCAAGGAGAGCATCAGCGGCTGACACGCGCCGGCCCGGGCCCGTACAGAGTGGATCTGTCGGGTGGGGTCAGGTGGCAGCCGGTACGCCAACGGCCCGCCGCCGGGAGGGCGGTGGGCCGTTGCGGGGAGGTCCGGAAGGTGTCAGACCTCGGTGGTGGCGGCGAACTTCACGAAGGCCGCCCAGGTGGCCGGCTCGAAGGCCAGCTGGGGGCCGCTCTTGTCCTTGGAGTCACGCACGTGGACGGTGCCGGGGGTCTCGGCGACCTCGATGCACTGGGCGCCCTCGTTGGTGCTGTAGCTGCTCTTGAACCACGCCAGCTCGGCCATGTCTACCGCTCTCCCAGAATCTGTTCGATCAAGGCCAGGGACTCCCGCAGCCCCAGGGCCTGGGCCCGGATGCTGCTGTACCGTGCGGCCATATTACGGACTTCCGCCGGATCCGTGATCAGCCGGTTCACGTGCTGCGCCTCGACGTAGCCGATCTGCGGCCGACCGGGCGGGGTCAGCAGCGTGAACGAGCCGCTCATGCCCGCGTGGCTCATCCGGTCGAGCGGCATGACCTGCAGTTCGGGACCCCGCATCTGCCCCACCTTCAGCAGGTGCTGGAGCTGCTCCTTGTGCACGTCCCACCCGCCCAGCGGGCGCCGCAGCACGCTCTCGTCGATCACCCACGTCACCACCGGCAGCGGCCAGCGGGTCAGGATCTCCTGCCGGGCCAGTCGTGCCGCCACCCACTCGTCGATCTGCTCGGGAGAGAGGACCGGCCGGCGCATCTCGTACAGAGCGCGGATGTACGCCTCGGTCTGGAGCAGTCCCGGGATCACCATCGTGCCGTACTCGTGGATCTCGATGGCCCGGTTCTCCTCCGAGGTGAAGGCCTTGGAGTAGGCCGGATGACGCTCGCTCATCCGGATCTTCGCCTTCATCACGTCGTCCGCGATGAGCTTCAGGGCGCCGCCCGCGTTGATGAGCGGATCCACCTTCGTGAGGTACTCGATCCTCGCCGTCCGGACGCCGCGCTCCATCGCGCCGATCTGGTCCTCGCTGTAGCCGGTCAGCTTGGCCAGTTCCTTCTGCGTGATCCCGGCCCTCTCGCGGAAGTGCTTGATCAGCTTGCCCACCGCGCTGTAGAACTCCGCGACCCCGTCCGAGTTCTCCGCCGTCTCACCGTCATCGAACATCGTGCGTTCGACGCCAGCCATGTGTACCACCCGCCTTTGCGACCGATTGATCCGAGCCGACCGACAAGTCGGCCATCCGTGTCCGTACAGGCACTCTCCGTGCTCGCCGAGCTCCTGGTCAGGGTACTTCCGCCCCGCCACGCTTACTCCCATGACGACCGAAAACCCCCTCGACAACCCCCGGTCCCGTACCGCCACCCTCATCGCCTCCCCCAAGGGCGCCGCCATCTGCCGTCGCCTGGCGAGGCGTCAACTCATGGACTGGGAGCTGGACTCCACGCACACGGAGCCGTTCCACTGCGCGCTGCTGATCGTCGCCGAACTGGCGGCGAACGCGATCACGCACGGGCGCCTTCCGGGGCGCGGGTTCGAGGTTCACCTCTCGCTCACCACCTGTGCGCGCCGGGGCGCCACCCTGCGCATCGAGATCAGCGATCCCCGGGGGGACAGGCTCCCCGTCCTCCCCACCGTCCACACCCCGAACGCCCAGACCGGCCGCGGCCTCACTCTCGTTGACGCCCTCTGTCACCGCTGGGGCACCATCCCCCGCCACCCCAACTCCAAGACCGTCTGGGCCGAACTCGACCTCGTCGACGCGCCCGACGCGCCCGACGCCCCCGCCGTGCCCGACGCGCCCGACGCCCCCTGAACCCCGGGATACCCCACCGGTCCTCCGAGCCGCCCGGAGTGGGAAGTCGGCCCGTCCGACTTCCCACTCCTCCTGTCGACTCCTGTCGACGCCCTGGGCCCGGACCATCCCAGGTTTGTGGGATGTCCCCAGGTCGGCCGCCGCTGCCAGGATGTGCCGCACGGAGCCGAACGCTCCGGCCGGGCTTCGGAGTTCGGGATCCGTGGGCTGTCGCGGTGCCTGCTCCGGAGCACCCGGCCCTCCGGCAGAGAGATCCACACCCATGAAGATCCGTCGACTGGCCGCCACCGCGCTCGCCGCGGCCGTGCTGGCCCCCGTGCTCGTCCTGGCCACCGGCGCCGAGGCGAACGCCTACCCTCGGCAGCTGTCCAAGAGGGAGCAGTGCACCGCGGCGTGGAACGTCAACTACTGGTCCGGTGGCGAGTCCTTCGCCCGCGGCCAGTGGAGGGCCTGCATGGGGGGCTGACCGCCTCCGCGGCCCCTGGCGCCCCGAGCGCCCCAGCACCCCAATGGGCCACAGGGCAGGAGTGGGAAGTCGGCCGGTCCGACTACCCACTCCTTTCTGTGTGGTGTCCGCCCGGCGTCCCGTGCCCTCGCCGCCCCCGGTGACGTTAACCCGGTGACGATCACTCGGAGCGCGAAGGAGACCGCTGTGGAACGACGTCGAATCCGCAACGCCGTCCTGGGAGCGTGCAGTGCGGCGGCGGTCATGGGAGTGCTCGTACCGGCGCAGCCGGTCCGGGCCGCCGAGGCCTTCCCCCGCCCCGCGCTCCCGCTCGTGACGGACCAGGCGTTCCAGGACGATGCCGTCCGGACGCACAACCGGTACCGTGCCGCGCACAGTGCCCCGCCCCTGACGCAAGATCCCGAGCTCGTCGGGTACGCCGAGCAGCGCGTCACCCGCCTGAGCACCGGTCACAAGCTCGACCTGGTGAACGAGGGCCGGATCAAGGGCGTGGGGGAGAACGTCTGGTGGGGCTGGATCGGGTCGGTCGAGCCGGGCACCGAGCCGGCCGCCGCACACGTCGCGGTGGACCGCTGGTACCAGCAGGGCCGCGACTACCGGTACGACCAGCCCGGCTACGACCAGAACCCGGGGACGGGCGGGTTCACCCAGGTGGTGTGGAAGGCCACGACCCGCATCGGCTGCGCCCGGGCCGCCGGCGCGGGGACGGCCGACACCAAGGACGGTCTGGAGTCGTACATCGTGTGCCTGTACAAGGAGCCGGGCAACGTCGACGACCCGGCCGCCTACCGGCAGAACGTGCTGCGGCCGGTGGACGGCTGACCGCCGCCCGGGCACAGGCCCCCGGCTCGCCGGTCGTCACCGACGGAGGAAGGAGGGTCTAGGAGGCCGGGCGGTCGCAGACCGCCGCGGTGCCCTGCGCGGGCGGGCGGGTGGTGCCCCGGAAGCCGCCCGCGCGGAGGATCCCGTCGATCCCGGCATTGACCGATTCCGCGCAGCGGCGGGCCGCATACAGGTCGAGCAGGGCGCTTCTGAGACCAGCCTGGTCGCGGGCGGTCAGTGCCTGCGCGCAGCCGCGACTGCCGTTGTCCGCCTTGGTGGTGACCGCGTGCCAGTCGGCCCGTAGGCGCGGGTCGGCGGGCAGGCGGAACCAGACCGTCTCGAACCAGGCGGCGCTTCCCCACTGGGTGCAGGCCGGGCGGAGGCGGCGGTCCAGCGCGTCCCAACTGTCCTTGGCGGCCTGGGCCTCCCGGACGGCGGCGGTCAGGCGACTGTCGTACGAGACCGCCATGTCGATGAGATCGTCGCCGCTGAGGCGGTACCAGGCCCGGATCTGCCGCACGCGGGTGAGCTCCGACCGCGGCGGGTCCGGGAGCCCCCAGAACTGCACCAGGGAGCGCTGGGACGTGAGCTCGTTGACCATGAAGCCCAGCTGGTACCTCCTGAAGCCGCCGTCCGTCGCGGTGCCCGCGACCGCGACGACGCACAGCAGGATCACCGCGAGGCGGCGTGCGCGCGGTCCACGGGCTCCCTGCCCACCGGCCTGGGGCTCGGGGTGGACGGAGACGTGTGCGTCAGGCCGCCGTCGACGCCGGACGGCCGTGACGGCGGCAGCGGTGAGCGCGACGGCGACGGCGGTGAGCCCGGAGAGGACGAGGGCGTTGTTCAGCACGAAGGTGAACGGGAACAACGGCCTCCACCAGGCCGGCCGCCAGGCGCAGCTGTCCGAGAGGACGTTGAGCGGGGTGACGCAGCCGTCCACCGAGACGAGGAGCGTCATCGTGGCGGCCCCCAGCACGGTTGCCGTCCCGGCGGCGATCAGGGCGCCCGGCAGTCGGAAGCGCCGGTCGGCGGCGCTCGCCACGGCGGCGGCCAGGCCTGCGGGCAGGCAGAGCGCCGGCAGCAGGAGGCCCGCGTACCGCAGGGCGTAGAGCCCGCCCCGCGCGTCCGGTACTGGCTGCCCGGTGTGGAGCCAGGCCTGGACGCCGACGACGGTCAGGCCCGCCAGTGCTCCACCCAGCAGTCCGGGCAGCATGACCTTGCGCAGCGGCGCCACGGGACCTTCCGGCCGGAGTGCTTGGTCCGGCATCCAACGTGGGGTCCGGCCCGCCGTGCCGGACGCCCACGCGAGCAGCGGCACGACCCACAGGACGATGACAGCCAGTGAGCCCATCGGCGTGTCGGCGACGTTCGACAGCTGCGGCAGCACCAGGGCGATGCCGGGGATCCTGGTCGGGTCCCCGGTCGGGGCTTTGGAGGGAAGCCACTGCAGGACGGACTGGGCGACGGCCTGGGCGCCCGGAAAGTCCCTGTTCAGCGCCGTGGCTCCGGCGAGCATCCACCAGGTGAGCCACGACGTCATGGCGACGCAGCCGGCGGCCAGGCAGAGCGTGAGCGCGGGGCGCGGGGTCCGGCCTCGCGAGGTGCGGGTCCACAGGTGCGCGCACTGGGTGGTCCACCAGCCGAAGGCCGCTCCCGCCGCCACCGGTACCAGCAGGACCAGCGGCCGCTGCGGTTGCCAGGCCCAGCCCGCGCCCCAGCCGCTGAGGACCAGGCCGGCCGACATGCCGGCGCCCAGCCACCCCCCGGCCCACGCCCCGGAGGGCACCCGGGTTCCGGTCAGGACGGCGTACACCACCGCCCGCCACAGGGCGACGACGATCACGCCGGTCACCAGGGCACCGGGAACGATGACGAGCAGCGTCATCAGGTTGTTGGTGAAGTTCACGCGGTACGGCGCGATCTGCCGGAGCACCTGCTGCACGGCCAGGACGGGCACGGTGCCGATGAGGAAGAGCGGCAGGACCGAGGTGCGGAACAGCGGGGCGGGATCGACCAGGGCCCCCTGGCGCAGGCCCCACCGTGGATGGGTGCGCCACAGGTCGAGGAAAGCGTCGAGCAGGCGGCACACCGCGCTCCCGGACGGTGCGGCGCTGACGGACCAGCCGTGCGGGTCCGCGCCCCAGCGCACCGCGGCCAGGTCGGCGTAGATCTCCCGGCTGCGCAGCGCGTCGGAGCGGGCGAGGTACAGCAGGACGACCATGACGACGGCCAGCGCCACGGCCCGGTCCAGCTGCGGCACCCGGCCGTCCGCCACCACGCCGTAGATCACGTAGCCCAGGCAGAGCACGTACGGCAGCAGCACCAGCGCGAGGAAGACCCGCCACAGGGCGACCGTGAGGTACGTCAGGGTGACGTCCCGGTTGGCGATGTGGGCGAGTTCGTGCAGCAGTACCGCCCGGAACCGCTCCGGATCGCGCCGCCGGACGGCGAGCAGGCCGCCGTGCAGGCAGACGACCGGGCGGCGGGTGCGGCCGAAGACCACCGCGCTGACCGAGGCCGCCGCGGGGTCGACCACCACCCGGGGCGTCGGCGCCACGCCCGTCGCCGTGCACAGTTCGGTGAGCAGGGCGAGGAGTTCGCCGTCCGGATCGACCGCGGCCAGCGGGATGACGCGGCTGCGCCGGGCCTTCCAGTGCGGCAGCGCGGCGAAGAGCAGGGCGGCCACCACCAGCAGGAGCAGCGGCCAGGCGGCCACCTGCCACCACGGCGGCGCGGGCGCCCACAGGGACAGGCAGAAGCGGGAGGCGGTGACCTGGCCGGAGATGCTGAGCGACGTCTTCCAGTAGCTGCCGTCAGCCGGGTCCACGCCCGCGGCGAGGCTGCACCCGGACTCGTCCCCGTCGGCCAGGACCCTGACCACTTCGAGGATCATGGCGCCGCCGGCGGTGAGCATCAGGAGTAGCAGGACGACGAACCGGGGGCCCGTGCCCGCGCCGAGGACCCTTTCGTCGATCCGCGGCCGTCCGGGCGGCGCCCCCGTGGCGTCCACCTAGTCCTGCCCGGTACCGGTGGGGTCGGTGGGGTCGGCGGGAGGCTCCAGTGCGCGGGACAGGGCCAGCCGGGCCACGACCCTGTCGGCGATCTCCTCGGTGAGATCGGGCGCGAGGCCGCGCTGCTCGCCCGCCGTCAGGAGCAGGGCCCGCACCTCGACCAGTTGCTCCCGGGTCAGCGGCTGGAGCTCGGCCGCGGGGGCCGGTCGCCGGAACAGCCGCCGCACCAGGCCCGTGGCCCCTCGTGAGGCGCGGTCCACGGTCGTGGCCACCATCCGCTGCGCCACCTCGTCGAGCACCAGCCACACGACGGGCGTCACCAGGGCGGCGACCTCCCCGATTCCGAACCCCAGCGGCTCGTGCCGCCCCCCACCGCGGCTCAGCCGCCGCACCACCGTGGCGTCGTCGAAGCGGCGGAGCCCCTCCACCAGGAACAGTTCCTCCGGTGCGAGGGTCTCCACGACCGATCGCACCACGTCACGCACCAGCACGGTCGGCCGGCCGTCGCCGGTCATCTCGGTTCCGGATCCCACTCGTCCCCCAGACCTTCGAGAATCCTTCCGGCCCGCACGAGGTCGGCGCGCCGGATCGTCCACTGTGGCACGGGATGTGACGGTCCGGCAGGACTTTTCCCGAGCCTGCTCCATCTGCTCACGGAGCCTGCGGACGTCCCGATCGAGCGGGCGCTGCGGAGCCGGGTGCTACGGAGCCGGGTGCTACGGAGCAGGGCGTGACGGAGCCGGGCGTGACGGAGCCGGGCGTGACGGTCCCAGGTCAACGGGAAGCCGGATCCGCTCCCGTGGCGGCGGCCGGTGGCCGGATCGGTTCCGGGCGGGTCGGCGCGGCCACGTGTGTGCGCAGGTCCCGCAGGTCGGTCGGGGTGTTGACCGCGCACCAGAAGCCGTCGGCGCGGTACCCCGCCATCTGCCGCAGCCGCACCAGGTGCGGGAGGGTCGTGTTCGCGTGGTCCCCCCGGTCCGGCAGCAGGGGGACGACGCCGGGCTCGAAGGCGTACACGCCACCG
This sequence comes from Kitasatospora sp. NPDC058048, assembly GCF_042885555.1. Classification (NCBI taxonomy): domain Bacteria; kingdom Bacillati; phylum Actinomycetota; class Actinomycetes; order Kitasatosporales; family Streptomycetaceae; genus Kitasatospora; species Kitasatospora sp. NPDC058048. Next base: position 112,991 of record NZ_JBHVRT010000025.1, on the reverse strand, counting down.
TTGACCGTGCAGACGGGCGGGGGCGGCGCGGCGAGTTCGGCGACCCTCCCCAGGGCATCGCAGCGGACCGTGCCCCGGGGCAGCGGGGGCGGGACCAGGGCGACCGTGGCCAGTGCCCCGCATCGCAGGTGGTGAGCGCCCAGCGCGGCGAGGGGAAAGTCGGCCCAGATGTCGCCGTAGACGGCGAACCACGGCTCCCGCGGCGCCGGAAGCGCGCGGGCGGCGAGTTTCAGCCCTCCGCCCCGCCCCAGCGGGGTGTCCTCCACGACCACGGCGGTGCGGATCGGCAGGGTCGCCGCGCGCACGTAGTCGGTGATCACCTGCGAGCGGTAGCCCGCCGAGACCACCACCGTCTCCACGCCCGCGTCGGCGAACCGGTCGATCTGGTGGCGCAGCAGCGGAGTGCCGTTCACCTCGACCATCGCCTTGGGGCGCAGGTTCGTGTGCGGGGCGAGTCGCCTGCCGCGTCCGCCCGCGAGGATCACGGCCTGACGGATCGGAGCGCAGGCGTCCGGCGATGACATTCCCGACCTCCCGGGAGCGGCGCGGCGTCGGAGCACCGGCCGCGAGGCGCGGACGGAGCGGACGACTGCGACGAGGGTAGCCCCCGATACGCCGTTGGAGAGGCAACCGGCCCGCTCGCCGTGAAGGAGAGCGGCTTCGCCTCCTTCGCCTCCTTCGCGGACGACCGGCCGGCCCGCCGCGCCACCCCTCCGGGCCGACCCTGACAGAACGTCGGGGAACGGCGGTTCCCCACCCCTGATGCCCGGGGCGGACGGGGCCGGAAGACTCGTCGGCAGGGCCGGGAGCCACCGGTCCGGACGACGACCATCCTGGAGCCGGACCCGCATGAACGCGCACACGAACCGCACCCGTTGGGCCGTCCTGGCCGCCGCCGGCGCCCTCGCGGCCGCGCTGACGGTCGGGGCAGGCAGCCCGGCCCTCGCCACGACGCCCTCGGTCGCCGCCTCGGCGGCGGCGAGCCCGTCCGCACTGCCGCCGCTGGACCCGGCGGCGCTCCGGGGCGCCCTCGCCCAGCGGCCGGCCGCCGACGTCTCCGCCGCGTTCCTGCGGGTCACCGGTTCCGCCGGGAGCTTCGAGGGCGCCTCGGCGGAGAGCGGGATGCGGGTGGACCCGCACGGCCGGTTCCGGATCGGGTCGATCTCCAAGGTCTTCACCACCACCGTCGTCCTCCAGCTCGCCGGCGAGGGCCGGATCGACCTCGACGGCGCCGTGCGGCAGTACCTCCCGGACTTCCCCTACGCGTCGGTCACGGTGGGGCAGTTGCTCAACCACACCAGCGGACTGCCCGGCGGCTCCAACGTGCCCTGGGGCGACGGCACCACCGGCTGGTTCGCCGAGCACCGGTTCGACTCGTTCACCCCCGAGGAGGTCCTCGCCACGATGGCCGGGCAGCCGCTGGGCTTCACGCCCGGCAGCGCCCAGCAGTACAACGGCATGAACACCTTCGTCGCCGGGCTGATCGTGGAGAAGGTCACCGGCCACCGCTACGCCGACGAGCTGCGCGACCGGATCGTCCGCCCGCTCGGCCTGCACGACACCTCCCTCCCGGACGCCGACGACCCGCGGCTGCGGCACCCCGCGACCCGCCCCTACCTGGCCGTCCCCGACGCGGACGGCGGCTCGCACCGGGTGGACGTGACCGAGCAGAGCCCGTGGCCCTGGGCCGAGGGCGGCATGATCTCCAGCGCCCCCGACCTGGAGCGCTTCATGACGGCGCTGTTCCGGGGCCGCCTCCTGCCGCCGGCCCAGCAGGAGCTGCTGTTCACGGTCCCGGCGGTGTCCATGGCCGGACACGGCAGCCACTGCCCGGACGGCACGGCCTGCATGAGCACGGGCCTCGAACGCCTCACGGCCGGCGGCATCGTGGTCTGGGGCAAGACCGGGTCCCGGCCGGGCTCCACCAGTGGCGTCTTCGCCACCCGGGACCTCGCCCGCGAGGTCGTGTACTCGGTCGACCCGACCGCGCTGAACGGCGCCGAGACCCCGTACCTCCTCGGGCTGCTGACCACCGCGTACGGCCTGGGGTCCAAGGGCTGACGTCCGTTCTCCACCGCGGGGCCGAGGGCGGACTGGCTCGCGCGGGGGAGGCGGGCGGGCCGTGCGGTGGACGTGCGGCGGGGGTGGTGTCCGGGACGGTGGAGCCATGCTGAAGGACATCCCGGTGGGCGACACCGAACGCCCCGTTCCCCGTTGGGCCCTGCGACTGGCCAAGGCCCTCCCGCTGATCGTGCTGCCGCACTGCCTGTGGCGCCTGCCGTTCGCCTTCGACTTCCGGATGGGCACCGTCGACCCGGCCGCCCCGCCCTACGTCTGGTGGGCCACCCCGTACGTGATCGGTCTGAGCGTGGTCACCGAGGCACTGACGCTGCTGACCCTGGGGCTGGTCAGCGGCTGGGGCGAGGTGTTCCCGCGCTGGGTGCCCGTACTGCGGGGCCGGCGGGTGCCGCCGCCGGCGGCGCTCGTCCCGGCCGTGCTCGGGGGCCTGGTCCTGGTGGCCCTCTTCGACGGCATGCCGCTCGCCTGGCTGGGCGTGTTCGCGGAGGTCGGCTACAGCAATGGCTGGTGGATGCTGCTGGGCCGGATCTGCACCTCGACGGCGATGTTCTGGGGCCCGATCACCCTCGCCCTCGCCTGGGCCTACCACCGCCGCCGCCGGCCGGGCGTCGCGTGAGTCCGCCCGCCCAGTGCCCCCCCGCGCCGCCCCGCCCAGCGCCGCGCCGCGCGGGGGGCGGGTGCGGGGGCCACTACGACACCTGAGCGGCCGCCCCGGCCCGTCCGGGCCTCACCACTGCGCCACCCGGTAGTCCTTGAGGAACACCCCCGACACCGGGTCCCCGGCCTCGCCGCGGACGATCGGGTCGTAGACCCGGGCCGCGCCGTCCACGATGTCCAGCGGGGTGCGGAACCCCTGGGCGGCGAGGTGGGCCTTCTTCGGGGCCGGGTTCTCGTCGGTGATCCACCCGGTGTCGACGGCGCACATGTGCACGCCCCGGGGGGCGAGTTCGGCCGCGCTGGTACGGGTGAGCATGTTGAGCGCGGCCTTCGCCATGTTGGTGTGCGGGTGCCGGGCGGTCTTGTTGCGGACGGCGAACCGGCCCTCCACCGCCGTGACGTTGACGATGTAGCGGGCGGGGTGCGGGGAGGCCAGCAGCAGGGGCAGCAGCCGGTCGCAGAGCAGGGCCGGGGCCAGCACGTTGACCAGCTGGGTCTCCAGGACCTCCGCCGGATCGAGCGAACCGAGCACGGCGGACCAGGAGTTGGCGGGGGCGAGGTCGGGCAGCAGCCCGGACTCGTCGGTGAGGTCCAGCAGCGACCCGGCACCGGAGGAGAGCCGGGCGAGGCCGGTGACCGGCCGGAACCCGGGGGCGTGCTCGATCGCCCGGCGGTCGGCGGCGGGCAGGGCGTCCTGCTCGCCCGCGGCCAGTGGCGCGTACGACTCGGGCGGGCGGCGCAGCGTCTGGGCGGCGTTGTTGACCAGGATGTCGAGCGGGCGCCCGTCGGCGCGCAGCCGGTCGGTCAGGCCGATGACCTGGCGCGGGTCGCGCAGGTCGATGCCGACCACGCTGAGCCGCTCCCACCACTGCCCGCTGCCCTCGGCGGCGCGGAAGCGGCGGACGGTGTCCTGCGGGAACCGGCTGGTGACGATCAGCTCGGCGCCGTCGCGCAGCATCATCAGGGCGAGCTGGAAGCCGATCTTCACCCGCCCGCCGGTGAGCAGCGCCCGGCGCCCGCGCAGGTCGGTCCCCAGGGCGCGGCGGGCGGTGTTGTCGGCCGCGCAGTCCGGGCAGAGCATGTGGTAGAAGCCGTCGACCGAGCGGTAGGCCTGCTTGCAGACGTAGCACTTGCGCGGGACCAGCAGCTCGCCGACCGGTCCGTCCGCGGCGGCCAGCGGTGCGTCCTCGCGGCGGGTCCGGCTGCCGGTCGCGGTGGTGGCGAGCAGGTCGGCGTCGGCCTGCCGCACGGCCTGCCGGGCCTCCTGGCGGCGGCGCTTGCGGCTCTCCATGACGAAGGAGCCGAGCTGCCGCTCGGCGTAGAGCCGGGTGCGGTCGTGGGCGGGGAGGGCGCGCAGGCGGCCGAGGGTGCGGCTGAACGCGGTGAGTTCCTCGGCGGTGAGGCCCGCCGCGCCGGCGGCGTCGCTCGCCGGAAGGATGGTGATCAGCTGGTGATGGTCGTCCCGGACCGTCATGTCCGCCCCCTCGTGCCGTACAGGTGGGAGGGACTGTAGTGGACGGTCCGGGACGATGAGATGCCAATTTCCGCTGGTGACTGGTGACTGGTGACTGGTGGCCGGTGGCCGGTGGCTGGCGGTTGGTGGGCGATGTGCGGCGGACGCCGGGGCCGCCGCCGGGGGGGCGTGGGCTCAGCCCGCGTACTGGCCGAGGATCTTCGCGAACTCGTACGGCTGCTGCGGGATGTTGGTGCACTTGGACAGCGAGCCGCCGGTGCAGGCGTTGGCGTCCCGGGTGGCGTCCCAGAAGGACACCATCCCGAGGTGGTTCTGCCGGGCGAAGGCCACCAACTGCTGTGCGTCGGCCTGGTTGTAGACCTGGTGGTCGTCGTTCTCGCCGATCATCGGCGTGACGCCGACCATGGCCCACAGCTGGGCGTCGGTCTTCGCCGGGTAGAGGGCCTTGAGCTGGCCGAACAGCGACTGCGCGGCCTGGACGGCGGCGTTGCCGTAGTCGGTCCCGCTCCGGTAGTAGTCCATCGCCATGATGTTGACCACGTCGACGGCCACCCCGGCGTCCCGGGCGGACTTGACGATGGCGACGCCCTCGGCGGTCAGGCCCTCCGGCAGGACGGGCAGGGTGAAGGAGACCTTGAGGCCCGGGTGGGCCTGCTGGAGCTTGGCGAGCGCGGCGGAGCGGAGGTCGTTGGCGGCGGTGTCGGCGATGGCCGCGCCCTCGATGTCGAAGTCGACGTAGCGCAGGTTGTAGGCGTTCACCACGGCGTCGTACTCGGCGAACAGCGAGTCCACCGTGGTGCAGGCGGCGGCGAGTTCGGTGCCGGCGGCGCCGCCGAAGGAGACCTTGACGTCGCCGCCGGCCGCGCGCAGCGCGTCCACCTGGTCCTTGGCCCAGGCGGTGCGCGGGTCGTAGGCGTTGAACCAGCTGGCCTTGCAGCCGACGCCGGTGACGAAGCCCATGGTGTAGCCCTTGAGGCCGCCGGCCTTGGCCAGGTCGGGCATCGAGGGGGTGGGCCAGGCACCCATGTCGATGTACGGGGCGACCGGGAGCGCGACGTTCGGCGCCGGGGTGCTCGGTCCGCCGGTGGGCGTGCCGGTCGGGGTGCCGGTCGGGCTCGGCGGGGTCGAACTCGGCGGCGGGGTGGTCGGGTTGCCGCCGCCGGGTCCGGTCAGCGCGATGTCGTCGGCGAGGTAGCCGCCCTGGCCGTACCAGCCGTGCAGGTACACGGTGACGCTGGTGGTGGCGGGCCCGGTGGTGAAACTCGTGGACAGCTGCTGCCAGCCGGGGCCGCCGGCGGTCCAGGTGGCCGGGTCGGTGAAGCCGCTGCCGGTCGCGCCGAGGTAGACGTACTGCCCCTGCACCCAGGCGCTGAGGGTGTACTTGGTGTTGGGCTGGACGGCGACGCTCTGGCCGCACTGCGCGGTGTCGCTCGCGCCCACCGCCCCCTTGAGTGCGTACGTCCCGCTGTGCGCACCGGAGTTGACCACGCTCCCGGTGCCGGCGGAACAGCTCCAGGGGCTGACCGCGCCGCTCTCCAGGCCGCCGTTGGCGAGCAGGTTGCCGTCGGCGGCGCCGGCGTTCCCGGCGAGGACGGCCAGGCCGCCGGCGGCGAGCGCGGTGGCGGCGGCGAGGCTCAGCAGGGTGGTCCGGCCGGTGGGGCGACCAGTGGGGCGGCGGTGCGTGGGGGCGTGCAGGGGCGCGCTGGGCATGGGGGTGCCTCTCGGGACGTGGTGGGGCCGCCCGCGCCGCGAGGGGGGAGACACGGGGCGGGCGGCGGCCTGGGGGTGTTCCGGGTGCGGGGGAGCGCGGTGCTGAGCATCAAACTGGACTAGACCAGCTGTGCACGTCAAGCACTTCCCGGCCCCGGACGCCCCACCGGGGGCAGGTTTTAGGAACGGTTAAGACGGCGACGGGGCCGGTTCCGAAAGGGACTTGACCTGGAGTGCACTCCAAGGTGGAGGCTGAACGCGTCGAATGCACCACCACGCGAACCACTGCTGCGGCCACCGCCACGGAAGCCGCGGAACCCACGATGGGAGCACCCTCATGCGCAACGCCCCGTTCGGTACCGGCGGCCCCGAGATCGGCGTCATCGGCCTCGGCTGCATGGGCATGACCTGGGCCTACGACATGAGGAGCCGGGACGACGAGAACTCCGTCCGGGTGATCCGGCAGGCACTGGACCTCGGCGTCGGCCTGATCGACACCGCCGACATGTACGGCCCGTACACCAACGAGGAAGTGGTCGGCGCCGCGCTGGCCGGGCCGTACCGGGAACGCGCCTTCCTGGCCACCAAGGTGGGCATCGTGCCGGGCGGTGCGGGCCAGCAGGAGCGCAACGGCCGGCCCGAGCACGTGCGCCGCTCGATCGACGAGAGCCTGCGCCGGCTGGGCACCGACCACGTCGACCTCTACCAGCTGCACCGGGTCGACCCGGACGTCCCGATCGAGGAGACCTGGGGCGCGTTCGCCGAGGCCGTCGCGGCCGGCAAGGCCCGGAGCATCGGGCTCTCCGAGCCGACGGTCGAGGAGATCGAGCGGGCGCAGTCCGTGCACCCGGTGGCCTCGGTGCAGTCCGAACTGTCGCTGTGGACCCGGGACGTGCTGGCCGAGGTGCTGCCGTACACCGAGGAGCAGGGGATCGCCTTCCTGCCGTTCTCGCCGCTCGGCCGGGGCTTCCTGACCGGCGGCATCACCTCCTTCGACGAGCTGTCCGCCGACGACTTCCGCCGCCGGCTGCCGCGCTTCCAGCAGGACGCGCTGAAGGCCAACCTGGCGCTGGTCGAGAAGGTCCGGGCGGTCGCCGGACGGACCGGTGCCAGCCCCGCGCAGGTGGCGCTGGCCTGGGTGCTGGCGCAGGGCCGGTACGTTTTCCCGATCCCGGGTACGCGGACGCCGCGCTACCTGGTGGACAACGTGGGCGCGGCCGGGATCGAGCTCTCGGCGGCGGACCTCGCCGAGCTGGACGCGCTCCCGGCCGCGACCGGCGAGCGTTACTGACGACGCGCCGCGAGGGCGGGCGGTGCGGCGCCGGTAGCCGGTGCCGTGCCGGTGACCGGTGCCGCGCCGGTGGCCGGTGCCGCGCCGGGAGTCAGCGCTCCATCACCCACACCAGCTGCCGTCCGGTCTCGCCCGGAGCCCGGACGGCGGTCTCGGCGACCCGGTCCAGCCGGTAGCCGAGCTTGCGCGGGACGGCCGCGCTGGCGCCGTTCGCCCGGTCGCAGCGGATCTCCACCCGGGTGATCCCGGGCAGTGCCAGCGCGGCCTCGGTCAGTGCCCCGGCCGCGGTGGTGGCGATGCCGCGGCCGACGTGCCCGGTGGCGACCCAGTAGCCGATCTCCAGCGCGCCCGGCCCGATCCGCCCGTGCAGGCCGAAGGCGCCGATCACGCCGCCGGGTTCGGCGTCCAGGCCGGCCAGGTACATGAAGTCGGTGCCGGCCTCCCAGGCGGCCGCGCCGGCCCTGGTCAGCTCGGCGGTCCGGGCGCGGGAGGGGGCCTCGGCCGCCCACTCCATCCAGGGCCGCAGGTGGTCCAGGTTGGCGCGGACGGCCCGGTTCAGCGCGGCCGCGTGGGTGCTGCGGCGGCGCCGCAGCCAGAGGCCGCCGGGCAGCCGCAGCCGTTCCGGCGGCCGCCCGGCGGTCACCGCCGCCACCGGCGGGGCGAGGCCGCAGGACCGTGACTGTGCTTGGCTCATGACGGCGATTATGTCCTTGGCCGGGACCTGTCACCATTCGGTGTCGCCCCGGTGGCGGGCGCGCCCGCCCGCGCCCCGGCGCGTCAGAGCCGGACCATCACCTCGTCGAGCTCCTTGCGCCGCAGGTCCGGCACGCGCGCCCCCTCGGCCGGGTAGCCGACCGGGATCACGTACGCCGCGCGCTCCTCCGCCGGGCGGTCGCACACCTCGTTGAGGAACTTCATCGGACTCGGGGTGTGGGTCAGCGTGGCCAGCCCGGCCTGGTGCAGCGTGGCCAGCAGCAGCCCGACGGCGATCCCCACCGACTCCTTGGTGTAGTACGGGCGCGGCGAGTCGGGGCCCTTGTGCACCTCGAACACCACGATCACGGCCGGCGCGTCCTCCAGGAACGGCTTGCGCCAGTCGGTGCCGATCGGGGCGAGGGCGGCCAGCCACTCCTCCGACGCCCGGTGGCCGTAGAACTCGCGCTCCTCGGTCTCGGCCGCCTCGCGCAGCCGCCGCTTGCGCTCCGGGTCGGTGATCACCACGAACCGCCACGGCTGGACGTGCGCGCCGCTGGGCGCGGTGCCGGCCGTCCGGATCGCCCACTCGACGACCCCGTCCGGTAGCGGGCGGGTGGAGTAGTCGCGGACGGTCCGGCGCCGGGCCATCACGTCGTGGAAGGACCTGCTGCGGGCCTCGGCCTCGTGGGCGGGCACCGTCATGGGGGCGAGCGGGACGGTCGGGTGGGACGTCCCCGCCACGGCGCTGTCTGTGCTGTCAACCATGGCGGACAGCACAGCACATGACGGCCCCTCCGGGAAGAGGTACAGACCGATAGGTATAGACCGGGAGGTGCAGACCGGGAGATGGAGACCGGGAGATGGAGACCGGTCGCCGGTCGGCGCCGGCTCAGAGCTCGTGCACCCGCCCGTCCCGGACCTCGATCCGGCGGTTCACCGACACCGTGTCCAGCATCCGCCGGTCGTGGGTGACCAGCAGCAGGGTGCCGGTGTACGAGCCGAGCGCGGACTCCAACTGCTCGATCGCCGGCAGGTCCAGGTGGTTGGTGGGCTCGTCCAGCACCAGCAGGTTGACCCCGCGGGCCTGCAGCAGCGCCAGCGCGGCCCGGGTGCGCTCGCCGGGGGAGAGGGTGGCGGCCTGACGCAGCACGTGCACCGCCTTGAGGCCGAACTTGGCCAGCAGGGTGCGCACGTCCTCCGGTGCGAGCTCCGGTACGGCGGCCGCGAAGGCCTCCAGCAGCGGCTCACCGCCCAGGAACAGGCCGCGCGCCTGGTCCACCTCGCCGACCACCACGCCGGAGCCCAGCGAGGCACTCCCGCCGTCCAGCTCCAGCCGGCCGAGCAGGGCGGCCAGCAGCGTGGACTTGCCCGCGCCGTTGGCGCCGGTGATGGCGACCCGGTCGGCCCAGTCGATCTGCAGGTCCACCGGGCCGAAGGCGAAGTCCCCGCGCCGCACGCTCGCGCCGCGCAGGGTGGCGACCACCGAGCCGGAGCGCGGCGCGGTGGCGATCTCCATCCGCAGCTCCCACTCCTTGCGGGGCTCGTCGACCACGTCCAGCCGCTCGATCATCCGCTGGGTCTGCCGGGCCTTGGCGGCCTGCTTCTCGGTGGACTCGGTGCGCATCGCGCGCCCGATCTTGTCGTTGTCGGAGGACTTGCGGCGGGCGTTGCGCACGCCGTTCTCCATCCAGCCGCGCTGCATCCGCGCCCGGGCCTCCAGCCCGGCCTTGGTGTCGGCGTACTCGTCGTACTCCTCGCGGGCGTGCCGACGGGCCACCGCCCGCTCCTCCAGGTACGCCTCGTAGCCGCCGCCGTACAGGTTGACCTGCTGCTGGTGCAGGTCCAGCTCCAGCACCTTGGTCACGGTGCGCGCCAGGAACTCGCGGTCGTGGCTGATCAGCACGGTGCCCGTGCGCAGGCCCTTGACGAAGGCCTCCAGGCGCTCCAGACCGTCCAGGTCGAGGTCGTTGGTGGGCTCGTCGAGCAGGAAGACGTCGTAGCGGGAGAGTAGCAGCGAGGCGAGGCCGGCCCGGGCGGCCTGGCCGCCGGACAGGGCGGTCATCGGCAGGTCCAGCGAGACCTTCAGCCCGAGCGAGTCGGCGACCTCCTCGGCGCGCTCCTCCAGGTCGGCGCCGCCGAGGTCCAGCCAGCGCTCCAGGCCGACGGCGTACGCGTCGTCGGCGCCCGCCCGGCCCTCGACCAGGCCCTCGGTGGCCTCGTCCAGCGCGGCCTGCGCGGCCGCCACACCGGTGCGGCGGGCCAGGAAGTCGCGCACCGACTCGCCCTCGCGCCGCTCCGGCTCCTGCGGCAGGTGGCCGACGTTGGCGCTCGCCGGGCTCAGCCGCAGCGAGCCGCCCTCCGGGGTGTCCAGGCCGGCCAGCAGCCGCAGCAGGGTCGACTTGCCGGCACCGTTCACGCCGACCAGACCGATCACGTCGCCGGGGGCGACGACCAGGTCCAGGCCGGAGAAGAGGGTGCGTTCGCCGTGGCCGGCGCTGAGGTCCTTGACTACGAGTGTCGCGCTCATGATGGGGCCGATTGTAGGAGGAGCGGCCCGCGCGACGGAAAAAGCGGGGGCCGCGGCTGTCCTGCCGCGGCCCCCGGATCACCCGGACTTGATCACCCGGACTTGATCACCGGGCCTTGATCACTTGGCCTTCTTCGAGAAGTACTCGAACATGTGCTGGGCCACGTCCTCCAGGTACGGACCGGCCTCGTAGGTGTTCGCGCCGTTGCCGATGGACGTGTCGCTGACCAGCGCCGGCTTGCCGTCCTTGGTCGCGTACCAGCCGCCGCCGCTGCTGCCGCCGGTCATGTTGCAGCCGATCAGCAGCATCGCCGGGCGGCTCGGGTCGCCGGTCTTCTTGGACGGCTTGCCGCCGTCGCAGTGCTCCAGCTCCACGCCGTCGAAGGGCTTGCCCTCGGGGAAGCCGTAGTTGCTGACGGCGCCGACCTGGTCACGCGGGGCGTTGAACCAGAGCGGGACGGAACCGCCGACGGTCTCCTCCAGCGACTTGCCGCCCGGGTTGGGGTTGGCGACCTTGATGATGCCGAAGTCGTACTGGCTCCACGGGCCGCCCTTCTCCGGGTCGGCCTCGCCGGCCCACTGCGGCGAGACCATGCCGGAGCTGGCGGTCCACTCGCCGTACGGCTCGGCGTCCTCCAGCTTGGCCTGCTTGTTGCCGTTGCTCAGCACGCCGTTGCTGTTGAAGGCCGGGGCGAAGGTGATGTCGGTGTAGTACTTGTTGCCCTTGCCGCCGTGCAGGCAGTGGCTGGCGGTCCACACGAGGTTGCTCTTGCCCGGGTTGGCCGGGTCGGAGACGACGGTGCCGGAGCACACGTAGTCCTCGTTGCCGTCCTTGAAGAAGATCTTGCCGTTGACGTGCATGTTCTTCGGGAACGGGTGCGCCACGGGCTTGGCCGGGACCACGGCGGGCAGCTGGTCCGCGCCGCCGCCCGGCTGGGCCGCGGTGGGCGCGCTGGTGGCCGACGCGGCGCCGGTGGGCTGCGCGGGCGGCTGGGTCGCCTCCGGGGCGGGCTGGGGCAGCGGCTTCGGCTTGGCCTCCAGCAGCTTCTGCAGGGTCCAGTAACCCTTGACCGCCGGGGTGATCACGTTCGCCTGGGCCCACTTGTCCCAGTCCTCCAGCTTCCAGGTCTTCAGCTCTTCGAGCGTCGGAAGCTTGATCGGAGCCGCGCCCGGGGTGCCGGCGGCGCTGGCCGCGACACTGGGAGCCGCGGTCACGGCCGGATCGGCGTTGTCGGGGCCGCACGCGGTGGCGACCACCATGGTCAGCGCGGCGACGGAGGCGCCCAGGACGGCACGGCCCGGCCGGGATATCGGTGACATGAGTTCAAATCCCCCTGTTGACTACCGCCATGCGACCCGTTCCCCGGGTGCGGCCCGCTTCGGCCGCCGGCATGGCAGGTGAGGAGTCTGCCATGCGGCCGGGGGACTCCTGACACCCGCCCCTGACCGGGGCGGGGCCGTCACCGGATCGGCACGGGATCGGCACCGGGCCCCCGCCGGCTCCCCGCCGGCTCCCCGTCGGGCCTCCGTCGGGCCTCCGTCGGGGGTGCGTGGGGGGGTGCATCCCCGCCGCGACCTCGGGGCCGGTAAATCGGTTGCGGGTGGCGTACGGGCTGCCTAACGTGGTCCGGGTCATCAGCCAGACAAGGAGAAGGCCGTTGCTCTACTGAGGTCCCGGGACACCGCCCCCGCCGCGCAGGCCCTGCTGCCGTTGCGCGGTGCGCGAGTGTGCGACCTCAGTCACGGCCCGTGGCGCCCTTCTGCGTGACGCCACCCCTTCGTTCTCCTCCGGCCGTCCCCGGTTCCGCACCCGCGGTGTCTCCCCGTGTTGCTCATCACCCCTTCGGCAACCACCCCGGGAGGCCTTTATGGCACACCAACCCACCACCACCGCCGTCCTCTGCACCGAGCTCTCGTTCGAGTGGCCCGACGGCAAGCCCGTCCTGGACGGCTTCCAGCTCGCCGTCGGCCCCGGCCGCACCGGCCTGATCGGTCTCAACGGCGCCGGCAAGTCCACCCTGATGCGGCTGATCGCCGGCGAGCTCACCCCCACCGGCGGCACCGTCCGGGTCGACGGCGAACTCGGCTACCTGCCACAGGGACTGACGCTCGACACGACGCTGCGGGTGGACGAGGCGCTCGGCATCCGCGGCGCCCGCGAGGCCCTGCACGCCATCGAGTCCGGCGACACCGACCAGCGCCACTTCGACGCGATCGGCGACGACTGGGACGTCGAGGAGCGCGCCCGCGCCACCCTCGACCGGCTCGGCCTCCACCGCCTCGGCCTCGACCGCACCACCGGCGAACTCTCCGGCGGCGAGGTGGTGCTGCTGCGGCTGGCCGCCCTGCTGATGGCCCGCCCCGACGTCCTGCTGCTCGACGAGCCCACCAACAACCTCGACCGGGCCGCCCGCGAGCGGCTCTACGAGACGGTGGCAGGCTGGAACGGCGTGATGCTGATCGTCAGCCACGACCGCGAACTGCTCCGGCACGTCGATCGGATCGCCGACCTGCGGGATGGCGAAGTCACCTGGTACGGCGGCGACTTCGACGACTACGAACGCACCCTCGCGGCCCAGCAGGAGACGGCCGAGCGGCTGCTGCGCAACGCCGAGGCCGACGTCCAGCGCCAGAAGCGGGACTTGGCCGAGGCCCGCGTCCGGCTGGATCGCAGCGCCGCGTACGGCAAGAAGCGCTCGGTCACCCGCAACGACCCGCACATCTTCGCCGGGATGCTCAAGCGCAAGGGCCAGGAGACGGCGGGCCGGCTCCAGGGCATGCACGCCGAGCGACTGGAGGAGGCCAGGGCGCGGCTCGGCGTGGCCGAGGAGGCGGTGCGGGACGACGCCGAGATCCGGATCGACCTGCCGCGCACCGCCGTCCCGGCCGGCCGCACCGTGCTCACCCTGGACAAGGTCCGGCTGCCCTACGGCACCACCGCCGACCTCGACCTGCGCGGGCCCGAGCGGATCGCCCTGGTCGGCCGCAACGGCGCCGGCAAATCCACCCTGCTGCGCACCATCGCGGGCGAACTCGCCCCGCTGGCGGGGGAGGTCATCACCCCGGTGCCGCTGCGGTACCTCCCGCAGCGGCTCGACCTGCTGGACGACGAGCGCTCGGTCGTGGAGAACGTCAAGCTGTTCGCCCCCGGCGCCGGGGACAACGCGGTCCGCGCCCGGCTCGCCCGCTTCCTGTTCCGCGGGGCCCGGGCAGACCAGCCCGCCGCCACCCTCTCGGGCGGCGAGCGCTTCCGCGCGACACTGGCCGCCCTGCTGCTGGCCGACCCGCCGCCGCAGCTGCTACTGCTCGACGAGCCGACCAACAACCTGGACCTCGCCAGCGTCCGCCAGCTCACCCAGGCGCTGGCCGCCTACCGGGGGGCGCTGATCGTGGCCAGCCACGACCTGCCGTTCCTGCGCGGCCTGGGGCTCACCCGGTGGCTGGAGCTGGACGGCGAACTGCGGGCGGTGAAGCCGATGTAGCGCCTGGCGTCGCTGCCGTGCCTGCCGTTGTTACTCCTGGGCGCCCTGGGCGTCCTGGTCGGCCCGGTCGGCCTGGGCGTCCTGCTGGCCCTGGGTGGTCTGCCGGCCCCGGGCGTCCTCGACGAGCATCCGGCGGGCCGTGCTCAGGGCCGAGTCCCTGAGCGCGGCCAGCTCGTCCGGGGTGAACACCGGGGTGCGGACGTTCGGCGGGATGCCCGGTCCGTCGAAGGTGCCGCCGTTCCGGGTGAGGTACTTCTCGTTCGGCAGGCCGACCATCAGGTCCGGCGAGAGCTTCTTGATCATCACGTCGGAGAAGACACCCTGGGTGTTCTCGCCGACCCGCAGCACCTTGGGGGAGCGGCCCATCATGGCCTGGGTGAAGGTCTCCGCCGCACTGGTGGAGATCGAGGAGGTGAGTACCGCCACCGGGCCGTTGAAGCGCGCGCCCGCCGACGGGCGCACGGTGACCGGCTCGGGCCGGGTGAACCTCGCCGGGTCGGCCGGGTCGTTGCGCGCCACCTTCCGGTAGGCGACGTAGGGGCGGTCGGTGAGCCGGGCGGCGATGTGCAGCCCGAGCGCGTCCGAGCCGCCGCCGTTCAGCCGCACGTCGACGACCAGTCCGGCCAAGCGGTCCGGGCCGGCCAGCAGGGCGTCCAGCGCACGATCGAGCTCGTCGAGCTGGCTCTGGTGGCCGCCCGCGGCGTACCTGCCGAAGCTGCTCACCCGGAAGTAGCCGATGCCGTCGGGGAGCCGGCCCACGCCGAGCCGACCGTTGGCGAAGAGCTGCTCCGGACCGGTGAGCCGGGCGGCCGAGGCCTGCCGGGCGCGGGCGGTCAGCTCCTCCGTCTCCTCGGTCGACCCGGGCCGCTGCCCGCCGAAGACCATCTCGGGGTGCCCGTCGACCACCCGGGCCAGTGCGGTGTGGGCGTCGCCGAGCGGGCGGAGCATGTCCACGAAGACGGCCTGCAACTGGTCGACGGTCGTTGTCGGGGTGATCGTGCGCCGCTTCTCGTCCCGGACGGCGTGCCAGTCGATGCCCTTGGCGGCGAAGAAGGGGTAGTTCTCCTCGAAGTTCTCCCAGAACCGGTCGAAGACCGCGAGCGGGTCGTTCGGAGCCGGCGTGGCGCACAGCGGCGGCAGGGCGTCCAGACGGTTGAGCGTCTTGCTGCCGACCCCGCCCTCCTCGCGCTCCACCGCCCGGTTCCGGCCCCGGGGGGTGAGCGTCATGGCGTTGTCGCCCATGCCGTAGCGGGTGGTGCCGTCCGGTCCGGGTGCCGCGGTCCGCGTCCCGGTGATCCACCCCGGCACGCAGCTGTGCGCCGTCACGTCGTAGGTGGTGAGCCGGTCCCCGGAGACCGCGACCAGCAGACCGTAGCCCTCCGTCCGCCAGACCCCGTCCAGCGGGTTCGCCCGCCCTTCCTGGGCCGCGGCCGCCCCCGGCGCCGCCAACCCCACCGCCGCCGCGAGCGCCACCGCCGCGGCCGCCGCCCTGCCCGTGCTCCTGCGTGTCATCTCCGGCCTCCGCCGAACCCCGGTCTCCCCCGCGGAACCCCTCCGCCACCGCTCCCGGCCGACGCTACGGCGGGCCCCACCGCCAGGGCGTCATCCGGCGAGCCGCACCCGCTTCCTCCTGCGGGCCCATCCGCTTCCTCCTCAGGGCTCATTCGGGGCCGGGAGGAATGGTCCCCGGTGGTCTCGACAGCGGACCGGTGCGCCGTCGGGCAGGAGTTCGCCGCGGCTGAACGTCTGCGCGGCTGAACGTCTGCGTGGTTGAAGGTTTCTGCGGCAGGCGGGCGTCAGGCCTGCGGCGCGGGCCGCAGCCGGCCCGCGATCCGGGTCCCGAGCCGGTCCAGTCCGACGACGAGGGCGGCGAGCACCACGAACTCGACGGTCAGCAGGGCGATCTGGCCCCAGACGTAGCCGTAGCCCTTGGTGGTCGGGTCGAAGAAGAAGTAGGGGTAGGGCATCGGGTAGTCGTCGAACAGCGCGTTGCGGGCGAGCACGATCGCCGCGTAGCCGAGCGGGAAGCCCAGCCAGAGCGGTATGTCCTTCCAGGCCGCGGCGTTGCGGGGCTTGAGCACCAGCCAGTCGGCGATCACCAGGACCGGCGTCACGTAGTGCAGGAAGAACGACGACCAGTGCGCCAGCCTGTCCGGCCCGCTCACCAGCCCGGGCAGCGGGTTGGCGCCGTGTTCGAGCAGGATGTGCGAGACCAGCCCGGTGATCAGGATGTACAGCGTGGCGGCGCCGCGCAGCCGGGGCGCGGGCGCGTCCACCGTGCCGCGCTTGAGCATCCAGTACACCGCGCCGATGAAGTAGCCGAACACGATCACGTTGCTCTGCACGGTGAAGTAGACCAGCGGCGCGGTTCCGAGGATCAGGCCGAGGCCCGCCGAGAGCACGATGCCCATGCGCCACCACAGCGCGGGCCGGGTCCGGACAGTCATGCGGCCACCAGTTCGTTCCAGGCGATACGGGAGGTATCGGAGGTTTTCGGGGGAAAACCGCACTCTACTCGCTGGTGACGATCGGGTGGAATCCACGTTCGATTCGCGCGGCGCCGAGAAAGCCGTTTGAGCGGGTGTCAGCCCGGCAGCACGAAGCCCGACTCGTACGCGGCGATGACCGCCTGGGTGCGGTCCCGGGCGCCCAGTTTGGCCAGCACGCTGCCGACGTGCGTCTTCACCGTCTCCGGGCTCACCACCAGTTGCCGCGCGATCTCGCCGTTGCTGAGCCCGGTGGCCATCAGTCGCAGCACCTGGCTCTCCCGCTCGGTCAGCCGCCGGATCGGCCCCCGGCCCGCCCGGTCCGCCCGCTCGGCCTCCCGGCGCCGGTCCGCTCCGTGGCGCAGCGCGAGTTCGCGGACGGCCGCCGGGAACAGCAGTGAGTCGCCGCGCGCGACCAGCCGCACCGCCTGCACCATCTCCTCCGCCCGGGCCCGCTTCAGGAGGAACCCGGTGGCGCCCGCGCGCAGCGCGTCGTACACGTGGTCGTCGTGCTCGAAGGTGGTGACGACCAGGATGCGCGGCGGCGCGGCCATCCCGTTGACGAGCTGTTCGGTGGCCCGGATGCCGTCGATGCCGGGCATCCGGACGTCCATCAGCACCACGTCGGGGCGCAGTTCACGCACCAGCGGGACGACCTCGGCGCCGTCGGCGGCCTCGCCGACCACGGTGAGGCCCGGTTCGCTGTCGATCACCACCCGCAGGCCCAGGCGGACCAGCCGTTCGTCGTCCGCGATCACCACCCGGATGCTGTCCGCGGCCCGGCCCACGCCTGCGTCCGCGCCTTCGTGCTCGTTCATGCCTGCGTGCTCGTTCATGCCTGCGTCCGCGCCTTCGTGCTCGTTCATGTCGTCCCTCCCACCGGCAGCCAGACGGCCAGCCGCCACGTCGTTCCGTCCTCACCGGGCCCCGCCGTGCTGCCGCCGTGCAGGGCCGCCGCCCGTTCCGCGATCCCGCGCAGTCCGCGTCCGCCACCGGGGCGGCTCGGCCGGGCGGCGCCGAGCGGGTTGGTCAGCTCGATCTCCAGCCGGTCGCCGGCCAGCCCGACCCGGAGCCCGGCCGGCGCGGGCCCGGCGTGCCGCAGCACATTGGTCAGGCCCTCCTGCACGATCCGGTACGCCTCGCGGGAGACCGCCCCGGGCAGGCCGCCCAGCCCGGGCGCCAGCTCGGCGTCCACCGCGACCCCGGCCCGGCCGAGCTGGCGCAGCAGGTCGTCGAGCCCGGCGAGGGTGGGCCCGGACGGCTCGGCGGCCTCCGGGTCCTCCTCGCGCAACAGCCCGAGGACGGCGTCGAGTTCGGCGACGGCGCCCCGGGCGGTCTCCTCGATCGCCGCGAGCGCCTCGGCGGCGAAGTCCGGGTTGCTGCGCAGCACCCGGGCGGCGGCCGAGGCCTGGATGCCGACGGCGCTGAGCGCGTGCCCGACCGAGTCGTGCAGCTCGCGGGCCAGCCGGTTGCGCTGGGCGAGCACGGTGGCCCGGCGCTCGGCCGCGGCCACCCGCTCCTCGGGGGTCGGGCCGAGCAGGGCGGGCGCCCAGCGGGCGAGCAGCGCGCCGCAGACGGCGTTGGTGCCGACGATCAGCAGCAGCACGCCGAGGCCGAGGGCCGGGCCGGTGGCCAGCCAGCCGGGGAAGTGCTGCTCACACATCCGGACGAACTCCTCGGTCCCCGCGAAGCCGAGCACCAGGACCACCGCGAACGGGGTGCCGGCCAGCGTCATCCCGGAGACCACCCCGCCGAACAGGACGTGCAGCACGTACCAGAGCGCGGTGCGCCGGCGGGCGGTCCAGGAGCGGGCCGGTCCGGTGGCGAGGTTCTCCGGCCGGGCCACCGCGCACAGCGCCCGCGCGGCCGCGCCCTCCAGGCCCCGCACCGTCGGCACCAGCGCGGTGACCGCGGCCATCGGCAGCGAGGTGAGCAACGACAGGACGTACAGCAGCAGTTGGCGGGCGGGCGACTGGCTCGGTTCGAGCGCCCCGTACAGCACCACCGACAGCATCCAGTACGGCATCAGCAGCGCGCCGCCCAGCACCAGGTGCACCCAGCGCAGGCGGGCCCGACGCCCCAGCGCGGCCCCCGCCGCACGCCGCAACCGGCGGCCCACCCCCGTGATCACCCGCGCGACTCTACGGCAGCGGCGCGCCGGCGGGCGCCCCATTCGGTCAACGCCATCGCCCCGACCGCCAGGACCAGCACCGAGGCCACCACCTGGGCGCTCTGCACCAGAGGTGTCAGCCCTGGCACGGCCGTCCGCAGCTCGGTCACCCGGGTCGTCGTCACCCCGAAGGCCACCAACTGCCAGCCGCCCCAGCCGAACAGCGAGCCGGCCGCCGTCCACACCACCAGCAGCGGCCCGAGCACCCGGCGCCCCGGCCGGATCCGGAAGACCAGGACCAGCAGCGCCGCCGCCGCGGCCACCGCCATCACCGCGGCCACCCCGTCCATCACCGCCACGCCCCGGCTCCGGGCCTCGGCCATGTCCCGCGGAAGTCCGGCGGTGCCCCCGAGCGCCCAGTAGGAGCGGACCGCCGCGACGCCCGCGGCGAGCAGCGCGGCGACGCAGGCGAGGACGCGCTGCACGGTCAGGGTGGGGGAGTCGGGCAGGTCGCCGATCCGCTCCCGCAGCAGCCCGGCCCAGCGCTGCCGGGCGTACAGGGCGAAGGCGGTGAGCAGGGCGAGGCCCTGGACGGCGAAGCCGCCGTACACGACGAGGAAGACCCAGTCGCCGATGCCCTTGTCGTCCGGGCCGCCGCGCTCCGGCCCGAGCACCAGGACGCTCAGCAGGTACAGCGGCAGCGCGATCAGGATCGTGCCCAGCAGCCCGGTCGCCACCCACATCGGGAACGCCACCAGTCCGGCCGGCGCCCGCCGCCCCCACGGCCGGGCGAACGCCAGCGCCAACGCCACGGCGATCGCGTCCATGCCGAAGGTCAGCAGGTTCACCAGCCACAGCCGGTCCATCTCACCGGGCGAGTCCGACCCCACCGGGTGCCCGGTCAGCCACAGCAGCTTCAGCGTCAGGTACGGCCCGGTCGCCGCCACCGCCGTCCACGCCGCCCCGGTCCGCACCACGTGCTCGTTGATCCTCATGCCCCCACCGTCCCGCCGGGCCCCGCCCCGGGGCCTCCGCCCACGGTGCGATCCCGCTCCCCCCGGCGGGGGATCCCGGGCTCAGGCCGGTGCGAGGGCCGGGGCCATCCGGTGGATCACCCGGTCCTCCTCGTCGGTGCGCCCGTCCGGGTCGGCGACCAGCCCGAGCCGCTCGGCGAGCCGGCGCGAGGGCAGGTTGTCCGCGTGGATCAGGGCGATCACCGGGATGCCGGGGTGGCGCGGCAGCCCCTCGGCCATCGCCGCCCGGGCCGCCTCCGCCGCGTACCCCTTGCCCCAGGCGGACGGCCGGAACCGGTAGTAGAGGTTGAACACCCGCTCCCCGTCCAGGGTGTGCAGGAAGAGCCCGGCGAACCCGATCACCACCCCCGGGTCCTCCCGGGTGGCGACGGCGCAGTACCCCACCCCGTCCCGCACCCAGTCGGCGACGAACCCGTCCAGCATCTCCCGCGCCTCGGCGATGTCCCGCTGCGGCCCGTTCGGGTTGTACCGGTTGGTCTCCGGATCCCCGTGGATCGCGAACATCACCTCCACGTCCCCCTCCTGGGGCTGCGTCAGCACCAGCCGCTCGGAGACGGCGACGATCGTGCGGGTGGTCGGGTCGGTGGTGGTCATGGCGCTTCCCCGTGTCTCGCGTAATAGGTACATCGGAAGCTAAGCCATTACCCGGGCGCCCGTCCGCCCATTTTCCGCCCGCAGGAGGCGGCCGCTACAGGATCGGCTCGCAGCCGATCGCCTTGCCGCCGGCGGTGAGGAACTGCCGCACCAGGTCCTTCTGGTCGGGGAAGAGGAACGGCTTTTCGAGGCCCGAGGTGATCCCACCGGTGACGGTGAAGAAGACGTCCTTGCCCTGGCACGTGGTGACGAGCGTGCCGTCTGCCACCCACTGGGCCCGACCCACACCGGGAGCCGTGCTCTCCTTCCAGGCCAGGGCGGTGGTCCGCGGCTCGGTCGTGATCGCGAATTCCTGCACCCGGCTGTCGTACCGCGGGTCCCCGCCGATCCGGCACGACCAGATCGGGGCGGTGGCGGTGGTGACCTGCTGCGGCATGCGCCACTGGGCCTCGGGGTTCCTGGCGGGTGCGAACCCGGGCAGGCCGCAGAGGTTGGCCCAGTCCGGGTCCGTCTCGGCACCCTTCTCCGACAGGGTCGTCGGTGCCGGGAGTGCCCCGTTGCCGCACCCGCGCGCCTTGGCGAGGCCATTGGCGAAGGCCGCGGCCAGCCGGGCCCTGGCCTCGTCGTGGCCCTGCACGTCGGCGCGCACCTCGGCGCGCACGCCCTTGTCGCACCCCTCGGGGAGCACCGCCCACGCGCCGTCGGGCGTCACCGAGCCGACCGAGCCGCCGGAGAACAGCCGGGCGTCCGAGGCGGCCAGCGCGCCCGGCCCGTCCTTGGCATTGCGGACGGGGGTGAACCGCACGGTCTTCTCGGAGGTCCCGAACAAGCCGGAACGGACCGTCGCGGTGCAACTGTTCCCGGTGGATTCCTCCGTGGCCGAGAAACCTCTCCGGTGCTCGCCGATCCGCCCGGAGCCCAGGAGGTCGTGCAACTGGTCCGCCGTGGCGGCCCCGTCGCACACGCTGTCCGGCCCGCCGACGTTCGTCAGCCGGTACACCGCGAACCCCGCCGCCCCCACCGGGACGAGCGAGAGCGCCACCACCACGGCGGCCGCCCGCAACCGCAGGCCCCGCGTGGTGAACCCCCGCCGGTCGAGCGCCGCGCCGACGTGCCCCTGAGGGGTTCCGGAACCGCCGGAAGGAGCATCGTTCCTCATGGCTTCCACCTGTTCACGACCGCCCGAACACGGTGCGGTAGGTACCGTCGATGGCGATGTTGTAGCTGGTTCGCCCGTCTGTCTTCAGCTGTTGCGACACGCTTCCCGTCAGGTCGGCGGTGGTGGCGTCCGTCCCGAACTGGGCCACCCTGTCGTCGATCATCTTGTTCAACTGGTTCTGTCCTGCGGAGAAGTGGGAGCTCAGGTTCCCCTGGAGCTCGGCATCGGCCAATGCCTTGGCGTCATTGGCGTACTGGGCGGTCCCGACATCGACCAGGCGCTGGGCGACGTCGCCGAGCGGCAGCAGGTTCGCGGGCGTGCCGAGCAGGTGGTAGTTCATCTTCGCGTCCCAGTCCGCCTTCGCCTTCTTGGACTCCGTGTGCTCCGAAGCCGTATCGGCGAACACGGCGTCGAGCGCGCCGAGAGCGGAGCCCGCCTCCTGGGTGAAGGAGTGGAGTTTTTGATTCGCACCGCCCACCGCATCGGGCTTGAACGCCTCGGGGCCGTAGTCGCCGAGACGGGCGGCGATCTCCCGGGACTCGGCACTGTGGATGATCGCGAACGATGCAGGATCCTCGGAGGCACCACGGATCACACGCAACAACTGGTCGCGTTGGACGGTGAGCCCGTCCGGCTGGGCGGGTCCGGACAACTCCTTGCCGAGGATCTCGTGCATGTTCGGGGCGTAGTCGGCGATCATGTCGGCCATCGGCCGACGGAGCGCGGCCGGGAGGCTGGCTTTGTCTCCGGGGCCGCTGCCGGCGAAGGTCTTGAGTGTCTCGTCCATGATCTGCGACATGACCTTGTCGTGCGGGCGGACCGGTGGCTGGTTGCCGTGAGGGTCCCGGCCGGTCGTGGCGGCTTCCAGAGCGTCGCCGAGCGCTGCGCGTGAGGTGTCGCGAACGAGGTCGTCCATCTGGTTCTGTTCGTAGCCCTGGTTCGGCCACTTCCGCTCGTGCAGCGCGTAGTCCAGGTTCTTGGTCTTTCCCGGGTCGAAGAAGTCCTTCGACGCTCCTGGGTCGCGGCTCAGTGCACTCATCAGACCACCCATCGGGTCGGTCTGACCGGCGAGGGCATTCCAGTTCGGGCCCCAGAGCTCCTCGCCCTTGACCTTGCTGTTGCGCTCATAGTCGACCAGATCATTGCCGACCCTGAGGAGGAACGGCTTGTCGAATGCCCCCTTCGCCCCCATCAGCTTCGTCAGCGCAGGGTAGTTGTCGTTGTATCCCGCCGCGGACGCCCCGGGGCGGCGGGCAGCGGCCAGCAGCCCGTCCTCCCACTCCTTGCCCATCCCGCCGTCGCGGGTGGCGCTGGCCAGGGCGACGGACAGGTTCTTGTAGACGTCCTGGTAGCCCGCGGCGTTGTGGTTGCCGTGGGCGAGGCCGTCGTAGACCTTGCTGTACTCCAGCAGGGCCTCGGGGCCGGTCTTGCCGCCGGCGTTGAGGCCGTTGAGCAGGGTGGTGGAGAAGTCCTTGTTCTCCGCGTTGGCGGCCATCAGGGCCTGCAGCTGCTTGAGCTGGTCGTCGGAGAGGCTGCCGGCCTTGGACATCAGGTCCGTGGCCCGCTTGGCGTCGGCGACCGGACCTGCGCCGCCCGGGGTGGGGTTGAAGGCGGTGGTGCTGGTGCCGATGTCGGCCTGGAGGTCGATGGTGGCCCGCTGGTCGGCGGCGGTGGCCTTCGCGACGGCCTTGCCGAGCCGGTCGGCGATCGCCTGGGCGTTGGCCCGGATGGTGCGTTCGGCCTCGGGGTCGTTCCTGGACTCCTTCGGTACGGTCCAGTTGACCGCACCGTCCGCGGTGACGCTCAGGGTGGTGTCGGCCTGGGCGTCGTGGAGTGCCGTGTCGAGGTCGCGGCGGGCGGCGGCGAAGTCCTCGGCGGCGGTCTTCATGATCGCGGCGAGGGCGGTGGCGACGGCCGAGGCCTGCTTGAAGTCGCCGTCGATGCCCTGCATCGCCTTGGTCGCCTCGTCGGCGGCGTCGCCCGTCCAGCCGGCCCGCTGGGCGGTGCTGGTGAGGTCCTTGGCGACCCGGCCGTCCATGGAGGTGAGGGCCTTGGCCACGCCGGCCCAGGCCTCGGCGGCCTCGTTCACCCCGGAGAAGTCGGCCTCGTGCAGTTCCTTGAAGGACACCATCTCTTCGTTCCCCTTGCCTTCTACCGACCCGGACGGAAGCCGGCGGCGACGGCGGCTTCGTTGGACTGGTAGTACTGCTGTGTCCGGTCGAGGTTGTTGGCGGCGCTGCCGAGCTTGCCGTGCAGGGTCTTGCACTGCTGCAGCCAGCGTTCGGTGCTGCCGGTGAGGGCGCCGCCGAAGGAGAAGCCGCGGATCCTGGTCGACGCGGTGCTCGCATACTCGGTGAGGCTGTGCGCGCCCGCGCCCGCCTTGCCGTTGGCGTTGTCGAGGTCGGTGGCGATCTGGCGGGCTATCGCGGCCGAGGCGGTGAGCTCGTACGGGGTGTCCAGCCGGGTGGTGGCCTTGCCGGGCGGCATGAGGGGGAGCGGCGGCACGGTGGTGTCGCTCGGCTGCGCCGCCGGATTGGCGTACGGCGATTTCGCGGCGTACGTGGACGCCGGGCCCGGCATCGGGTCCTTGGCCGGTGCGACCGGTCCCGTGACGAAGTTCGGGCTACCCATGTGCGGAAATCCTCCCCATTCGGCGATGCGGCCGCTCCCCTGCGGCATGACGACCGTACAGGGGGGCACTGTCAGTGCACTGACCCACCCTCCGTCATTCCGGGTGTGCGGGGAGTGGCGGGGTTCACCGGGGCCCGGCCGAGGGGGAATTGGCGGTTCGGCGCGAGGGCGGAGGTCTTGTTACTGGCGAGTCGCTTGCCTATCATCCCGAGTGTTACAGCTTTACTGTCAAACCCGTCGGGAAGGGTTCAGCTGCCAGTGGGTGACGCGAGCGGTGCGCCGGAGGCCGGGGGGCCGCTGGCGGGTGTGCGGGTGGTGGAGCTCGCCGGGATCGGGCCGGGGCCCTTCGCGGCGATGCTGCTGGGGGACCTCGGGGCGGACGTGGTGCGGGTGGACCGGCCGGAGCCCTCGCCGCTCGGCACCGATCCGGCGTACGACCTCAGCAACCGCAACAAGCGCTCGGTGCTGATCGACCTGAAGTCCCCCGAGGGCCCCGGGCGGGTGCTGGACCTGGTCGAGCGGGCGGACCTGCTGATCGAGGGCTACCGGCCCGGTGTCGCGGAGCGCCTCGGCGTCGGGCCGGAGGCGTGCCTGGCGCGCAATCCGGCGCTGGTGTACGGGCGGATGACCGGCTGGGGGCAGTACGGTCCCCGGGCGGCGACGGCCGGGCACGACCTCGGGTACGCGGCGGTCGCCGGGGTGCTCGGGATGGTGGCCGCGCCGGGCGGGGCCGAGGAGGCCCCCGGCATCCCGGCCAACCTGCTGGGCGACTACGCGGGCGGCTCGCTCTACCTGGTCGTCGGCCTGCTCGCCGGTCTGCACCACGCCCGGGCCACCGGCGCGGGCCAGGTGGTGGACGCCGCGATCGTGGACGGCGCGGCGCACCTCGGCAGCATGCTGTGGGGCCTGCTGGCGGCCGGTCACTGGCAGGACCGCCGGGGCGTCAACCTGCTGGACGGCGGCGCGCCGTTCTACGGGCTCTACCGGGCGGCCGACGGCGGGTACCTGGCCGTCGGCGCGCTGGAGCCGCGCTTCTACGCCGAGTTCGCCCGGCTGCTGGAGCTGGGCCCGGACGCGCCCGGCCAGTACGACCCGGCCCGCTGGCCCGAGCTGCGGGCCCTGATCGCCGCCCGCTTCGCCACCCGGACCAGGGCCGAGTGGGAGGCCGTCTTCGCGGGCTCGGACGCCTGCGTGGAGCCGGTGCTGACGATGCGTCAGGCAGCTGTGGACGGCCACCTGTCGGCGCGCGGGACGTACGTCGAGGCGGACGGTGTCACCCAGCCCGCCCCGGCCCCGCGCTTCTCCGCGACCCCCGGCGCCCTGCGCCGCCCGCCGGCCCGGCCGGGCGCGGACACCGGCGAGGTGGCCCGCGACTGGGGCGTGCCCTCCCTCGATCCCGACGTCGCCTCCCCGGAACCCGGCGCCCCGCCCCTCGACCCCGGCGTCGCCTCCCCGGAACCCGGCCCCCCGCCCCTCGACCCCGGCATCCCGTCCCCCAACCCTTCGGCAGAGCAAGGAGAGTAGCGTTGCAGCGCGAGATCTTCACCGAGCAGCACGACGATTTCCGGGCCACCGTGCGGGCCTTCCTGGCCAAGGAGGTGCAGCCGCACTACGACCGCTGGGAGAAGGCCGGCATCGTCGACCGCTCCGCCTGGCTCGCGGCCGGCCGCCAGGGCCTGCTCGGCCTCGCCGTCCCCGAGGAGTACGGCGGCGGCGGAACCCCGGACTTCCGCTACGCCGCGGTGCTGGCTGAGGAGTTCGCCCGGGCCGGCGCCTCCGGCCTGGCGATCGGCCTGCACAACGACATCATCGGCCCGTACCTCACCTCGCTCGCCACCGAGGAGCAGAAGCGCCGCTGGCTGCCCGGCTTCTGCTCGGGCGAGCTGATCACCGCGATCGCGATGACCGAGCCCGGCACCGGCTCCGACCTCCAGGGCATCCGCACCCAGGCGGTCGACGAGGGGGACCACTACCTGCTCAACGGCGCCAAGACCTTCATCTCCAACGGCATCCTCGCCGACCTGGTGATCGTGGTCGCCCGCACCACCCCCGAGGGCGGCGCGCACGGGCTGAGCCTGCTGGCCGTCGAGCGCGGAACGCCCGGCTTCGAGCGCGGCCGCAACCTCGACAAGATCGGCCAGAAGGCCCAGGACACCGCCGAGTTGTTCTTCGAGGACGTCCGGGTGCCGAAGGAGAACCTGATCGGCGAACTCAACGGCGGCTTCGTCCACCTGATGCAGAACCTCGCCCAGGAGCGGCTCACCATCGCCGCCGCGGCGATCGCCGGCGCCGAGTACCTGGTCGAGATCACCACCGACTACGTCAAGCAGCGCGAGGCCTTCGGCCGTCCGCTCGCCAAGCTCCAGCACGTCCGCTTCGAGATCGCCGAACTGGCCACCGAGTGCGCCGTCACCCGGGCCTTCGTGGACCGCTGCATCACCGAGCACAACCGCTGGGCGCTCACCCCGGCGGACGCCTCGATGGCCAAGTGGTGGGCCACCGAGCTGCAGAAGCGCACCGCCGACCGCTGCCTCCAACTGCACGGCGGCTACGGCTACATGAGCGAGTTCCCGGTCGCCCGGGCGTTCACCGACGGCCGCATCCAGACCATCTACGGCGGCACCACCGAGATCATGAAGGAGATCGTCGGCCGTTCCCTCCTCGGCTGACCGTTCCGCCCCGAGCTCTTGGGCGACCCCGCTCACCCCCTGCCCCGAAACCCGCTGAAAGGCGTTCCACCGTGACCACCGAAGCGTACGTCTACGACGCGATCCGCACCCCGCGCGGCCGGGGCAAGGCCTCCGGCTCGCTGCACGGCACCAAGCCGATCGACCTGGTCGTCGGACTGATCCACGAACTGCGCAACCGCTACCCCGGGCTGGACCCGGCCGCGATCGACGACATCGTGCTCGGCGTGGTCAGCCCGGTCGGCGACCAGGGCTCCGACATCGCCCGGATCGCCGCCATCGCGGCCGGCCTGCCCGACACCGTCGCCGGCGTCCAGGAGAACCGCTTCTGCGCCTCCGGCCTGGAAGCCGTCAACCTGGCCGCCGCCAAGGTCCGTTCCGGCTGGGAGGACCTCGTCCTGGCCGGCGGCGTGGAGTCGATGTCCCGGGTGAAGATGGCCTCCGACGGCGGCGCCTGGTTCGCCGACCCGATGACCGCCTACGAGACCAACTTCGCCCCCCAGGGCATCGGCGCCGACCTCATCGCCACCATCGAGGGCCTCTCCCGCACCGACGTGGACGCCTTCGCCGCCGAGTCCCAGGCCCGCGCCGCCAAGGCCCAGGCGGACGGCCTGTTCGACCGCTCGGTCGTCCCGGTGCGCGACCGCAACGGCCTGGTCGTGCTGGAGCGCGACGAGTTCATCCGCCCCGGCACCACCGTCGAGACCCTGGCCGGCCTCAAGCCCTCCTTCGCCGCCATCGGCGAGGCCGGCGGCTTCGACGCCGTCGCCCTCCAGAAGTACCACTGGGTCGAGGCCATCGACCACGTCCACCACGCGGGCAACTCCTCCGGCATCGTGGACGGCGCGGCGCTGGTGGCCATCGGCAACCGCGAGGTCGGCGAACGGTACGGGCTGCGCCCGCGCGCCCGGATCGTCTCCGCGGCCGTCTCCGGCTCCGAGCCCACCATCATGCTCACCGGCCCCGCCCCGGCCACCCACAAGGCGCTCGCCAAGGCCGGGCTCACCGCCGCCGACATCGACCTGGTCGAGATCAACGAGGCCTTCGCCGCGGTCGCGCTCCGCTTCATCCGCGAACTCGGCTTCCGCCACGACCAGGTGAACGTCAACGGCGGCGCGATCGCGCTCGGCCACCCGCTCGGCGCCACCGGCGCGATGCTGCTCGGCA
Source organism: Kitasatospora sp. NPDC058048 (assembly GCF_042885555.1). Lineage (NCBI taxonomy): Bacteria > Bacillati > Actinomycetota > Actinomycetes > Kitasatosporales > Streptomycetaceae > Kitasatospora > Kitasatospora sp. NPDC058048. The sequence goes on along the minus strand of NZ_JBHVRT010000025.1, from coordinate 85,207 downwards.
CCGTGATCGACGAACTGGAGCGGCGCGACCTGCGCTACGGCCTGATCACCCTCTGCGTGGGCGGCGGCATGGGTATCGCCACCATCGTCGAGCGCATCTGAGCCCGCCCGTCGCCCGCCGCCCCCTTCCTGGGACACGCCGGGCGTGGCACCTCCTTCGCAGACCGGTAGACCTGGAGACCGTGAACCCATGAGCGACACCACCACCATCCGCTGGGAGCAGGACCAGGACGGCGTGGTCACCCTCGTCCTCGACGACCCCGCCCAGTCCGTCAACACCATGAACGAGGCCTTCGCCGCCGACTTCGAGACCGTCGTCGCGCGGCTGGCTGCCCTGGCGTCCTCGGACGCGCTGCGCGGCGTGGTGATCACCTCCGGCAAGAAGACCTTCTTCGCCGGGGGAGACCTGCGGATGCTCTCCGCCGCCCGCCCCGAGGACGCCGCGGCCGTCTTCGAGAAGTCGATGCGGATCAAGCGCTCGCTGCGCACGCTGGAGACCCTCGGCAAGCCGGTCGTCGCCGCCCTCAACGGCAGCGCGCTCGGCGGCGGCCTGGAGATCGCCCTCGCCTGCCACCACCGGATCGCGCTGAACACCCCCGCCGGCCGGATCGGCCTGCCCGAGGTGACCCTCGGCCTGCTGCCGGGCGGCGGCGGCGTGGTCCGTACGGTCCGGCTGTTCGGCATCACCGACGCCCTGCTGAAGTTCCTGCTCCAGGGCCGCCAGTACCGTCCGGCGCAGGCGCTGGAGCACGGACTGGTGCACGAACTGGTCGACACCCCCGAGGAGCTGGCCGCCCGGGCGCGCGCCTGGATCGAGGCCAACCCGAGCGCCGTCCAGCCCTGGGACGTCAAGGGTTACCGGATCCCCGGCGGCACCCCGGCCACCCCGGCCTTCGCCGCCAACCTCCCCGCCTTCCCGGCCAACCTGCGCAAGCAGCTGAACGGCGCGCCCTACCCGGCCCCGCGCAACGTCCTGGCCGCCGCAGTGGAGAGCGCCCAGGTGGACGTCGACACCGCGATGACCGTCGAGGCCCGCTACTTCACCGAGCTGGTCTGCGGACAGACCAGCAAGAACATGATCCAGGCGCTGTTCTTCGACATGCAGGCGGTCAACTCCGGTGCCGGCCGCCCGAAGGACGTCGAGAAGCGGCCGGTCCGCAAGGTCGCGGTGCTCGGCGCCGGGATGATGGGCGCGGGCATCGCCTACGCCTGCGCCAAGGCCGGCATCGACGTCGTGCTCAAGGACGTCAGCGTCGAGGCCGCCGAACGCGGAAAGGCCTACTCCGAGGGGCTGCTGAACAAGGCCGTCGCGCGCGGGCGCTCCACCGAGGCCGGGCGCGACGAGCTGCTGGCCCGGATCACCCCCACCGCCGAGGCCGCTGACCTGGCCGGCTGCGACGCGGTGATCGAGGCCGTCTTCGAGAACACCGAGCTCAAGCACAAGGTGTTCCGGGAGATCGAGGGCGTGGTCGACGCCGACGCGCTGCTCTGCTCCAACACCTCCACCCTGCCGATCGGCGTGCTCGCCGAAGGCGTCGAGCGCCAGGGCGACTTCATCGGGCTGCACTTCTTCTCGCCGGTCGACAAGATGAGGCTGGTCGAGATCATCCGCGGCCCGCGGACCGGGGACGAGGCGCTGGCCCGCGCCTTCGACCTGGTCCGGCAGATCGACCGGACCCCGATCGTGGTCAACGACTCGCGCGGCTTCTTCACCTCGCGGGTGATCGGCCAGTTCCTCAACGAGGGCGTCGCCATGGTCGGCGAGGGCGTCCACCCGTCCAGCATCGAGCAGGCCGCCGCCCAGGCCGGCTACCCCGCCAAGGTGCTCTCCCTGATGGACGAGCTCACCCTCACCCTGCCGCGCAAGATCCGGGACGAGTACCGGCGCTCGGTCGAGGCCGTCGGCGGCACCTGGACGCCGCACCCGGCGGACGCGGTGGTCGACCGGATGGTCGACGAGTTCGGCCGTCCCGGACGCAGTGGCGGCGCGGGCTTCTACGAGTACGGCGAGGACGGCAGGCGCGGGCGGCTCTGGCCGGGGCTGCTGGAGCACTTCCCCGCAGGGGCGGCGGACGTCCCCTTCGAGGACCTCAAGGAGCGGATGCTGTTCAGCGAGGCGCTGGACTCGGTGCGCTGCCTGGAGGAGGGCGTGCTGACCTCGGTCGCCGACGCCAACGTCGGCTCGATCCTCGGCATCGGCTTCCCGGCCTGGACGGGCGGCGTGTTCCAGTACATCAACGGCTACCAGGGCGGCCCGGCCGGCTTCGCGGCCCGCGCCCGCGAACTCGCCGCCGCGTACGGCGAGCGGTTCGCGCCCCCGGCGCTGCTGGAGCGGGTGGCGGCCGAGGGACGGACCTTCACGGACTGACCCTCACGGACCGACCCTCACGAACCGACCTTCACAAACCGACCCGACGACCTGCTCGGATCCCGGTGGGGCCGTGCGCCGCACGGCCCCACCGGGCCTCCGCCCCTACGCCTGTACCTGTACCTGCTCCTGTTCCCGGGCCTGTTCCTGCCCCTGCCCCTGCTCCTGGCGCAGTTCCTCGCCCAGTTCCTCCCGCAGGTACCGCTGGAAGGCCGTGACCAGCGCCTGCGCCACCATCGGCTGGATGTGGTCCGTCAGCGCCCGCATCCGGGCCAGCTCCTGGGGCGCGGGCTCGCTCTCCCGGTACGGCTTCCACACCGTTTCGCGGAACAGCCGCTGCAACTCCCGGGCCGTCGCCCGGCTGTGCTCCACCACCACCGACCGGGCGGCCAGCAGCGTCTCCAGCGGGATCGGCACGTCCAGGATCCGCACGCCCAGCGGCAGCAGTCCCGGATCCACCCGGAACACCTCCGGATCCCCCGTCCGCTCCAGCGCCCCCATCGCGGCGAGCCGCCCGACCTGCTCCTCCGTCAGCCCCCGCCCGGCCCGCCGCTCCAGCTGAGCCCTGGTGGCCTCCTCCGGGGCCTCCGGCGTCCAGGACGCCACCAGTGCACGGTGGATCGCCAGGTCCAGCGGTGAGCTGTCCTGCGGCAACCGCGCCAGGTACCGCTCGATCGCCGCCAGCGTCAGCCCCTGCCGCTGCAACTCCTCGATCAGCTCCAGTCGGTCCAGGTGCGCCGCCCCGTACAGCCCCACCCGCCGCGGCCCCAGCTCCGGCGGCGGCAGCAGCCCCTTCGTCCCGTAGAACCGCACCGTCCGCACCGTGACCCCGGCCCGCGCCGCCAGCTCGTCCACCGTCAGCCGCAACCCGACCCCCACCTCGCCGTGCTCCCCCACCCGCCGCCTCCCGCGCTGGCACACTCCTGCTGTGACAGCAGCAGTGTGACAGTGCCCGTCGCCCCGGGTCCATCGGTGCACCGGCTCAGGAGGACGGCCGGCGTCCGGTGGCGAGGCCGCGGGCGTAGCGGCGGAGCAGGTCGTGGGGGTAGGCGTACCGGCGGGGCGCGGGGGAGACGAGCAGTCCGACGTCCACCAGCGCCTCGGTGAGCTCGATCGTCTCCGCCTCGGGGCGTCGCAGGCGGGTAGCGGCGGCGGCCAGGGTGATCGGCGACTCCTCGACCAGGGCGAGCAGACGGAACGCCTCGGCCTGGTCGGGCGGGAGCCGACGGTAGGAGGTGTCGAAGGCCGCGGCGAGGGCGTCCCCGGGCAGCCGGTCCGCGCCGGCCCGGGCGAACCGCCGAACCACCTCGGCCAGTGGCAGCTCCGGGTGCCGGACGAGCCAGGTGCCGAGGAGACGAAGGGCCAGCGGAAGGCCTCCGCAGGTTTCCACGAGTTCGACCGCCGCTTCCCGTTCGGCGTCGACGCGGCCCTCGCCGACGGACCCGGCCAGCAGCTCCAGGGACTCGACCGGGGACAGCGGGCCGACCGCCACATGCTCGGCGGCCGACAGGTGGGGGAGCCGGAAGCGGCTGGTCACCAGCACCGCGCACCCCGGTTCCGAGGGCACCAGGGACCAGAGTCGTTCGGCGTCGTGGGCGTCGTCCAGCAGGAGCAGTATGCGGCGTCCCGCCAGGGCGGACCGGAGCATCGCGGTGCGGGCGTCGAGATGCGGGGGGATCCGGTCCGGTGGCGTGCCCAGCTGCCGGAGCAGGTGAGCCGCGGCCTCGGTGGGGCCGTCCTCCTCGCCCCACCGGTAGAGCGGGATCCGGAGCATGCCGTCCGGGAAGAGCTCGCGGAGCCGGTTGGCGACCGTGAGTGCCAGCGCGCTCTTGCCGATGCCGGGGAGCCCGTGCAGGGCCAGGACGGTCGGCCCGTCGGTGCGGCCCGCCCGCAGCGCGGCCGTCAGGCGCCGGAGCAGGTCCTCGCGGCCGACGAAGTCCGCGGGCGGGGCAGGCAATTGCGGCACCGCCGGGAGCTCGGCCGGCGGGGTGATCGCCTCGGCGGTGCGGAACGGAGGCATGCCCTCGGCCAGGAAGCGGTGGTGCAGGGCGACGAGTTCCGGCCCCGGACCGATGCCGAGTTCGGTGGCGAGGAGCCGGCGCGTGCTCTGGAACACCCGTAGCGCCTCGGTGCGCTGCCCGCTGCGGTGCAGGGCCAGCATCAGCAGGGAACGGGGTCGTTCGCGCAGCGGATGCGCGGCCACCAGCTCGCGCAGCCCGGCCAGGGCCTCGGCGGGGCGGCCGAGTTCGACGAGTGCGCCGAAGCCGAGCTCGGCGAGGTCGGCGTGCTGTTCCACGAGTTGTCGGCGCCAGTGGGCGGCGAGCGGTCCCGGGATGCCGAGCAGCGGGTCGCCGTTCCACGACGCGGGCGCGGCCTTGACCGCGGTGAGGACCTCCCGGTGGGCGCCGGCCGCGTGCGCGGCCGTGGCCTCGGCCAACCGGTCGGCCAGCCGCCAGGCATCCACGTGGTCGTCGGGCACGTCCAAGCGGTAGGCGGAGCGGAAGCGCCGGACGGTGGCGCTCGGTCCGGACCCGGGACGCATCCCGGCCAGGGCGGTGCCCAGCCGGGCGATGTACCCGCGGAGCATGGCGGTGGCCTGGGGCGGCGGCCGGTCGCCCCAGAGATCGTCCACGAGCGCGTCGATCGGGACCATCCGGCCCCGGTAGTAGGCCAGGATCACCAGGACGGCGGTCTGCTGGGGGGAGCCGAGCGGGAGCCGGACGTCGCCGTCGAAGGCCTGGGGAACGCCGTCGAGGAAGCGGAGCACCGGCGGGGCCGCCGCGCCGGGCGGCCGGAGGAGCGCGGGGACCTCCGGTGCGGACCGCACCCCCGGCCCGGGCTCCGGATGCCCGAGGCTGATGCTGAGCCGGTGACGGGTGTGCTCGTCCCGGTGGGTGGCCGTCCGGGAGAGCTCCGGCAGGGAGGTGGTGCGGCCACCGAGCCGGGACTCCAGGTCCAGGTGCAGGGCCACGGCGTCGATCCGGGCCTGTTCGAAGGCGTGCTGGGCCTCGCCGAGACGGCCGTGAGCGGGGACACCGGCCAGCGCCGGGCCCTGCCAGAGGGCCAGGGCCCGGACCAGCCCGTCCCGGGACTCCTGGTCCCGCCCGGCGTCGGCGGACCGCCGGGCGGCATCGACCAGATCGGTGAACAGGCACGTGTCGACCCGCTGCTCGTCGATCTCGATCCGATACCCGCCGGGCAGCGCGACGAGCGCGGGCGCCTGCCCCGGCCCACCCAGCGAACGCAGCAGGACGCGCAGCCTGGAGACGTGCGTGTGCAGCTGCTGGCGCGCCCGGTCCGGGAGGTCCCGGCCCCAGACGTCTGCGGCCAACTGCTCGACGGGTACCGGCTCGTTGGGCGTGAGCAGCAGGGCGGCGAGCAGCGTGCGGGGCCGGACGCCCCGCGGGGTGGCCTCGACGCCGTCGTGGTGGAAGCCGACCGGGCCGAGCAGCCTGGCCCGGTAGCTCATCGGTGGGCCTCGCGGCCGTCCGACCGGAGCCGCTCGCGCAGGTGCAGCAGCCGCTCGGGTGGCGCGGTGTGCTCCGGGGCCTGCTGCCGGGAGCGGTGGAGCGCGCCGTCCAGCAGGGGGAGGGCCTGGTCGGCGGCACCGGCCCGGCCCAGCGCGGTGCAGAGCCGCAGGACCAGACCCTCGTCGCGGGGATGGTCGAGCAGGAGCTGCCGGACCAGCGGGAGCGCCGTTCCGACCGCGCCCAAGGACAGTTCGGTGGTGGCCAACTGCTCACGGGCATCCCGGTGGAGGTCGGCGAACCCCTGGCGGACGGCGGCCAGGTAGGGCGTGGTCGCGAGGTCGACCAGCGGTTCCCCGTGCCACAGCTCCACCGCTGTGCGCAGGGCCCGGCGGGCGCCCTCGGAATCCCCGGTGCGCCGCAGGTCCCGGCCGAGGTCGGTGAGCCGTCGGACCTCGTGGACGTCCACCGCCCCGGGGTGGGTGTGCAAGGCGTAGCTGGCCTGGTCGCGAGAGTGCCCCGGGAAGGCGAGCACCTGGGGGGCGTCCGCCCCGGTGCCGGCGTGGGCGGCCAGGAACCGTCGCAGGTGGTGGACGTGCACCTGGATCGCGGTGACCGCGCTCGCCGGCGCGGCGCCCGCCCAGAGGCGCTCTCGCAGGACGGCGACCGGGACGGCCTGGCGCTGGGCCAGGAGCAGCACGGCCAGCAGGCAACGCCGCTGGGGCGGGCCGATGGTGACGATGTGTCCCCTGGCCCGGGCCGTCACCGGGCCGAGGAGGGCGAACGAGAGGTCGGTCATGGTGCTGTTCCCCGCCGCTGGGTCTGCTGCCGGTCCGGTGCCGGTCCGGTGATGATCTGTCGGGATGCGGGGCCGTCGCTCCGCTGGTTCGTTCCGCTGGTTCGTTGCGTGTGCTCGCGTTCCGGGTGCCTGGTTCGTTCCGCGTGCTTGGTTCGGGTCGTTCCATTCGGTTCGTTGACGTGCGGGGCCCGAGGCCTGCAGACTAGCGAGGTGCTTAGCATCTGTTAAGTGGCTAGGCAGTCATGACGTTTCGCCGATGTTTATCGGCGGGAGCTTTCATGGCCCAAGCGGAGAATTGTGGACTGCCCAGTCCCGCAACGCTGCAGGTGGGGCCCCCGGGGGTGGTAGCCCGGGGATCCCGCCGCTTTTCCTTGCCGATTTTCGGCCCGGTAACCCTGTCCTGGTGGACCGGAGTTGAGCTATCGTCAGCCTCAGGCCGAGGCTGTTCGAGCGATGGCACTGTCCCTCCTACCAGGGGACGCCTGTGAGTTGTCCTCGATCGCGCGCTTCGGTGGGGACTGGGCACGTCTATCCACAGGGATTCGCCATGCAACTTCAGCAGTCTGCGCTGCTCGCGGCCGGGGTCGTCACCCTGGCCTTCTTCGTACTCGTCGGTTATCTGGTCCGGCTGTTGCGCCACACGCGCCGTCCGGCCGTGGTGCTGGCAGCGGTCACCACGCTGCTCGGGGCGCTGCCGGCGATCCTCTACGTGATGTCGACCGTGTCGGTCGTGCCGCCGCTCCGATAGCGCCGGGGCGGCGGGTCCCTCCGGCCCGGGCACCCCGCGTGGGGTACCCGGGCCGGAGGGCTGCCGGTGGGGAGCATCGCTGCGGTGCGGGCTCGGGGCCGTCCGGCCCGGCGCTGCGTGGGCCCCGTGCGGTGTCGACCTCGTACGGTATCGAGTCCGTGCGGTGCGGGCGACGCGTCGCGGGGGTCAGGCGAGGGCGGCGTGGTGGCGGCGGGTGACTTCGGGGTGGGCCCTGGTGTAGCCCTTCCACTCGTTGAGGCCGAAGTCGGCGAAGAGCGGGTTGGCCGGGTCCTCGGTGGCGCCGGGGGCGTGGTGGGCGAGCGGGAAGTCGAGCGGCTCGATGTGGGCGTCGAGGCGGGGGTTGTAGAAGAACGGCACCGAGAAGCGCTCGCGGGCGCCGGGCGGGCTGACCACGCGGTGGCTGGTGGCCTTGAGGTAACCGTCCGTGGCCACCTCCAGCAGCTCGCCGAGGTTGACGACGAAGGCGCCGTCGAGCGGCGGGACGTCCAGGAAGGTGCCGTCCGCGCGCTCGACCTGGAGGCCGCCGACGGTGTCCTGCAGCAGCAGGGTGATGAAGCCGTAGTCCTTGTGGGTGCCGACGCCCTGGCCGGTGCCGTCCGGGGCGCTGCCGGGGTAGCGGACCAGCTTGAGGCGCAGGTGGGGGTGGCCCGCGAAGGCCTCGTCGTAGAAGTCGGGGCGGGCGCCGATCGCGGTGAGCAGCTCGTGCAGCAGGCGGCGGGCGACCCCGCCGAGGTGGTCGATCCAGCCGAGCGCGGCGGTGCGCAGCTCGGGGAGTGCCTCGGGCCACTGGTTGGGTCCCTCCAGCCACCAGTACGGGGGCTCGCCGGTGCCGGGGACGTGCGGGGGCAGTTCGGCGCCGATGTCCAGCTGGTCGCGCCAGTCCTGGCTGCCACCGGTGCGCTCGTCGCCGGTGCGGGTGTAGCCCCGGTAGTGGGGGGAGTTGAGGTTGCTCACGGCGAGCCGGTCGGCCTCGGGGAGTGCGAAGAAGGCGCGCATGGCCCGGGCGAGTGCGGTGGTCTCGTCCGGGGTGACACCGTGGCCGACGAGCTGGAAGAAGCCGACGCCGGTGGCCGCGTCGCGGAGCTCGTCGTGCAGGCGGCGACGGTCCTCCGGGCTGCCGTCGGCGAGCGACAGGTCGATCACCGGGAGGGCGTCCGCCGGGGCGGAGTCGGTGCCGGTCTTGGATATGGGCGTGTACTGCTGCGTCATGTGTGACATCCGCTGGGTCTCGTCCCGGCTGGTCCCGGTGGTCGACCGGGGACGGCCGGAGCAGCGCCTGGTGCGGCGGGTGCTCGGGGAGCCGGGAGGTGGTGGCGGCCGGGCAGGAGCCGCCGGTGAGGGTGGGTGGCGCGAGGTTCAGCCGGAGCGTCGACAGGACATGGTCGTCACGCGGAGCAGGTCCACGTGGCGGCGGCGAACAAGGATGAGCACCTCACCAGCCTAATTGACCCGTTCTGCGGCAGGCGAGCCCCGTGCAGCGGAGGGCCACTCGCCACTTGTCGGTGATCTATCAAGTTGTGCGGAGCCGGTGCCGGAGCGCGGGCGATGGCGGCTCCTTTCAGGAGTTGTTGAGGTAGGCCAGGACGGCCAGGACCCGACGGTTGTCGTCATCGGAGGGCTGGAGGTCGAGCCGGACGAAGATCGACGCGGTGTGCTTGGCGACCGCCCGCTCGGTGATCACCAGCTGCTGGGCGATCGCCGCGTTGGACCGGCCCTCCGCCATCAGCGCCAGCACCTGCCGCTCGCGCGGCGAGAGGGTGGAGACCGGGCCGGCCGAGGAGTTGTGGGTGAGCAGTCGGGTGATCACCTCCGGATCCATGACGGTGCCGCCCTGGGCGACCCGCCGGACGGCGTCGATGAACTGGGTGCCGTCCATCACCCGGTCCTTGAGCAGGTAGCCGATCCCGCCGGTGCTGCCGGCGAGCAGCTCGCGCGCATAGAGCTGCTCCACGAACTGCGACAGCACCAGGACGGGCAGGCCCGGGTGGGCCCGGCGGGCCGCGAGCGCGGCCCGCAGCCCCTCGTCCGTGAAGCCCGGCGGCAGCCGGACGTCGACCACGGCGATGTCGGGGCGGTCCGCGGCCACCGCGGCGAGCAACTGCTCTCCGTCCTCCACCGCCGCGGTGACCTTCATGCCGTTGGCCTCCAGCAGCCGGGTCAGGCCGTCCCGGAGGAGGAAGAGGTCTTCGGCGATGACAACGCGCACGGGATCTCCAGGTTCACAATGGTCGGCCCGCCGGACGGGCTGCTGATCGCGAGCACCCCGTCGAAGGCGGCCAGTCGGCGTTCGGTTCCGCTGAGGCCGGTTCCCCGGGACGGGTCGGCGCCGCCGCGCCCGTCGTCGGTGACCGATATCCGCAACAGCCCGTCACTGTGCCCTATCTCGATCCACACCTGCGAGGCCCCGGCGTGCTTGACCACGTTGGCCAGCAGCTCCGTCACCGCGAAGTAGGCCGCCGACTCCACCGGGGCGGATGCCCGGCCGGGTAGGTCGCCGCTGAAGCCGACCGGCAGCGGCATGTCCAGCGCCGTCGCCCGAACCGCGTCGGCCAGGCCGCGGTCGGCGAGCACCGGGGGGTGGATGCCGCGGACCAGGTCCCGCAGCTCTCCCAGCGCCCTCACCGAGGACAGCCGGGCCTCGGCCAGCAGCGGCCCGAGGGCGTCCGGATCGTCCTTCAGCTGCTCGGCCACGGTCAGCAGCATGCCCAGGGCCACCAGCCGGGCCTGCGCCCCGTCGTGCAGGTCCCGTTCGATCCGGCGCAGCTCGGCCGCCCCGGCGTCGATGGTGTCCGCCCTGGTCCGCGCGAGGTGGCTGACCCGGCGGGCGAGCTCGGCCCGCCGGGAGGGCCCGAGCAGGGCCCGGGCGGCCTTCTCGTGGAACCGCAGGACCGGTGGGGCCGCCCACAGCACGGCCAACGGGGCGACGGTCAGACCCATCGCGTAGACGACGCCCAGGGCGAAGAACCGGCCGTTCCGGCCGAAGACCTCCAGGGCGACCGGGGTCAGCAGGACGATCGCGGCGGTGAGCAGCACGGCGGCGCCGGTGAGCAGGGTCCAGGCGAAGTCCCGCCAGGTCGCCGGGTCGGTGAGCCAGCCGCCGGTGCGCAGCCGCCGCCAGGGCCCGGCCCCGACCGGCCGGCGGTACGGCACCGGGATCGGCCGCCCGCTCCACTTCCCGACCGTCCGCCTGCTCTCCGTCGCGGCCCAGCGGGCCCCGAACAGCCCGAGCACCAGCAGCGAGGGCGCCAGCCAGAGCGAGCCGGACCGGCCGCCGGGCGCGGCACCCCCGTAGAGGTGCGTCGCCATCAGCGCTATCGCCCCCGGGGCGAACAGCGCGGCGCCGACCGCCCGGCCGCCGCCCCCGGTGGCCCAGCAGAGCGCCCAGAGGGCGACCGGCCCCATCGGCACCACCAGGATCAGCGGTCCGCCCGGATGGAGGTCCAGGGGATCGTCCGGTCCGAACAGCGCGGAGGCCAGCAGGACCGGCCCCGCCAGCAGCGCGAGGAAGCCCGTCACGGCCAGCGTCGCCGCGTACCAGGCCCGTACCCCGTCCGCGCACGCCCGGCCGACCCTCAGGGCCAGTCCTTCCAGCACTCCCGCGTTCATGACGCGCCCCCTCTCCCATCCGCGGCCCCGGTCGGGGACCTCGGAGCCGCGGGCCCGGAGCGGCGGACCCAGGCCGTCGCCCCGAAGCCCCGCGGACCCCGGTTCCGATCTTTCGATGGGTCAGTCTGCCCGTCCGGGTCGCCCGGCGCTCTAGGCCTGAACACCCAGTTCGGGGTGTATCTGGATACACCCCGTAGAGGCCGTCCAGACGGCTGTCGGCACCCCGTCGCGGATTCGTAGCGTCATGTCCCGTCAGCCGGACCGGGTTTCCCGGGGCCGGACCCCGAACCGTGGAGGGCCCGTGAACGCGCCGATCATCCGGATCCGCGGCGTCAGCAAGACGTACGACCGATCCGACGCCGCCCGTCCCGCCCTGGCCGGGCTCGACCTGGAGGTCCGGGCCGGCGAGGCGCTGGCCGTGCTCGGCCGCTCGGGCAGCGGCAAGTCCACCCTGCTGAACCTGGTCGCCGGTCTCGACCGCCCGAGCGAGGGCGAGGTGGAGGTGGACGGCGTCGCCGTGCACCGGCTCGGCGAGGCCGCGCTGGCCGAGTACCGGCGGGCGCGGATCGGCATGGTGTTCCAGTTCTTCAACCTGCTGGACGACCTGACCGCGGAGGACAACGTGCTGCTCCCGGCCCAGCTCGCGGGGATGCGGCGGGAGGCGGCCCGGGCCAGGGCCGGGGAACTGCTGGAGCGGCTGGGAGTGGCCCGGCACGCCAAGGCCTTCCCCGGCCGGCTCTCCGGCGGCGAGCGCCAGCGGGTCGCGGTGGCCCGGGCGCTGATGAACCGTCCGCCGCTGCTGCTGGCCGACGAGCCCACCGGAGCGCTGGACACCGCCTCGGCCGCCGACGTCCGCGACCTGCTGCGCGGGCTCAACGCGGAGGGCCAGACGATCCTGCTGGTCACGCACGACACCGCGCTCGCCGACGCCTGTGCCGACCGGACGATCGAACTGCGCGACGGCCGGCTGGTCCGGGACACGGCGGCCGCGCCGGCGCCGGGCGGTGGCCGATGAGCGCGCTCGGCAAGGTGGTGCGTGCCGGGGTCGGCCGCCGGCGGGTGCAGACACTGGTGATGGTGCTCACCACGATGGTGTCCGTGACGGCGTGCATCCTCGCGCTCGGGCTGCTGGTCGCCGCGCAGGGCCCCTACCAGCGCTCCTTCGCGGACCAGCGCGGCGCCCACCTCAACGTGCTGTACGACGGGGAGAGAGCGAGCCCAGCCCAGCTCGCCGCGACGGCCCACGCGCCCGGCGTGACGGCCACGGCCGGCCCCTACCAGGCGGTGACCGTCCAGCCGCGCTCCGGCCCCGACACCCGGATCCCGCCGGCCGGGAGCCCGCTGCCGCCGATGACGCTGGTCGGCCGTGCCCAGGACGGCCCACTGGACGGCCTGCGGATCATCGATGGCCGCTGGATCGCGGGCCCCGGTGAGGTGGTGTTCCTGGACGGGCACTCCCCGCTGGCGGTCGGCGACAGCATGGAGTTCCCGGACCGGCCGGGGCACCCGACGCTCAAGGTCGTCGGCCTGGCGGCCTCGGTCTCCTGGAGCGCGGACGGCTGGGTCGCCCCGGAGCAGGTGGCCGGGCTGGCGGCGCCCGGCACGGTGCCCGCGGTCCAGTACCTCTACCGCTTCGCCCACGCCGACGACGACGCCGAGGTGGCCGCGGACCGCGCCGCGCTGGCCGCCGCCCTCCCCGGCGACGCGCTCGCCGGGGTCACCTCCTACCGGCCCGCCCGGGAGGAGGCGAACCGGACGGCCTCGACCTTCGTCCCGTTCGTCACGGCCTTCGGGGTGCTCGGGCTGGCCATGTCGGTGCTGATCATCGGTGTCGTGGTCAGCGGCGCCGTCAGTGCCGCCACCCGGCGGATCGGCATCCTCAAGTCCCTGGGCTTCACGCCCGCCCAGGTGGCACGCGCCTACGTCGGCCAGGCGCTGATCCCTGCCGGGCTCGGCACGGCGCTCGGCGTGCTCCTCGGGAACCTGCTCTCCGTACCGGTCCTCGGGCTGGCTCACAAGGCCCTGCGCGGCGGGCTGCTCGGCATCCCGGTCTGGGTGGACGCCGTGGTCGCGGTGGCGGCGCTGGCGGCCGTGGCGGGCACCGCGGTGGTACCGGCCCTGCGGGCCGGGCGGCTGCGGACGGTGGAGGCACTCGCGGTCGGCCGGACGGCTCCCGGCGCCAAGCGGGCGGTCGCCCGCCGCACGGCCGGCGGGGCGGGGGCGGCGGGTCCGCTGTCCCGGGCGCAGGACCTGATCGGCCGGCTGCCGGTGCCACGTGCGTTCAGCCTCGGGCTGGCCTCCCCGCTCAACCGGCCGGGCCGCTCGGCGACCACCGGTGCCGCCGTGGTGCTCGGCACGGTCGGGGTCACCCTCTGCGTCGGTCTGACGCTCTCGCTGAGCTCCATCCAGGAGGGGCTGACGGCCGACCGCGCGGGCAAGGTGGTGGTCCAGGTCCCGATCGAGGGCGCCGCGCAGCCCGTCGACCACGTGGACGAGGCGGCCGTGGTCAAGGCCGTCGAGTCCCGGCCGGGCACCCGCGCCTGGTACAGCACCGCCCCGGCCCCGGTCGCCCTGGCCGGGAACACCGGGCGCTCCGAGGTGGTCGCGTTCAGCGGCGACGCCTCCTGGAGCGGCTTCCAACTGGTCTCCGGCCGCTGGTTCCGCGGCCCCGGCGAGGTGGTGGTGGCCGCCGCCTACCTGCGGGCCAACGAGGCGAAGGTCGGTGACACCGTCACCCTCACCGACCACGGCCGCAGCACCCCGGCGAAGATCACCGGCGAGGTCCTGACCACCCACGACGTGGTGTTCACGGACCGGGCCACGCTGGCGCCGCTCGGTGGCGCGATCCACGCCGAGGCGCTCACCTTCCACATCGACCTCACCCCGGGCACCGACGCGCAGTCCTACGCCGACGGGCTGGACCAGGCCGTGAAGCCGATGGGCCTGGGCGCCGAACCCGGCGGGGAGCACCTCAACATCGTGGTGCTGGCGATGAACACCCTGGCAGGCGTGCTCACACTGCTGCTCTCCGTGGTGGCGGGGCTCGGGGTGCTCAACACCGTGCTGCTGGACACCAGGGAACGGGTGCACGACCTCGGGGTGCTGAAGGCGCTCGGGATGGCGCCCCGGCAGACGGTCGGCATGGTGCTCACCTCGGTCTGCGGCAGCGGGCTGGCGGCCGGATTGATCGGAGTCCCGATCGGTGTCCTGGTGCACCACCAGGTGATGCCCGCGATGGCCCGGGCCGCCGGAATCGGGGTGCCGGACGCCGACCTCGCCGTTTTCGCCCCGCCGGTGGCGGGGCCGCTGATACTCGGCGGCCTGGTGCTGGCCCTGCTCGGCGCCGCCCTCCCGGCCACCTGGGCAGCTCGCACCCGGACGGTCACGGCGCTGCGCACGGAGTGACAAGGAGGGAGGAGCAGGAGCGGAGCCACCCGGCGTCCGGCCCGGTCCGGGAGCCCCCCGTAAGGCTCCCGGACCGGACAGGACAGGGCTGGGGCGGACATGGCCGGGTCAGGTCGGTCCGGCCCAACCCGGCTCAGGACAGCCGCGCCGCCGCGTACGCCTCCATGGCGGCACGCTGGTACGCGGCCAGGCCCGGGGCGATGGCCTCGTACGCGGCGCTCCACTGCTCGTTCTCGGTGCAGGAACGGGCGATCGCCAGGTACTCCTCGGTCGGAACCGAACGGATGGTGCGGAGCAGCTGGTACTCCTCGTCGATCGTGCTCTGCACGGGCTCGGCGTCGGCCGGGTGGCCGGCCGCCATCAGCTCCGCCAGGTGGATCATGCGGGCGGTCCGCTCGCGCTGTCCGGCCTCGATCTCGGCCGGAGACATCGCGGCGGTCGCGAGCCGGGCCGCCTCGGCGTGCTCGGGGAAGTCGCGCAGGCTCGCGTCGACGTCGTCGGGCTGGATGCCCTCGAACAGGTTCTCGGGGCGGTTGATGGTCATGGGCGTGCCGTCCTTCCGGAAGCGTTCCAGGTCGGCGATCGTGCGGGAAACAGTGGTGGCCAGGGCGTCGAGCCGGTCGCGCTCGGCGACCAGCCGGTGGTGGTGGCCCCGCAGGGCCTCCAGCTCGTCCACCTGATCGCCCAGGATCCGGGCGATCTCGGTCAGCCCCACGCCCAGTGCCCGCAGTACCAGGATCTGTTGCAGCTGGAGCAACTGCCTTTCCTCGTAGTAGCGGTGGCCGTTGGAACCGATCCAGGCCGGGGGCAGCAGCCCGATCTCGTCGTAGTGCCGCAGCGTCCTGGCGGTCACGCCGGACATCCGGGCCACATCTGCGATGGGCCAGGCCATGGCTGCCTCCCTCGTTCTCCACGTCCCCACGTCCCCACGTTCGCGTGGACCGGGGCCGGTTCTCCGGCCCTGGTCACGACCGTAGAGGCTGCCGTTGCGGCAGCTTCAAGCCGAGACTCCCGCCGGTTTGCCCGCTGCCGCATACCGCCGCCCGCTGCCGCACACCGCCGCGCGCCGCCCGTGCCTCTGTGCCTCGTCTGCCTCTATGCCTCGCCGGGCCACGCCTCGCCGAACCAGTCCAGGGACTGCCCGTGCGGCCCGGTGAAGGCCACCGGCCGCTCGTCCAGCGCGAGCGCGAACAATCCGGAGTCGGCCGGGGCCGGGCGGGGGAGGCGTCGGGCGACGGTCGGCAGCACGGAAACCGCCTCGTTGGAGATCCAGTGCCCGGGCAGCTCGCGCATCGTCGTCGCGAACTCCTCCCGCTCCTCCGGCGACAGGTACGCGAGCACCGCGCTGTGGAACACCACCGGCGTCGACCCCGCCGGGGCCCGAGCCACCAACTCACCCACCGTCGCGTTGAGATCGCCGCGCACCAGCAGTGGCGGTTCGGCCCGGGCGACCGGGACGGCGCCGCGCAGCCGGTCCAGCCGGTGGGTCTGCTCGGGCCAGACCAGCGACTCCAGCCAGCGCACGTCCTCCTCGGCCCGCACATCCAGCGGATTGAGGTCGATCCCGGCCCGCCACACCACCTCGGGCAGCCGCTCCCGCAGGGATCCGGGGAGCGGCACTGGACCGCTCACCGCGCAGTCCAGCGTCACCGGGCTCGCCTCGGCGCCGAACTCGGCGACCGAGGTACCGGCCCCGCTGCCGCTGCCGCTGCCGCTGCCGCTGCCGTTGCCGTTGCCGCTCTCGCTCACGCCCCCATTCCTGGGCCCGTCTCCGGCCACGTACCGGTACCGGTATCGATACCGGTCCGGGTACAGGCAGAGTCCGGCCGAGGCGCCGACCTCGATCAGGGCGAGCGGCTGCGGCAGCGCGGCCAGCAGCGGCAGCAGGGTGGCGCAGCGGCCCGCCTCGTTGGTCTGCGTCCGCCGCTCCAGCATCGTCGCCGAGACCCCGGCCCAATGCTCCGCCGCCCAGCCGCGGAAAGCCGGCCAGCCCTCCGTCACCGGCCCGCCTAGGTGCCGGACCGCGCCGAACAGCAGATTCGGCTGCCGCTTCGCGATGGGCAGCCCGTCCAGCAGCGCACACAACTGCCGGTCCTCGGCGACGCGTTCGGCCAGCTCCTGGTAGATCGGCGAGTTGCCGTGCGCCTCCCTCTCCGCGAACGCCCGGTAGAGCTCCCCCGTACCGCTGCGCATCCTTCGCAGCTCCCTTCGACGCCTTCTCAAGTGATCGAATCGGCTCAGCCTACGTCCGGCCCGTCACCCCTCCCGCCGCCCGCCGCCCACAGCGCGTCGACCGGCGGGCCGGTGCACCGGCCCGTCGGCGCCCCGGCCACCGCCCGTCACCAGAGCCCGGCCGGGCGAAGCGCTCAGCCGAGCAGGCCGCCCATGTGCCCGTCCTCGGCGAGCAGTCGCCAGGAGCAGCCGGGCGAGGCGAACGCCTCCGGGTCGACGGTCTCCACCAGTCGGTCCACCACCGCGCTCAGCAGCGCCTGCGGATCGAACACCGCCCAGGTGCCCCGGGCCCGGCCGTAGTCCCAGCGGTCCCACTCGGCGCGCAGCCGCTCGTACGTCCAGAGGGCGTAGAGCAGGGCGGACAGGTCGCGGTTCAGGTAGGCCTCGGGGTGGCCGTCGTCGTACCAGTCCGGCAGCTCCAGCCGGCCGGTGGCGCCGTCCAGGGCGATCGTGAGGTCGGTGGGCCAGTCCCCGAGGGCGAGGAAGTCCCGCTGGTACGGCCGTTCCTCCTCGCCGTCGAAGTACTCCGGGTACGCCTCGCCCATGGTGACCAGCGGTTCCTCGCACACCCCGAACATCGCCCCGCCCAGCGGCAGGCCGACCTCGGTCAGCAGCCGCCGGGTCGGCTCGTGCACGAGGGCGGCGGGCAGCTCCTCGGGCCGGAACCGGTGCACCCGGCCGGGGCCGCCGTCCTGGTCCGTCAGCGCCGCCAGCTCCGCCACCAGCTCCGGGGCCGTCTCGTACGCGGGCCCGCCCGGCCCGCCGGGCAGCGCGCCCCAGCCCAGCGCCCGCACCAGCAGCGCGGTGCCCCAGTGCGGGGGCGGAGCGGATCCGTCGTCGAACAGTCCGGGATCGATCTCCCGCATCCGCCGCTCGGCCCCTGCCAGCACCTCGGCCACCACGGTGGGCCCGCGTCGCCCGTCCAGTGCCTCCGGCCGCCGGGCCCCCTCGGCCACCGCGTCCACCTCGCGCACCAGGCCCGCCAGCGCGGCCACGCCGGAGGCCAGCAGGTCGCGCCGCGGGCCACCGTTGTCCAGGAACACCTCGCCGGTCACCCCGTCCAGCAGCACCAGGCTCCCGCCGGCGGCGAACGGCGTGCAGTACTCCGTCTCCCCGAGGACGAACAGCCGCTCCGCCTCCGCCGGGAAGGCCGTCAGCTCCCCGTCCCCGAGCGCCTCGAAGTCCAGGAACGCCCCGGTCGCCGGCAGTCCCTCCCGCACCAGGAACTCCCGACTCCCCGCGTGCACCACCTCACCCGGCAGCTCCGCCGCCCGCACAAATCCCACGTGCCCCAACCCTTTCCCTGCCTGCCCCGTGACCCACAGACCCTAGCGGCCCGGCCCGACAACACCGAGGACTCCCGAGCGGGGGAGGGGTGCGGCGGCGGGTCGGTGTGAGCGGCCGGCCGGGGGCGGGGCGGGGCGGGGTGGTTCGGTTGGTCGCCCGGGGCGCTCGCCGTGCGGGGGCGGAGGGGGCGCCCGGGCGGCTCACGGCAGCGCGGCCCCGTCGACGTTCCAGTGCTCGGGCAGGTCCGCGTCGCAGAAGACGCAGGCGTAGTGCTCCTCGCGGACGAGGTTGCAGCGGGCGCACCGGGGGCAGCGGCGGAAGACCACCGCGTGGGTGAAGGCGTCGGGGTGCGGCAGTCCGAGGCGGGCGAGGGCGGCGGCGACGGCGGGCCAGGACGTGGTGTCGGGGCAGTAGCCGGTGGAGTGGTTGCCGACCGTCTCGACCTCCCATCCGTCCGGTGACCGCCGGAACCCGATCTCCCCGGCGCTCAGCACCAACTCCCCGCCCGCACAGTCCACATGCTCGCTGCGGCGCGGAGCGATTCGCAGTGCGCCGCCGAGGTCGACCACGAAGGTGAACGGTTCCGCGAGCTCCTCGGCCGACCGCTCCTCCGCCCAGGCGGCGAACTCGCCTTCCGTCCGCAACCGTTGACCGCCACCGCCACCGCCACCGCCATCGCCGCCACTGCCACTGCCACTGCCACAGCCCCCGCCGCCGGTGCCGTCACCAGCCGCCCGCAGCTCCGGCGGCCCCACGTACCGGTACGCCCTCCCGAAGCTGTCCGCCACCTCCGCCTCGATTCCGCGCTCGGCCAGCCGCGCCCGCCAGTACGCCATCTCGACGGCTGTCCCGCTGAGGCCGAAGTCCCGCAGCTCGTCGAGGAGTTCCCGCGCCTGCCGGAGTGTGATGTCCGCTCCTTCGCGGAGCGTCCGTAGTGCGGCCACCGGGTCGGTGAGCGGCCCGGTGAGTCGGAGCCGGGCCGGTCCGTGGGTGGTCAGCAGCGTCTCGCGGACGTCCTGCGGTGCGGCCTCCGGGCCCGCGTCCTCGCAGCAGGCGGCGCCGCACCGCGGGCAGAAGCGCTCGGCGTCCCACCACAACTCCCGTCCGTGCAGCAGGAACTGCCCGAAGCTCCGGACCGCGTCGCCGCCGCAGTCCGCGCACCGGACGGTCACCCTCGCGCCCTGCTCCGTACCCGTCACGCCGGATGTCCCCATGCCCGACACCCTAGGGAGCCGCTTCGCTGCCGCTCCACCCGGCCCGTAGGGTGCGGGGATGAAGCGCTACCTGCTGACCGGCACCCCGGGGGCCGGGAAGACGGCGATCCTGCGGTGGCTGGAGTGGGCGGGCCATCCGGTGGTCGAGGAGTCTGCGACGGACGTCATCGCGCTGCGGCAGGCCCGGGGCGAGCCGGAGCCGTGGACGGACCCGTCGTTCGTGGACGCGGTGGTCGACCTGCAGCGGCGGCGGCAGGAGGGGGCCGTCGGCCGACCGGGGGAGGTGCGGTTCTTCGACCGCTCGCCGGTGTGCACGTACGCCCTGGCGGTGTACCTCGGCCATCCGGTGACCCAGGCCCTCACCCGGGAGCTCGACCGCATCCGGGAGGCGGGGGTGTACGAGCGCCGGGTGTTCTTCGTGGAGAGCCCGGGCTTCGTCATTCCGTCCGAGGCCCGGCGCATCTCGTACGAGGAGTCGCTGCGGTTCGAGCGGATCCACCGGGAGGCCTATGCCGGGTTCGGGTACGTGTGTGTACCGATCGCCCCGGGGCCCCTCGCCGACCGGGCGGCGGCCGTGGTGCGGCACGTCGGCGCGGACGCGGCCCCGCACGGGAGCTGACGGTTCAGGCCAGGCTGCCGGCCTGCCGGGCCGCCTGCTCCACGCGGTCGTGGTGGGCCCGCCACCAGTCGGCGTCGCCGGGGGCGGTGTTGGCGCCGTCGGAGCGCTGGCCGGTGGCGCCGTCCACAAGTTCGCGGACCAGGTCGGCGTGTCCCACATGGCGATGGGTCTCGGCGATCATGTGGACGAGTACCCGGTGCAGGGTCTGTTCGTGGCCGGCGCCGAACGGGACCTTGCCGACGGCGTCCAGCGGCAGGGCCTCGATGGTGGCGTCGGAGTGTGCCCAGACCCGCCGGTAGCGCCCGGTGATCTCCTCGGTGCTCTCGTCCGCCCGCGCCCACAGGTCGCCGTTCGGCTCGGTCCCGCCGGTGATCCACACGGGGGCCGGTTCGGGGAAGGGGCGGCCGAAGGTGTCGCCGAAGTACAGGGCCTCGGCGCCGGTGACGTGCTTGACCAGGCCCAGCAGGTTGGTTCCGGTGGGGGTGAGCGGGCGGCGCAGGTCGTACTCGGAGAGGCCTTCGAGCTTCCAGAGCAGGGCGTCGCGGGCGTCCTGGATGTAGATCCGGAGGTCGGTCTTGTCATCTGTCACGGTCATGGGATCAGTCTGCTGATCACGGAATGCCTGTCCATCGATTTCCCGCCCCGCGAACGTCTGGCCAGGAGTCAACTCGTGCCAGGATCAACTCCGTTCGCCCGAGGCCGGTTCCCTGGCCGGATCCCTGTCCGAACCTCTGGCCGAACCCGGTCGCCCCCGGACTGGCGGAGGCGCCGGCCGAGGCGCTGGGGCTCGACGGGCGGGGGCGGCTGCTCGACGTGGGGTGCGGGCCGGGCACGCTGGCGCTGGGCCTGGCGCACCTGTTCGGCGAGGTCGTCGGAGTGGACCCGGGCGCCGGGATGACCGCCGAGGCGCGCCGGGCCGGCGCCGCGGAGCCCAAGGCCACCTGGGTGCGGGCCCGGGCCGAGGAACTGCCCTCGGGCCTCGGCACCTTCACACTGGCGACCTTCGGCCAGTCCTTCCACTGGATGGACCGCGACCTGGTGGCGGCGACCGTACGGCGCGTGCTGCGGCCCGGCGGCGCCCTGGCGCACGTCTCGGACCTGAAGGGCGAACCGCGGCCCACCGAGGGGCTGCCGCACCCGCCGGTCCCGTACGCCGCGATCGGCGAGCTGGTCCGGCGCTACCTCGGCCCGGTCCGCCGCGCCGGGCAGGGGCTGCTGCCGCACGGCACACCGGACGGCGAGGCCGCCGTCCTCACCCGGGCGGGCTTCACCGGCCCGCAGCGGATCGTCGTCCCGGGCGGGCGACCGCTGGAGCGCACGGCCGGCGAGGCGGTCGCGGGCGTCTTCTCGCTCTCCTCCTCGGCCCCGCACCTCTTCGCGGAGCGCCGCCCGGCCTTCGAATCGGACCTCCGCGGCCTCCCGGCCCGGACCTCGCCGCCGGGGCTCTTCTCGGAGCGGCAGCCGAGCGGCGAGGTGTTCATCTGGCGCACCGCAGCGGAGCGTTGACGGCCCGGGAGGGGGCGCAGAGAACGGAGCACGGCCGCACGGGACACCGGACACCGGGCATCGGGCATCGGGCACGGGACAGGAGGGCCGCCCCCGCCCCGAACCCGTCGACGCTCTCGCCGCCGACGCAGGGGAAACGGTCGGGGCGCAGCCGGGGAGCGGTCAGCGGACGACGTCGAAGACCTGCTTCTGCAGGCCGTTCCCGTACACCTCGTGCTCGACCAGCTTCAGCTTCTGGGTGTCCTTGTCCGTCGTGCTGAACAGGCGCTTGCCGGCGCCGAGCAGCAGCGGGAAGACGAGCAGGTGGTAGCGGTCGATCAGACCGGCGTCCGAGAGGGCCCGGTTCAGGGCGGCGCTGCCGTGGACGATGATCGGGCCGCCCTCGGTCTCCTTCAGCGCGGCGACCTCGTCGAGCGAGCGCAGGATGGTGGTCCCGCCCCAGTTCGGCACCAGGTCGTCCTCGGTGAGGGTGGTGGAGACGACGTACTTCGGCAGCGTCTTGTAGCGGGCGAACTCCGGCATGTCCGGCCACACCGGGCTGAACGCCTGGTAGCTGACCCGGCCGAGCAGCATCGCGGTGGCCTCCTCCTGCTCCCGACCCTTGATCTCGAACGCCTCGGGGAGGAACTCGATGTCCTTGAAGGTCCAGCCGGAGTTGCGGTAGCCGGGTTCGCCGCCGGGGCCCTCGACGACGCCGTCGAGCGAGACGAAGGCGGTGCTGATCAGGGTGCGCATGGGTGGTTCCTCGGTTCTCGTGCGGTTTCTCGTGCGGATCTGGAGCGGTCGGGCCGGGCAGGTCGGGTCAGGTGAGTCGGCCGTGTCGGTCAGGCTGGGTCGGGCCGGTCGGGCCGGGGAGGTCCGAACGGCCGGAAGGAGCAGGTCGGCCGAGGACCCCGGACAGCCACTGCTGCCAGGCGGCCTCGGACCCGTCCGGAGCCGGGCCGAAGAGGTGGTGGAACATCAGCACCAGGCCGGAGCCGTGGTGGAAGGTGTAGAGCCCGTCGGCGGTGCGGACCTCGAAGCGCTCGTCGTCCGCCCAGGCCACCTCGCCGTCCAGCGGGGGCAGGCCCGCCGGTTCGCCGTGGACCCGCGTGCCCGCGGTGACCGGGAGCGGCAGCGACAGGGCGTGGGCGAGGAGGGCCCGGACCTCCGGCTCCGGTCGGCCGGCCGACGGCGCGGCGGCGAAGACGGGGACGGCGGTGCGCCCGGGGAAGTGGGTGAGGTACTCGCGCAGCGTGTGGAGGTGGAAGGGCCAGCCGCGGCGCAGCGCGTCGTACTCGTCCTGCCAGTCGTCGCCGAGCAGGCCGCTGTGGACGACGCGGAGCACGGTGGCACCGCCGTCCCGGCCCTCGATCAGGTACTCGAAGGCCATGAACCGGCCGTCCTCGCCGGCGGCCGTACGGGTGGCCAGGCGCTTGCCGGGCTCGTAGGCGGTGACGACCGCCTCCGCGCGGTGGCCCCCGGTCTCCATGACGGCGGTGCCGCCCTCGCGCGGGTCCAGTTCGTTGCGGCCCATGAACCAGGAGTCGATCCCCGGTCCGGTGGCGATCGCCTCCCAGACCTGTTCCGGGCTCGCCGGGAGGGAGGTCTCCAGCTCGATCTCGAAGGGGTGGGTCATCGTGGGTTCTCCTGGTTCGGTGCGGTTCCGGCGCCTTCTGCCGCGCTGCCGGCGGCGTCGGCCTCCGGCCCGGTCCCGGCCGGTTCGGCCCCGGCCCCGGCTGCCCCCGCCTCCGTCTCCGCCCCGGGCTGTGCGGAGGGGATCTGGTGGAGTCCGACCACCACCCGGTGGCTGCGGCCCCCGGGGGCGGACTCGTCGTGGTAGCGGCTGACGAGGGCGGCCACGGACTGGGCCAACTCCTCGGCGAAGGCGGCCCGGTCGGCCGCGGAGGCGAACCGTACCTGCGCGTCGATGCCGAAGGTGGCGACCCGTCGCCGGGCCCGGGAGGCGCCGGTCAGCAGGGACCCGACCTCCTGCACCAGCCGGGAGCCGAGCGCCAGCAGCCAGCGGGCGGAGAGCTGGTCGGGGGAGCGGGCGGGGTCCGGGCTCATGGCGGCCAGGACGCCGGGGGAGATCACGTAGGAGGACGCGGTGGCGCGGTACACCCGTTCGGTGACGTTGCCCTTGCGGCGTTCCTCGGCGAGTTCGACGAGGCCGTGCCGCTCCAGTTCCTTCAGGTGGTAGTTGACCTTCTGCCGGGGCAGCCCCAGCCGGGCGGCCAGCATGGCGGCCGAGCCGGGCTCGGTCAGGGCGGCGAGGAGGCGTGACCGCATGGGGTCCAGCGAGGCCTCGGCCGCAGCGGGTTCTTCGATCACGGCGACTTCCAGCACCGTTCCAGCATCCGACCGACAAAAAAAGTTGTCAAGGAAAAAACGCTTGTCGGTAACCCGGTCGGGCGAGTGCCGCCGCCCGACCGGCGGAACACGGGGTCGTGGGGCGGAGGCCCGGACTTCGACGGGACGAGCCCTCCCGCCACCCCCTCGGCCTCCGTCCTCCCGCCGCCGTCACCCCTCGGCCCCCGCCGCCCTCCGGTGGGAGCCGCTCAGACGGTGGAGCCCGTGAACGCCGGCCACGCCTCCTCCCCGTGCCCGTCGTGGCGGTCGGCGACGGCCAGCTTGCACCGGCCGTCCTCGCAGGAGCGCTGGAGGCGGCCCCGCGAGACGGTCTGCGCCAAGCCGATCGCCCAGCACGTCGGGCAGCCGCGCAGGGCGAGCAGGCCGACCGGCAGGAGGGCCAGGCCGACCGGCCCGACCGTCGGGACGAGGGCGACCGAGCCGATCAGCGAGCCGATGCCCACCACGCCGCGCACGACGTGTTCGGTCAGGGACTTGCTCGCGAAGTCGGGCCCCCCGGGGCCGGTGGCGGTTCCGGGCTTCGTTCCGGTCGTCGTTCCGGTCATCGTTTCCTCCACGGGCGGATTCAGGTGGTGGGCCGCAGCGTCCGGTGGACCGCCGAACGGGCCCGGTGCAGACGGGACTTCATCGCCGCCGTGCTGAGGCCCAGCGCGTCGGCGACCATCCGGCCGCTGTGGCCCTGGACGTCCCGCATGATCAGCACTCGGCGCTGGTCGGGGGGCAGGGCGGCGACCGCGGCCGCCACCGTGCCGGCTTCCAGGCGGCGCAGGGCGGCCTCCTCGGCGGAGTCCGCGCAGACGTCCTGCCGCAGCGGTGCGCCGTGGTCCCGCAGCCGGGTCCGTGCGCGCCGGAGGCACTCGTTGCGGACGATGCGGAACATCCAGGACGCCAGGGCGCCGGAGGCCCGCAGCATCCCGATCTTGCGGTACAGGATGATCAGGGCCTCCTGTGCCGCGTCCTCCGCGTCCTCCGGGGTGGCGCAGAGGGAACGGGCGAACCGCTGCACATTGGGGTGCGATCCCGACACCAGCGCGGCGATCGAGTCGACGTCGCCGGCCTGTGCGGCGGCGATCAACTGCTCGCCGGGCCAGGTCGATTCAGCCACGTCCGGCTCGCTTGCGCTTCACGGCGAGCGTGCAGGTGCAGAGCAGCACCAGGGCGACGGCGATGCCGATTCCGATGATCATCACTACCTCCGGATCCCGTACCCGACGTTTGTCGGAACGTTTATAAGAGGCGCGGGCCACTCCAAAGGATTCGGCCCGTGCCGCAGAAAGTCGTCCGGGTTCCCGGTGGGGCGCCGACGGCCGTGCCACGGCCCGTACGGCCTGCGCGAGCGGCCGGGTACACGGAGAGTGACGGGTGGGTTGACCAGGTCGGACTTGAATCTTTGCGAACAAATGTTCGATCCTGGGGGTGTGCCCGTTTTCGAATCTGTTTTCGAATCCACCGCCGAGCAGCCCGCACGCCCCGTGCTCCGCCCGGTGGCGTCCCCGGCTGCCGCGCCGGGGGAGCGGGGGGAGCGGGGTGAGCCGCGGGAGCGGGAGGAACGAGAGGGACGGGCGACACCGGCCGCCGGGCGGACGGCGGAGCCCCGGGGGCTGCTGCCGGTGCCGTCCGCGCTGCGGGAGGTGCTGCCCGACGCCGGGCTGCGCCGGGGGACGGCGGTGTCGGTGGCGGGCGGGGACACCGGGCTGCTGCTGGCGCTCGCCGCCGGGGTGAAGGAGACCGAGGGCGGCTGGGCCGCGGCGGTCGGACTGCCGGACCTGGGGCTGGCCGCCGCCGAGGGGTACGGACTGGACCTGCGGCGGCTGCTGGTCGCGGACGATCCGGGGCCGCACTGGGCCGAAGTGGTCTCGGTGCTGGCCGGCGCGGTCGAGCTGATCATGCTGCGCCCGGACGGGCCGGTGCCGCCGAAGCTGGCCGCCCGGCTGACGGCGGTGCTGCGGCGCAGCGGCTGCGTGCTGCTGGTCGCCGGACCGTGGCCGGGCGCGGTGCTGCGACTGGGGGTGCGCTCCGGGCGCTGGTTCGGGCTGGGCGACGGCCACGGGCAGCTCGTCGGCCGGCAGGTGGAGGTGGTGGCCGAGGGCCGCGGCTCGGCGGTGCGCGGCCGGACGGCCCGGCTCTGGCTGCCCGACGAGCACGGCGCGGTGCGCCCGCTCCAGGAACAGCCGCGACAGGGACGGCCGCAGCCGGTGGCGGAACCGGCGATGCCGGCGCTACCGGCGGCGGAGCCGATGGCACCCCGCGTGGCGGCGGTGGTCTGAGATGGCGGACGACGGAACCCCCCGGGTGCTGGTGGTCTGGTGCCCGGACTGGCCGGTGGTGGCCGTCACCGGCGACGACCCGGTCGCGGTGACCGAGGGCAGGCGGATCCTCGCCTGCTCGGCGGGCGCCCGGGCGGCCGGGGTGCGGCAGGGGCAGCGGCTCAAGCTGGCCCAGCGGCTCTGCCCGGAGCTGGAGCTGCGCGACCGCGACCCGGAGGCGGAGACCCGCCGCTTCGAGCCGGTGGTCGCGGCGGTGGAGGCGTTCACGCCCCGGGTGGAGGTGATCCGTCCGGGACTGTGCGCGATCCCGGTGAAGGGCCCGGGCCGCTACTTCGGCGGCGAGGAGGCGCTGGCCGGCAAGGTCGGCAGAGCGGTGGCGGACGCCCTCGGACGGCCCCTCGTCCCGGACGCCGTCCCGGGCGCGGTGGCCGTCGAGGCCCGACCGGCAGCCGCTTCCCGGCCCGAAGCCACCTCCCGACCGGCAACCGCCTCCCGCCCCGAAGCCGCCCCGCAGACCCGGGTCGGTGTCGCCGACGGCCTGTTCGCCGCGGTGCTCGCCGCCCGGGCCGGGGTGCTGGTCCCGGCCGGCCGGACGGCGGAGTTCCTCGCCCCGTACCCGGTGAGCGCGCTGGGCGACGAGACGCTGGCCGAACTGCTGGGGCGGCTCGGCCTGCCCACCGTCGGGGCCTTCGCCGCCCTGCCGGCCGAGTCGGTCGCGGACCGCTTCGGCCCGTCCGGGACGGTCGCGCACCGGCTGGCCCGCGGCTTGCAGCCGCGCCCGCTGGTGCCGCGCGACGAGGAGCCTGACCTCGCCGTCGAGCAGCGCTTCGACCCGCCGGAGCCGCTGGCCGAGCCGCTGGTGTTCGTCGCCCGCACGCTGGCCGAGCAGTTGCACCGGCGGCTGGCCGGGGCCGGGCTGACCTGCCGCCGGGTGGCCGTCGAGGTGGCCTGCGCGGACGGTCGGACGGCCTCCCGGCTGTGGCGGCACGAGGGCCGGTTGTCCGCGACGGCGCTGGCCGAGCGGGTCCGTTGGCAGCTGCAGGCCTGGCAGGGCGCGGGCACCTTCGCCGGCAACGGGGAAGGCGGGGAGGACCCGGGCTTCACCCTGCTCCGGCTGGCCCCCGACGGCCTCTCCCCGGACCAGGGCCGCCAGCTCGCGCTGTGGGGTCAGGCCGTCGCGGACGACCGGGTGGAGCGCGCGGTCGCCCGGGTGCAGGCGGTGCTCGGCCACGCGGGGTTGCGCCGGATCGAGCCGGCCGGCGGGCGCGGCCCGGGCGAGCAGGCGGTCAAGGTGCCGTGGGGCGAGCCGTACGAGGCGGCGGTGGCGGCCGACGCGCCCTGGCCGGGGCGGCTGCCGGAGGTGTGGCCCGCCGTGGTGCTGCGGGAGCCCGCGCCGGTGCGGGTGCTGGACGGGGCCGGGCGGCCGGTCACGGTGGACGGCCGGGCGGGGGTGTCGGCCCGGCTGGCCCTGGTCGTGGTCCGGGGCCGGGAGGAGCGGGTGGACGGCTGGACCGGTCCCTGGCCGGCGGTCGAGTACTGGTGGGACCAGTCGCTGGCCCGGCGCCGGGCGCGGTTCCAGGTCGTGGTGGGCGGTGGCCGGGCGCTGCTGCTCACCGTGGAGGGGGGTGCCTGGTACCTGGAGGCCGGCTACGACTAGCGGGTCGGTCGGCCCGGACCCGGGGGGAGTGGAACGAGCACGAGAACGACGAAGGCAACCCCCGATGGGCTTCACCAGCCACCCCACCCTCCCCTGGAGCGAGCTGCACCGCCGGCTGACCGGCGCGGCGCCGGACCGCACGGTCGTCCCGCTGCGCCGCCCCGCTCCCGAGCCTGCCCCCGCTCCCGAGGCTCCCCCCGCTCCCGAATCCCCTCCCGCTCCCGCTCCGGCGGAGCCCGGGTTCGGGACCGGCCCCGGGAGGGCCGCCGAGCCCTGGGCCGAGCTGCACGTCCACTCCGCCTTCAGCTTCCTGGACGGCGCCAGCGACCCGGAGGACCTGGTCGCCGAGGCGGTCCGGCTGGGCGTGGAGAGCCTCGCGATCACCGACCACGACGGCCTGTACGGGGCCGTCCGGCTCGCCGAGGCGGCCCGGGGCACGGGCCTGGCCACCGTGTTCGGCGCCGAGCTGACCGTCCGCGACGGCGGGGCGGAGGAGCACCTGCTGGTCCTCGCCCGCGATCCGGCCGGCTACCGCCGCCTCTCCGCCGCGATCGCCGCCGCCCAGCTGGCCGGCGGCGCCAAGGGCAGTCCGGTGTACGACCTCGCGGCGCTCGCCGGGGCGCACGACGGCCATTGGGCGGTGCTCACCGGCTGCCGGCTCGGCCGGGTCCCCGCCGCACTGCCCGACCGGGGCGAGGCCGAGCGCCGGCTCGGTACCCTCACCGAGGCGTTCGGCCGCGAGAACGTCCACGTCGAGCTGATCGACCAGTGGCTGCCCGGCGACGACCGGCGCAACGACGCCCTCGCCGCCCTCGCGGCGACGGCGCGGCTCCCCGTTGTCGCCTCCACCAACGCCCACCACGCCGGCCCCGCCCAGGGCCGCCTCGCGCAGAGCCTCGCCGCGCTGCACGACCGCCGCACCCTCCAGGACGCGGTCGGCTGGACCAGGGCGGCCGGCACCGCGCACCTGCGCTCGGGCCGCGAGATGGCCGGCCGGCTGGCCCGCTTCCCCGGGGTGCAGCGGGCCACCGCCGAACTCGGCCGGGCCTGCGCCTTCGACTTCGCCCGGCTGGATCCGGAGCTGCCCGGTTTCCCCGTGCCCGAGGGCGAGAGCGAGATCAGCCATCTGCGCGCCCTGGTCGCGGCCGGCGGCCCGGGCCGCTTCGGCCCCGGCAACGCCGCCGCCCGCCGCCAGCTCGGCAGGGAGCTGGACGTGATCGAGGACCTCGACCTGGCCGGCTACTTCCTGATCGTGCACGACATCGTGGACTTCTGCCGGAGCCGGGACATCTGGTGCCAGGGCCGAGGCTCGGCCGCCAACTCGGCGGTCTGCTACGCCCTCGGGATCACCGCGGTCGACCCGATCCACTACAAGCTGCTGTTCGAACGCTTCCTCTCCACGGCCCGGGACGGGCCGCCCGACATCGACCTGGACATCGAGAACCGCCGCCGCGAGGAGGTCATCCAGTACGTCTACGGCCGCTACGGGCGCGAGCACGCCGCCCAGGTCGCCAATGTGATCACCTACCGGCCCCGGCTGGCGATCCGCGACGCGGCCCGGGTGCTCGGCTACCCGCAGGGGCAGGTGGACGCGTTCAGCCGGCAGACCGACTTCCGCTCGGCCCCCGGCGCGGACGCCGTCATCCCCGCCGACGTGCTCCAGCTCGCCACCCAGCTGCACGGCCTGCCCCGTCACCTGGGCATCCACTCGGGCGGCATGGTGCTCACCCGGGAGCCGATCGGCGAGATCTGCCCCACCGAGTGGGCCCGGATGCCCGGGCGCTCCGTGCTCCAGTGGGACAAGGAGTCCACCGCCGGCGCCGGACTGGTGAAGATCGACCTGCTCGGCCTCGGCATGCTGGCCGCCCTGCACGACGCCTGCGACCTGGTCGCGGAGCACCACGGTCTGCGCTACGACCTGGCCACCATCCCGGACGACGACAAGGGCGTGTACGCGATGCTGCGCCGGGCCGACACCGTCGGCGTGTTCCAGGTCGAGTCCCGGGCGCAGATGGCGACCCTGCCCCGGCTCAAGCCGGACCACTTCTACGACCTGGTGGTCGAGGTCGCGCTGATCCGCCCCGGACCGATCCAGGGCGGTTCCGTCCACCCGTACCTGCGCCGCCGCGCCGGGGCGGAGCCGGCCGGCTGCCCGCACCCGCTGATGGAGAACGCGCTCGGCAAGACCCTGGGGGTGCCGCTGTTCCAGGAGCAGATGATGCAACTCGCCATCGACTGCGCCGGGTTCACCCCGGCCGAGGCCGACCGGCTGCGGCAGGCGATGGGCGCCAAGCGCTCGCACGAGCGGGTCGCCCGGCTGCGCGACCGGCTGCTGGGCGGGATGGCCGAGCGCGGCATTCCGCCCGAGGTGGCGGAGGACGTCTACGGCAAGATCGAGGCCTTCTCCAACTACGGCTTCCCGGAGAGCCACGCGATCAGCTTCGCCTATCTGGTGTACGCCAGCGCCTGGCTGAAGCACCACTTCCCGGCGGCCTTCACCTGTGCCCTGCTGGCCAACCAGCCGATGGGCTTCTACTCGCCGCTCAGCCTGGTCGCGGACGTCCGCCGGCACGGCGTGCGGGTGCGCGGGGTGGACGTCAACGCCAGTGGGGCGCGGCCCACCCTGGAACCGTACCGGGGGCCGACCCCGAAGCCGCCGCTGACGGCAGGGCGCCCGCAGCCGGCGATCCGGCTCGGCCTGGAGACGGTGCGCGGCATCGGCACCCCGCAGGCCGAGGCGATCGTGGCCGGGCAGCCGTACGCGGACCTGGAGGACTTCGCCCGCCGCACCGGCCTGCCCGGGCCCGCCCTGGAGGCGCTGGCGACGGCCGGGGCCTTCGACTGCTTCGGGTTGACGAGGCGTCAGGCGCTGTGGGCGGCAGGGGCGTTCGCCGGGATCTCGGCCGATCTGATCCCCGGCACCACGCCCGGCACCGAGGCGCCGGAGCTGCCCGGGATGAGCCCGGTCGAGGAGACCATCGCCGACCTGTGGGCCACCGGCACCTCCGCCACCAGTCACCCGCTCCAGCACCTGCGCGCCCGGCTGGAGCGCGGCGGCGCCCTCTGCGCCGACCGGCTCCCGGACGTACCGCCGGGAACGGCGGTGGTGGTCGGCGGCCTGGTCACCCACCGGCAGCGGCCGCCGACGGCCGGCGGGGTGCTCTTCCTCAGCCTGGAGGACGAGACCGGGCTGATCAACGTGATCTGCAACCGCCCGGTCTGGGAGTCCCAGCGCCGCACCGCCCTGGACCGGGCCGGGCTGCTGGTCCACGGGCACATCGAGCGCGACCGGGGTGCCACCAACCTGATCGCCACCCGGCTCGCCCCGCTCCGGATCGGCCTCTGAGCGGATCGGCCCGCTCCGGATCGGCCTCTGAGCGGATCGGCCTCTGAGCGGATCGGCCTCTGAGCGGATCGGCCTCCGAGCGGATCGGCCTCCGAGCGGATCGGTCCCTACGCCTGCGCCTCCGGCTGCCGCCCCTTGCCCGGTGCCCCGGCGAAGGCCTGGGCGATCGGGAGCCAGGCGGTGGCGACCGGCCCGGTGGCGGTGAGGGCGAGGTCGTCCCGGTGGCGGCGCTGGGTCACCAGCAGGCAGAAGTCCAGGGCGGGGCCGGACACCACGTCCTCGGCCCCGGCCGGGCCGATGGACCAGGTCCCGCCGTCCGGCGCGGTCAGGTCGAGCCGGACCGGCCGCTCGGGCGCGGGCAGTCCGTGCAGGGTGAAGGCGAAGCCCAGGGTGCGCAGCCCCAGGTGGGCGATGTGCCGCAGCCGGTCGGTGGGCTCACGGGTGGCGCCGAGTGCGTCCGCGACGTCCTGGCCGTGCGCCCAGGTCTCCATCAGCCGGGCGGTGGCCATCGAGGCGGGTTTCATCGGCGGGCCGAACCAGGGCAGCCGGACGTCGGCCGGGGCGGCGGCGAGTGCGGCCAGCACCTGCGCCCGGCCGGCCCGCCAGCGGGCGAGCAGTGCCGCGGGCTCGGCGGCCGCACCCGTGCGGGCGCCCTCCTCGACCGGGTCGGTGCCGGCCGCCACCAGCTCGGTGAAGCGCCCGCCGAGCGAGGTGCCGAAGCCCTCCGGGTCGCGTGCGGCCAGGGCCGTCCAGTCGTCGGTCCAGGCCAGGTGGGCGATCTGGTGCGCCACCGTCCAGCCCTCGGCGGGCGTCGGGCGGGCCCAGCCCCCGGCGGGCAGCCCGGCGACCAGGTCGTCCAGCACCGCGCTCTCGTCCCGCAGGTCCGCCAGCAGTCCGCCCAGGACGTCGCCCGGGGCGTTCGGGTCGGTCATCGGTTTCCCTCCGGTCGAAGGCGGTTGCCGTCCGGCAGTTGCTACCCGCCGGTAGCGTACGGGCGCACCCTATGCCCGCCCGGCCGCCGGTGTCCGCGACTCCACGAAACACGCATGTCAGGACTCTCGCCACCGGCCCCACCGCGTGTGACAATTCCGCGATGACCAGGGCTGCGGACCCCCACCTTGCGCAACCCGTCGCCGACGCTGCGCGACCCGACGACCCCGAACTGGCCGCGCGCGCCGCCGAGCTGGTGCGGGACGCCGTGCTCGGTGACCTCGCCCGCCGGGTGGTGGCCGAG
This sequence comes from Kitasatospora sp. NPDC058048, assembly GCF_042885555.1. Classification (NCBI taxonomy): domain Bacteria; kingdom Bacillati; phylum Actinomycetota; class Actinomycetes; order Kitasatosporales; family Streptomycetaceae; genus Kitasatospora; species Kitasatospora sp. NPDC058048. The sequence goes on along the minus strand of NZ_JBHVRT010000025.1, from coordinate 53,080 downwards.
TGCGGCGCCGACGTCGGCCTGGTCGGCGTGCCCGAGCCGCTGCCCGGCAGCCGCCCCGACAGCGAGGGCATGGTGCTGCGGCACTGGGCCGGCACCCGGGCCGACCTGCTGCACGACGTCCCCGTCCCGGCCGGACTCGGCCTCGGCGGCCGGGCGCTCGCCGAGCGCGCGCCGACCTGGGTGCCCGACTACCGTGCGGCGACGACGATTTCGCACCACTACGACGCGGCCGTGGCCGCCGAGGACCTGTACGCGATGCTCACCGTCCCGCTGATGGACGGCGGCACCGTGCACGGCGTGGTGTACGCCTCGCTGCGCACCGTCGTCCCGTTCGGGGACGTGCGGATCTCCGCGGTCGGCACGCTGGCGAGGGCGGCGGCCCGGGCGCTCGCCGGGGCCGCCGCCTGGAGTCGCGAGCGGCCCCGGAAGTCCGCCCCCGTACCGCCGTTGACCCCGCGCGAGCACGAGGTGCTGCGCTGGGCGGCGACCGGCCGGACCAACCCGGAGATCGCCGCCCGGCTGGGCCTGACCTGCAACACGGTGACGGGCTACCTCAAGTCCGCGATGCACAAGCTCGGCGTCCGAAACCGGACCGAACTCGCCCTCGCGGCAAGGGAGTCGGGGCTCGTCAGTTGACCTGGCGCTCCCGCCCGGTCCAGTACGGCTCGCGCAGCCGGAACTTCTGCAGCTTCCCGGTGGCGGTGCGCGGCAGGGCGTCCCGGAACTCCACCGTGGTGGGCGACTTGTAGCCGGCCAGCCGCTGCTTGCAGTGCGCGATCAACTCGGCCTCGGTGACCGCCTCGTGGCCCTCCCGGAGCACCACCAGCGCCTTCACCGTCTCGCCCCACTTCTCGTGCGGCACGCCGATCACCGCCGTCTCGGCGACCGCCGGGTGGTCGTACAGGCAGTCCTCCACCTCGATCGAGGAGACGTTCTCCCCGCCGCTGATGATGACGTCCTTCTTGCGGTCGGAGATGGTCAGCTGCCCGTCCGTGAGGGTGCCGCCGTCGCCGGTGTGGAACCAGCCGTCCCGCAGTGCCTCGGCCGAGGCCTCCGGCTGCTGCCAGTAGCCGTCCAGCACGGTGTTGGAGCGCACCAGCACCTCCCCGGAGGGATCCACCCGCAGCTGGGTGCCAAGCGCAGGGGCGCCCGCCTGCACCAGCTTCTCGGCCCGTTCGGCGGCCGGCAGCGCGTCCCACTCGGCCCGGGTGCGGTTGACCGTGACGGCGGGGGAGGTCTCGGTCAGGCCGTACAGCTGCATGAACTCCCAGCCCAGCTGCTCCTCGACCTGCTGCACCACCGAGGTCGGCGGCGGGGCGCCGGCCACGATCATCCGCACCCGGTCCCGGCCGGGCACCGGGCCGTCCAGGTCGGCGGCCGCGTCCAGCACCATCTGGACCACGGCCGGCGCGCCGGACAGGAAGGTCACCCCGTGCCGCTCGACCCGGCGCAGGATCTCCGCGCCGTCCACCTTGCGCAGCACGATGTGCCGGGCGCCCAGGCCGGTGAGCGAGAACGGCAGGCCCCAGCCGTTGGCGTGGAACATCGGCAGGGTGTGCAGGTAGACGTCCCGGTCGTTCGCGCCGTAGTGCAGGCCCATCAGCGTCGCGTTCAGCCAGATGTTGCGGTGGGTGAGCTGAACGCCCTTGGGGCGGGCGGTGGTTCCGCTGGTGTAGTTGATGGTGGCGGTGTCGTTCTCGTCCACCGCGTACCGCCGCGGGGTGCCGTCGAAGTCGTACAGCACGGCGTCGCTGTCCGCGCCCAGCACGAACTTGTGCTTGGCGACCACCCCGTGCAGGGAATCGGCGACCTCGGGGTCGACCAGCAGCACCGAGGCGCCGCTCTGCTCGACGATGTACGACACCTCCTCGGCCTTCAGCCGGAAGTTCACCGGCACCAGCACCCGGCCGTGCCCGCTCACCCCGAAGAAGGAGGTCAGCAGCCGGGCCGAGTTGTGCGAGACGACCGCGACCCGCTCGCCCGGCCCGACGCCGAGCCGGTCCAGCCCGGCGGCCTGGGCCCGGGCCAGCTCGGCGACCCTGCGGTAGCTCAGCTCGCCCCAGGATTCGGCCGGCTGCACCGGCTCGTCGACGATGCCGACCCGGTCGCCGTAGACCAGCTCGGCCCGGTCGAGGAAGTCCATCACGGAGAGTGGAATCTGCATGCGCCCACTGTCCTCCCCCGTCCGCGCCCTGCACACCCCCGAACGGGGGTGTCACCCGCCCGTGGGCGCCGGGCCGGTGTCCACGGGCGCCGGATCCGCCTCCCCGGCGGCCGTCAGCGCCGCCACCAGCCGGTCCCGGGCCTCCGTCTGGGCGGCGATCCGGCGCTCCAGCACTGCCAGCCGCTCCCGGGCGATCCCCAGCACCCGCGCGGACGGCCGGCCCGCCAGCACGTCCCCGTCCAGGCACCCCAGCAGCGGCCGGAGGTCCTCCAGGGTGAACCCGGCGGCCACCAGCGCGCGGATGTTGCGCACCCGGACGACCGCCGACCCGCCGTACTCGCGGTAGCCGTTCGGCGCCCGCCCGGACTCGATCAGCCCGGCCTGCTCGTAGTGCCGCAGAGCGCGCGCGGTACTGCCCGTCCGGGCCGCCAGCTCGCCGATCCGCACCGCCACCCGTCCCCTCCCGGTCAGCCCACCAGCGCGCCGCCGTCCACCGAGAACACTACGCCGGTCACGAACGAGGCCTGCGGCGAGGCCAGTTGGGTGATCGCCCAGGCCACCTCCGCCGGGCTGCCGATCCGGCCCAGCGGGGTGTGCTCGATCTGCCACCGCCGGATCGCCGCCCGCTGCTCGGGGCCGTACCCGGAGTGCTCGCCGATCGGCGTGTCGATCGCCCCGGGCGCCACCGCCACCACCCGGACCCCGCGCGGCGCCAGCTCCACCGCCCAGCTGCGGGTGACCGTCTCCAGTGCCGCCTTGCTCGCCGCGTACACCGAGTTGCCCGGCCAGCCCCGCTGCCCGACGGCCGTGCTGACGTTGACCACCACGCCCCGGCTCCGCTCCAGCTCGGGCAGCGCGGCCTGCCCGAGCAGCACCGGGGCGACCAGGTTGGTGGCCAGCAGCGCCTCGACGCCCGCCCGGTCGAAACCGCCGAGGTCCTGCCGGCTCCGCACGATCGCGGCATTGTTGACCAGCACGTCCAGCCGCCCGAACCGTTCCACGGCCGCCCGGACGATCTCCTCCGGCGCGTCCGGCCCGGTCACGTCCGCGGTCAGCGGCTCGATCAGCGCCGGGTGCGCGGCCGCCGTCCCGGCCAGCGGTTCGAGCCGCCGTCCCACCGCCAGCACCCGCGCCCCCTCGGCCGCGAAGGCCCGCGCCGTCTCCCGCCCGATCCCCGTCCCGGCCCCGGTGACCACCACGACCCTGCCCCGCGTCCCGCTCTCGTCGTTCATGGCCCCACCCTGCGACCCTGCCGCCAACGTCAGGGTCAAGCGGGAGCCCCGTCCGCCGCTCGCCGAACCCGCCGCTCGCCGAATCCGGCGCCCGCCGAACCCGCCGCCCGCCGAATCCGCCGCCCGCCGAACCCGGCGCGAACGGCGGGCCCGGGACCGCCGTTCGCGCCCCGGCCTGCTAGGAAGGTCGCAACGCACGGTCCAACCACGGGGAGCACACCCATGAACGACCAACGGTCCGGCCCGCTCTACGAGGCCGTCGGCGGCATCGACGCCCTGCGCCGGCTCAGCCGCACCTTCTACCGGGGCGCCCTCGCCGACCCCCTGCTCGCCCCGGTCTTCGCCGACTTCACCCCCACCCACATCGAGCGCGTCGCGGTCTGGCTGGCCGAGGTCTTCGGCGGTCCGGCGGGCTACACCGGTGAACTGGGCGGTCACCAGGCGCTGCTCCGCGCCCACCTGGGCCTGGCCATCACCGAGGAGCAGCGGCTGCGCTGGATGGAGCTGATGGCCGAGGCCGTCCGCGCGGAGCTTCCGGAGGACGAGCTGCTGCGCCGCCGGGTGCTGGAGTACTTCGACTGGGGCACCAGGATCGCCGAGGACGTCTCCGCCTCCCCGGTCGGCACCGACCTCGGCGATCCCGGCTCGACCCCGCGCTGGGGCTGGGAGGGCCTCAAGTGACCGTCGCCGCACTGCCGATGGCCGACGGCCTGGTGCTGCGCCCCTTCGAGGCCGCCGACGCGCCGGCCCTGATCGAGGCCTACCGGGACGAGACCCTGCGCCGCTTCCTCCGCACCCTGGTGGACGACGCCGACCAGGCCGCGCACTGGCTGCGCGCCCAGGAGGAGGGCCGGGCGGCCGGCACCCGGTACAGCTTCGCCGTCCTGGACGGCGGCGGGCTGGTCGGCAACGTCGCGCTCAAGTACCCCACCCCCGGCGGGGGGACGGCCGAGGTGGGGTACTGGACGACCGCCCCGGCCCGCGGCCGGGGGGTGGCCCCGCGCGCGGTGGAGGCCCTCACCACCTGGGCCTTCGCCACCTTCGCCGAGGACGGCCTGCGCCGGATCGACCTGCTCCATGCGGGCGACAACCACGCCTCCTGCCGGGTCGCGGAGAAGAGCGGCTACGCCTTCACGGAGATCGTCCCGGCCTTCCCGCCGTACCCGCTGGACGGGCACCGGCATTCCCGGAAAAGGCTGGACGAAGCCGAACGGTGCAGGTGAGAGTGGACACATGGCTTCTCTGGTACGACATGTGACGATCGACTGCGCCGACCCGCACGCCCTGGCCTCCTTCTGGGCCCGGGCGCTGGAGGGCACCCTGGGCGAGGACGACAACCCCGGTGACGACGAGGCACTGGTGGACTCCGCCGGCGCCTCGCTGCTCTTCATCCGGGTGCCCGAGGGCAAGTCGGTGAAGAACCGGACCCACCTCGACCTCCAGCCGCAGGACCGCGGCCGGGACGAGGAGGTGGAGCGCCTGGTCGCCCTGGGCGCCACCGTGCTGGCCGACCACCGCACCCCGGACGGCAAGGGCTGGGTCACCCTGGCCGACCCCGAGGGCAATGAGTTCTGCGTCGAGCGCAGCCAGGCCGAGCGGGTCGCGACCGGGGCCGCCTGACCGGTCGGGCCGGCCTCAGTCCGGCCAGTCGCCCACGGCCGCCCGCCAGACCCACGAGGACGTGCGCGGGCGGCCGTTCAGTTCCCCGCGCCCGGTGCACCAGAGCAGGACCTCCGCCGGGTGGACGGCCGGCTCCTGCGGCGCGTGCGGGAAGAGCCGGTCGAGCACGAGGCGGCACAGCTCGGCGGGCGGCCGCCAGGGCAGGCCGAGGCCGCTGGTGATGTCGTGGGTGTGCAGCAGGGTCTCGGCGACGCCCATGGCGGCGAAGCCGGGCGGATCGCAGGGCCCGTGGTGGTAGGCGCGCAGCTCGGGCGGGGCGGCGTCCAGGGCGGTGGCGAGGAGCTGTCCGGCGGCGGTGACCACGGTGAGCACCTGGGCCGGGTCGGCCTCGGGCCGGACGGTGAGGTCCAGCGGCAGGTAACGGTCCCGGGGGCGGGCGGCGAGCTGGCCGGCGTAGGCGAGCAGGTCGTGGGCGATGTGGGCGGCGGTGTCGCGGCAGCTCCACTCCAGGAGCCCGGCGGGCAGGTCCCAGTCGCGGTCCGCGGTGTGCGGGGCGAGGACCGCCAGTGAGGCTTCCAGGGCGGTTCGTACCGCGTCGCCGTTGCGCATGATCACTCCTTCGACGGAGCGTCACACGATAGCCCGGGCGCCGGGGGTCGGGCAGCCCGGGTGCACCGGCGGGCGCCCCGCCCGCCGTTCCTGGTGCGGAACCCCGGGAGGTTCCGCACCAGGGGTTCAGCCCAGCTGGATCGAGCGCTTGGCCAGGCCCATCCAGAACCCGTCGATGACGCTGCGCTGGCTGTCCAGGTCGCTCTCGCCGGCGCCGAGGGTGACGAACAGCGGGGCGAAGTGCTCGGTGCGGGGGTGGGCGAGGCGTCCGGCCGGGGCCTTGTGCTCGAAGTCGAGCAGCGCGTCCAGGTCGTGGGCCTCCAGGGCGCGCCGGCCCCAGTCGTCGAACTCGGCCATCACCGAGGTGATCCGGCCGTCGTTGCTGAGCGCCCGGAGGTTGTGGGTGAAGAAGCCGCTGCCGACGATCAGCACGCCCTCGTCGCGGAGCGGGGCGAGCTTGCGGCCGATCTCCATCAGCCGCTGCGGGTCGAGGGTGGGCAGCGACACCTGGAGCACCGGGACGTCGGCGTCCGGGTACATCTCCACCAGCGGGACGTACGCGCCGTGGTCGAGTCCGCGCTCGGGGATGTCCTGGACGGGCGTGCCGGGGGCGCGCAGCAGCTTGCGCACGCGTTCGGCGAGTTCCGGTGCGCCGGGGGCGGCGTACTGGACCCGGTAGTAGTGCTCGGGGAAGCCCCAGAAGTCGTACACCAGCGGGACGGTGGTGACGGCGCCGAGGGCGAGCGGGGCCTCCTCCCAGTGGGCGGAGACCATGAGGACCGCCTTGGGCCGGGGCAGGTCGGCGGACCAGGCGGCCAGTTCGCCCGGCCAGACCGGGTCGTCGGCCAGCGGCGGCGCGCCGTGCGACAGGTACAGGGCGGGCATGCGCTCGGGGGCCGCGGTGCTCATGGCGTCCTCCTCGGGACCGTTCGGCTGGTGATAGTTCAAATTTGAACCGTCTACGGGATCGACGGTACACCTTCGTTCGAATTTGAACAACAGGAGTAGGCTTCACCCCATGTCCTCACTGAACGAACCCCGCTGGCTGGACCCGGACGAGGCGGCCGCCTGGCGGGGCTTCGTCGTCGCGAGCAACCTGCTGAACCGGCGGCTGGAACGCCAGCTCAAGGAGGACTCCGGGCTCTCCCACCAGCAGTACGAGATCCTGGTGCACCTGTCCGCGGCCCCCGGCGGCTCGCTGCGGATGACCGAACTCGCCGACAAGCTGGTCACCTCCAAGAGCGGCCTGACCTACCAGGTCACCCAGCTGGAGCGGGCCGGCCTGGTCGCCCGCCGCTCCTGTCCCAGCGACGTGCGCGGCGTCATCGCCGAACTCACCGACCAGGGGCGGGAGGCGCTGCGCCAGGCCGCGCCCGGGCACGTCGCCCTGGTTCGCGAGCTGCTGATCGACGTGCTCACCCGCGAGCAGCTCGCCGTGCTCGCCGAGGGCCTCGGCGCGGTCAGCGCCCGGCTGCGCCTGGAGGACGCCTAGCCTGCCGGAGGCCCCGGCGGCCGACTCCGCCCCGGCTCCGGCGACCTGCCTCGACTCCTGCCCCGGCGTCCTGCCCCGGCCGGGTCGAGCGCCGTCGCCCGCTCCAGCAGCAGCTGCCGCTCCCGCTCGTTGCGGGTCAGCCCCGCCGCCCGCTCGAACTCCGCCCGGGCCTGCGCCACCCGCCCCAGCCGGGCCAGCAGATCGCCCCGCACGCTCGGCAGCAGGTGGTAGCCGCGCAGCGCCGGCTCCGCCGCCAGCTCGTCCACCAGCTCCAGTGCCGCGGCCGGGCCCCGGGCCATCGAGACCGCCACCGCCCGGTTCAGCGCCACCACCGGGGACGGCGACAGCGCCAGCAGCCGCTCGTACAGCGCGGCGATGGTCGCCCAGTCGGTGTCCTCGTACCGCCGCGCCTTGGCGTGGCAGGCGGCGATCGCGGCCTGCACCGAGTACGGCCCGGTTCCCGCCCGCTGCAGGGCGTCGAAGCCGCGCCGGATCAGCAGTCCGTCCCAGCGGGCCCGGCTCTGCTCGGCCAGCAGCAGCGGCCGACCGTCCGGGCCCGTCCGGGTGGCCGTGCGCGAGGCCTGGAACTCCAGCAGTGCGGCCAGCCCGTGCGCCTCCGGTTCCGCCGGGATCAGCGCGGCCAGCACCCGGGCCAGCCGCAGCGCGTCCTCGCACAGCCGGGGGCGGAGCAGGTCGTCCCCGGCGGTCGCCGAGTAGCCCTCGTTGAAGATCAGGTAGATGACCTCCAGCACCGAGGAGAGCCGCTGCGCCCGGTCCTCCCCGTACGGCACCTCGAACGGCACCCCCGCCTTCGCCAGCGTCCGCTTGGCCCGGACGATCCGCTGCGCCACCGTCGACTCGGGCACCAGGAAGGCGCGGGCGATCTCCGGCGTGGCCAGCCCGCCGAGCAGCCGGAGGGTGAGGGCGATCCGGGACTCCGCCGACAGCACCGGGTGGCAGGCGGTGAAGACCAGTCGCAGCAGGTCGTCGTCGATGTCCTCCGGCTCGGCCGGCTCCGGGGGCGGCACGTCCTGCGCCGACCGCCCCACCTCGGCGAGCTTGCGGGCGTAGACCTCCCGGCGGCGGACCAGGTCGATCGCCCGGTGCCGGGCGGTCGTCGTCAGCCAGGCGCCCGGATTGTCCGGGACACCCTCCCGCGGCCACTGCTCCAGCGCGGCCACCAGTGCGTCCTGCGCCAGCTCCTCCGCGATGCCCACGTCCCGTACGATCCGGGCGACCCCGGCGATGATCCGGGCGGACTCGATCCGGAACGCCGTCTCGACGGCCGCCGCCGCGGTTCCTCGGGTAACAGCCCTCTCCGTCACGGCCACCCATCAGAGCAGCCGCCGGAGAGGGGGGCAAGCACGGCCACGACGTTACTTCCGCGGCTCGGGCATCTCATCGATCTGCCGGACCTCCGCCTCGACCTGCCAGTGCACCGGGTGGGCCTGCAGGAAGCGGCGGGTCCACTCCAGGGCCTCGGCGTGGTCCTTGCACTGGAGGACGGCGTAGCCGCCGACGACCTCCTTGGTCTCGGTGAACGGCCCGTCGGTGAAGCCGACCTTCCCGCCGGCCCAGGTCAGCCGGGTGCCCCGGGAGCTCGGGGTGAGGCCGGCCGTCTCCAGCATCACGCCGGCCTTGGTGATCTCCTCGAACAGGGCCCCCATCCGCTGCTCGAAGTCCGGGTCCGGCTCCCATCCCTCACGGGCCTGCTCGTCGATGCGGATCAGCGTCATGAAGCGCGGCATGGTGACTCCTCGGTCGTGCGGGCGGGGTCTCTCCCCGCCTCTCACCCCTGCGTCGAACCGGACGGTGCCTGATCGACATCCGCCGCGGAGAATCTTTCCGGCTCCTCCCGCTCCGCGACGGCTGCGCCCCGTCCGCCGTCCGCCCCGGGCGGTGTCCGCCCCGTCCGCCGGGCGCTGCGCTTCGACGGCGACTGAGCGCAGATTCCGGTGGCACAGGGGGTTCGCCATCGCAATTGCGGATGAATGGCGGCATTCACCCTGGCAGTTGCGAATGCCCGAGCGGCCCCTCGGGTAGTCCTCCTCGCGGGTCACGGCGCCGTGGCCCGCGAGGAGGGAGCACCCATGACCCCGGCGAGACCCACCGTCCGACTCCACGGCCACCTCGACCGCCCCGCCGAGCTGACGGTGGCGCAACTGCGCGCCCTCCCCGCCCACCGGGTCGAGGTCGGTTTCGACTGCCGGAGCGCGGGCGAGCAGCGCCACGGCTACGAGGGCCCGACACTGCTGGACGTGCTGCGCGCCGCCCGCCCGCGGATCGACTTCTCCGGCCGCAAGCAGCGGCTGCGCTTCCTGCTCTCGGTGGCCGGCGCTGACGGCCACCGGGCGGTGGTCTCCTGGGCCGAGATCGACCCGGACTTCGGCGACCAGCAGATCCTGCTCGCCACCAGCATGGACGGCGCCCCGCTGGACGCGGCCGGCCCGCAGCTCGTCGTCCCCGGCGACCGCTGCGGCGCCCGCTACGTCAGCTCCGTCACCGCCGTCTGGCTCGGCCCACTCGGTGACCCGGCGCCCCCCGCGGCCTGACGCCCGGCCGCCCACCCCGCGGGCCCTGCCGCCCCGGCCCGGCGGCCGCGCGCCGGAAGGGCCGGACGGCGGTCCGAAAACACTCGCCGGAGCCGGGTTTCCGTGCCAACATGCCCCATATGGGGACGATTCTTCACGGCACCTTGGTCACGCTCCGCCCGGCCACCGGCGAGGACATCCCGGCGTTGGCGGCCATCCGCGGCACGCCCGAGGTGTTCTCCCGCTGGCGGGGCGGCGACGACCTGGCCGGCGAGGTCGCCAACGACCTGGAATCGCCCGGCACCGAGACCTTCGCGATCGACCTCGGCGGCAAGGTGGTCGGTGCCATCCAGTGGTACGCCAACAACGACGACGAGTACCGGCACGCCGGGATGGACCTCTACCTCGATCCGACGGTGCACGGCCTGGGCCTGGGCACCGACGCCGTGCGCACGATGGCCAGGCACCTGGTGCACGACCACCACTACCACCGGCTGGTGATCGACCCGGCGGAGGACAACCTCGCCGCGATCCGCTGCTACACCAAGGTCGGCTTCCGCACCGTCGGCACCATGCGCCAGTACGAGCGCGGCCCGGACGGCACCTGGCACGACAACCTGCTGATGGACCTGCTCGCGGACGAACTGCTCGAAGGCTGAGCGGCCCCGGATCCTCTCGCCCCCGGCGCCCCGGGGGTCAGGCCGTGGCCGCCGGGCAGCCGCAGGAGCGCCGGACCACCAGCTGGGCCGGGAAGGTGCGGGCGCCCCGGGCACGGCGCTCCGGCCCGCCGAGGACGAGTTCCAGCGCGGCGCGGGCCATCTCGTCCTGCGCCGTGGTGACGGTGGTCAGGGCGGGTCCGGCGATCACCGCCTCGGCGATGTCGTCGAAGCCGGCCACCGCGAGGTCCTCCGGCACCCGGATGCCGAGGTCGTCGGCGGCCCGCAGCAGGCCGATCGCCTGGTCGTCCGTCGTGCAGAACACGGCGGACGGCCGGTCGGGCCGGGCGAGCAGGGCGAGCGCCTCGGCGTGCGCCCGGACCCGGTCGAACGGGGCCGGGACGAGCCGCCCCTCGACGGGCAGCCCGGCCTCCTCCAGCGCGGCGGCCCAGCCGGCCGTCCGCCCGGTGACCGGGTCGTGCGGGCTGAGCGCGAGGGTGCCGCCGAAGCAGTGCACCTCGGCGTGGCCGTGCCCGAGCAGGTGGCGGACCACCTCGCGGGCGCCGCCCTCGTCGTCCGCGACCACGGCGACGCCGCCGGTGCTCTCCGCCCGGTGGTGCAGCAGCACCACCGGGGTGCCGTCGGCCACGTCGAAGCCGGTCAGCCCGGGGGTGGCCGGGTCCTGGGTGACCAGGATCAGACCGTCCACCTGCATCCCGAGGAAGGCGCGGATGTAGTGGGCCTCGCGTTCGTCGGCGTAGTCGGAGTTGCCGATCAGCAGCAGCCGGCCGTGCTCGGCGGCGGCCTGCTCGACGGCGTGCGCGAGCCCGGCGAAGAAGGGCTGGCGGGCGTCCGGCACGACCATCCCGAGCAGGTCGGTCCGCCGCCGGGCCATCGCCTGGGCGACCCGGTTCGGCCGGTAGCCGAGCTCCTCGACCGCCGCGAGCACCCGCGCCCGGGTAGCCGCCGCCACCGGCCGCGGCCCGTCGTTGATCACATAACTCACGACCGCCGTGGACGTCCCCGCCACCCGCGCCACATCGTCCCGTGTCACCCTCGCCATGACCGTTGAGCCTACACAGCCCCTGCGACCAGCCTGTTTGCCGAGTCTTCGGGCGGCGTCCGGCCGCCCCGATCGGCCCCGTGCGGTTGCGCCCCGGCCGCGGCCGCCCGGAGGGTGGCGGGACAGGCGGCACCCGGAGCCGCCACCGCCGACCGTGGGAGCAGGCCGATGAGCGCGCCGCCGCACCGGCGGGCCGTCCGGAGCACGCGCCCGGCGGCCCGGCCGCGGGTCCGCATCCACGCCCGGGTGCGGGCCACCCGGGCCGCGGCGCCGGTGCCCAGGGTCGCGCCCTGGCGCCCGTACGCGGTACTGGCGGCGATCCTGCTGTTCTGCGCGGCCGGGCTGCTGCTCTACCTCAACGAGCGCTCCAGCCGCGGCCACGCCCAGGTGGTGGGCGCCGCGCCCGGGCCGGACTTCCTGGAGGTCGACGTGACGCTGCAGCGGGTGGACGCGGCCGCGCAGACGCTCACGGCGAAGGTCCTGGTCCAGCCGCACGGCGCCCTGGGGCAGGCGGACAGCCTGCTGGTCCCGGCGGGGGACGTGGTGCTGGAGACCACCTCGCTCGAACAGACCACGCTCAGGTACCCGGCCGGCCAGCAGGCCGGCTCCAGCGCGGTGTCCTTCAACCTCTTCGACGGGCGGCTCTCGGACTACCCGTTCGACCGCTACAACGCGATCGTCGGCTTCCAGGCCACCGTCGGCGGGCGTCCGGTCCCGGTGGTGATCGGCCTGACGGAGGCCGACCCCTTCTTCGTCTTCCGGCGGAGCGAGGACGTGAGCGAGGGCTCCGGCGTCGCGGTGACCGAGCGGATCAGCCGTTCGCGCAGCACCTTCATCCTGGCCTGGTTCATGATGGCCGCGATGTGGGCGCTGGCGCTGTCCGTGCTGGTGGCGGCCTGGCTGATCGTCCGGCAGCGGCGCGGCATCGTCTGGCCCGCCCTCGGCTGGATGGCGGCCACGCTGTTCGCCCTGGTCGGGATGCGCAACGCCGCGCCCGGCAACCCGCCGATCGGTTCGCTGCTGGACTACGCGGCGTTCTTCTGGGCGGAGCTGCTGGTAGCGGTCGGCCTGACCATGGTCGTGGTGCGCGGCGCCCGCGTCGAGGGCGGGCACAAGGACAAGGGCCAGTACCGCAACGGTGCTGACCGTGCAGTACTGGCTAGGCCGCGTCGGGCACGACCACCGTGAGCGAGGTCTCCTGGAGCAGGAAGCCCAGCGACTCGTAGAGCCGGCGGGCCGGGTTGCCCTCGGACACCACGAGGGTCACATCGGCGAGCCCGCGCGCGGCGGCGTCCCCGACGGCGCGGCGCAGCAGGTCGGCGCCGAGGCCGCGGTAGCCGCGCTCCGGGTGGCGGAAGACGTCGGCGATCCACGGCCGGCCGTCGCGGTCGGTGAGGATCAGCCCGGCGACCACGCCGTCCTCGGCGTCCACCGCCAGCAGGCTGGACGGCAGCACCGGGCCGATGGCCTTCCCTTCGAGCAGCAGGCCGAGCCGTTCGGCCAGCACCTGGGCCTTCTCGCCCGGGTAGAAGTCGACGTGGCCGGGGTGGAACGCGCCCCGCCAGGCCTCGTACAGCTCCTCGGGCGCGCGGTCGCAGGGCACCGTCCGCAGGCCCTCGCGCAGCGGCGTCCCGGCCCAGTCGGCGGGCGGGGGATCGGCGCGCAGGTCGCGGCGGAAGGTGTGGGCGTGCCGCAGCACCCGCGCGCCGTGCGTCACCAGCTCCTGCCCGAGCGCGGGAGGGCCGGAGACCACCCAGCCGGGCAGCTCGGCCCGGATGAACCCGGCGGCGTCCACCGATCCGTCCAGGACCTCCAGCAGGTCGGCCCAGGGCCGCCCCTCCCGCTCGTCCAGCAGGTAGCGCAGCACCGGCTCGCCGTCGGCACCCCGCCTGACCACCCAGTCCTCGGCCATGGCCCACCCCACAATCGTGCGATCGTTCGTCGGCGGCCCATGCTCACCGAGGTCCTGCCGCACGGCAACCGGTTATTTCAGGCCACCACCGCGGCCCGGACGCAGAGCACGTCCGGCAGGTGGGAGAGCAGCAGCGACCAGCTCTCGCCCTCGTCGCGGCTGCCGTACACGTCGCCGGTCCGGTTGCCGAAGTAGATGCCCGCCGGGTCGGCGTCGTCGGTGCGCAGGGCGTCGCGCAGCACGATGCCGTAGTGGTCCTCGCCGGGCAGGCCCTGGGCGAGCTGCTGCCAGCTGGTGCCGCCGTCGGTGGTGCGGAAGACCCGGCAGCGGCGGCCGGGCGGGATGCGGTCGTCCGAGCCGCCGAGCGGGAAGAGATAGGCGGTGCCGGCCCGGCGCGGGTGGGCGGCCACGGCGAAGCCGAACTCGGCGGGCAGCCCGTCCACGATCGAGTGCCAGCCGGCGCCCCAGTCGTCGCTGCGGTAGACGCCGCCGTGGTTCTGGAGGTAGAGCCGGTCCGGGTGGACGGGGTCCTGGGCGATCTTGTGCACGCACTGGCCGAACTCGGGGTACTGGCCCTCCTCCGGGAGGAACTCGGCGCGCAGGCCGGTGTTGGAGGGCTGCCAGCTGTCGCCGCCGTCCTTGCTGCGGTAGACGCCGCCGCTGGAGACGGCGACCAGCAGCCGCTGCGGGTCGCGCGGGTCGGTCAGGATGGTGTGCAGGCCCTGGCCGCCGTACCCGGCGCCCCACTGCGACCGCTGCGGGTGGTTCCAGAGCGGCTCGACCAGCGCGAAGCTCTCGCCGCCGTCGGTGGAGCGGAACAGCGCGGCCGGTTCGGTGCCCGCGTAGACGACGCCGGGGGCCTCCGCCCCGGCGGGCTGGAGCTGCCAGACCCGGGTGAGCGAGGCGCCGGTGGACTCGGGGAAGCGGATGGCCGGCCGCGGCGGCTCGTACCAGCCGGCGCCGAGGTCGTCGGAGCGCCAGACGGAGGGCCCCCAGTGGCTGCTGTCGGCGCCGACCAGCACTCTGGTCCGGCCGTCGCGGCGGTCGATGGAGACCGAGTAGATCGCGTTCATCGGGAAGTGCGGCCCGCTGAACTCCCACGTCAGCCGGTCGCGGCTGCGGCCGAGAAAGAGGCCCTTCTCGGTTCCGACGGCCAACAGCACCTCGGTCATGCCTCACACCACCTGGTCATGTGCACGGCCCCCCGGGACGGCCCCCGACTGCCAGTGTCCCGCCGACCACCGGTGGCCACATCTCGCCGCGCCGGTCACCCGGGAGGCCGACACGAACGAGGGCCGTCCGGGGCCCGCGGGAGCGCCGCCCGGGCGGGGTGACCGCCCGCAGGAGCGCCGGCCGCCCGGGTGCCCGTCCGCAGACCGTGCGTCGCTACCCCCGGCAGTCCTCCAGCAGCCGCAGCCAGACCTCGCTGATCGTCGGGTAGGAGGGCACCGCGTGCCAGAGCCGGTCGATCGGCACCTCGCCGACCACCGCGACGGTGGCCGAGTGCAGCAGTTCGGCCACCCCGGGGCCGACCAGGCAGGCGCCGACGAGCACCTTCCGGTCCAGGTCGAAGACCACCCGGGCCCGGCCGCGGTAGTCGTCGCCGTAGAGCGAGGCCCCGGCGACGGAGCCGATCTCGTGGTCGACGGTCTTCACCCGCAGCCCGGCCGCCTCGGCGGCGGCCCGGGTCAGACCGACGGCGGCGACCTCGGGCTGGGTGAACACCACCTGGGGCGCGCCCGCGAGGTCGGCGGACGCGGCGTGCGCGCCCCAGCGCGAGGTGTCCAGCGAGAGCCCCTGGGCGCGGGCGGCGATCGCC
Organism: Kitasatospora sp. NPDC058048; assembly: GCF_042885555.1. NCBI lineage: Bacteria > Bacillati > Actinomycetota > Actinomycetes > Kitasatosporales > Streptomycetaceae > Kitasatospora > Kitasatospora sp. NPDC058048. Next base: position 37,982 of record NZ_JBHVRT010000025.1, on the reverse strand, counting down.
GCGCCGGTGATCCGGGCCTGGTACTTGCCCTGGTGGGTGAGCAGCGCCCGGTGGTTGACGTCCCCGGCGGCGTAGAGCCACTCGCCGTCCACACCGAGTACCGTGCAGCTGTCGTCCACCTCCAGCCAGTCGCCCGGCTTCAGGCCGACCTGCTCCAGTCCGACGTCGGCGGTGCGCGGGGCCCGGCCGGTCGCGTACAGCACCTCGTCGACGGTCAGCGTGCCGCCGCCGTCGAGGGCGAGGGTCACCGGCCCGGAGCCGTCCGCCCGCTCCAGCGCGGTGACCTCGGTGCCGAAGCGGAGGTCCACCCCGGCGGCCCGCAGGCCCTCCGCGACCAGCTCGCCCGCGAACGGCTCCATCCTCGGCAGCAGCCCGTCACCGCGCACCAGCAGCACCACCTCGGAGCCGAGCGCCCGCCAGGCGGCGGCCATCTCCACCCCGACCACCCCGCCGCCGACCACGGCCAGCCGCCCGGGGACGGTCTGCGAGCCGGTGGCCTCCCGGTTGGTCCACGGGTGGGCCTCGGCGAGCCCCGGCACGTGCGCGGGCAGCACCGGGCGGCTGCCGGTGCACACCACGACGGCGTGCCGGGCGGTGAGCATCCGCTCGCTGCCGTCCTCGGCCTCCACCGTCACCGTCCGCACCCCGGCCAGCCGGCCGTGGCCGCGGACCAGCTCGATGCCGGTGTCCCGCAGCCACCGCACCTGGCCGTCGTCCTTCCAGTCGGAGGCGAAGGAGTTCCGCCGGGCCAGCACCGCGGCCGGGTCCAGCCGCCGGCCGTCGACCGCCTCCCGGGAGCCGGCCACCGCGCGGGCGTCGGCCAGCGCGGCCACCGGCCGCAGCAGCGCCTTGCTGGGCATGCAGGCCCAGTACGAGCACTCGCCGCCGACCAGCTCGGCCTCCACGATCACGGTGCTCAGTCCGGCGGCGACCGTCCGGTCGGCCACGTTCTCGCCGGTCGGCCCGGCTCCCAGGACGATGACGTCGTACTCCTCGGCGGTGCTGGTCATGCCCTGTCCTCCGTCGTCTCGATGGCCACCCCGGCCCGTACGGCGGGGTGGCGGGCGTGTGCTCGCTCCTCGCTCGGGTACGGCGTGGGCCCCATCCTGCCGGTCCGGGCGCGGTTGCGCGACGGTCGGACACGCCGAGGGCGCCGTGGGGCACACCGTCGGGCGCGGACGGGACAGCCCGGCGGCCCGGCGCCGGACGGAACGGAGCGGGCCGGGCCGGGCCGACGGACTCAGAGCGCGGCCAGCTCCGCCAGCAGGGCCGCCGTGTCGGCCGGACGGGAGAACATCGGCCAGTGCCCGGTGGGCAGTTCGCGCAGCTCCCAGTTCGGGCCGGACATCCCGGCGAAGTACGGGTGCCCGGCGGCGATCAGCTCGCGCACCTGGGAGAGCGGGAAGGAGCAGGAGACCAGCGCCTGCGGCAGCGCGGCCCCGGCGCCGGTCAGCCGCAGCCGGTCCCGGAACGCCCCGGCCGGCTGCGCGGTGGCGCGGGAGCGGATGCGCGCGAGGGCGGCCCCGTCCAGTCCCGCCACGCTGGCGCCGTGCTCGGCCAGGTACTCCCAGGACGGCATCGGGAGACGGTCGTCGACCAGCGAGGCCTCGGCCGTCCGCCGGTAGTCGGGCTCCCAGAGGTCCTGGACCGCGGAGCCGTCGATCAGCGGGCCGCTGTCCAGGTAGACCACCCGGCGGATCCGCTCCGGCATCCGGTCCGCGAGCCCGCCCGCCGGGGCGCAGGCGCCGCTGTGCGCGACCAGGACGACGTCCGACAGGTCCTCCCGGACCAGCAGTGCGGCGAGGTCGGCGATGTGGTCCTCCAGCCCGAACTCGCCCGTCTCGACGGCGCGTTCGGCCAATCCGGGCAGGCTGACGGCGTACACGCGGTGCCCGGCCGCGCGCAGCGGCTCGGCCACCTCGTCCCAGGCCCAGGCGCCGATCCAGAATCCGGGGACCAGTACGAACGTGCTCATGGCGGATCGCTCCTTCGTCGTTGGGAATGCCGGGGGAGGCCTCGACGGGCCGGAGGCGTCGAGGGGCCCGTGGGAGGGCTTCGCCGCGGTGGGGCCTCCTCCACCGCCGACTCTAGGATCGGATCCGGACAGAAGTCGCCCGCATTTCCTCCGCGTCGTCCCCGCGCGTCCGGAGGGTGTCCGGACGGCGTCCGGAAGGGGTCCGCGGAAGAGGCGTCCGCAAGGGCGGCCCGGAGGCGGCCCGGAGGCGGCGAGGAGTCGGTTCGGAGTCGGTACGGAACCGGCGGGGAGACGGGAGGAACGCGCGGTGGAGCACCCGGTCAGCCGTGTCCTCGCCCTGCTGGAACTGCTCCAGGACCGCCCCGGCCTGACCGGCGCCGAACTGGCCGCCCGGCTCGACGTGGACGAGCGCACCGTCCGCCGCTACGCCTCTCGGCTGGCCGAGCTCGGCATCCCCGTCCAGGCCGACCGGGGCCGCTACGGGGGCTACCGTCTGCGGCCCGGCTACCGGCTGCCGCCGCTGATGCTCAACCCGGAGGAGGCCGTCTCCGTCGTGCTCGGCCTGCTGGCCGGCCGCAGCTCCGGCCTGTCGGTGGGGGAGGAGGCCACCGGGACCGCCCTCGCCAAGATCCAGCGGGTGCTCCCGCCCTCGCTGCGCGACCGGGTCTCCGCCGTCGAGCAGACCCTCGGCCTCACCGCCGTCCCGGCCACCGGCCCGGGCCCGGCCGCCGCAGCGCTGTTCACCCTGGCCGAGGCGGCCCGCCGGCGGCGCCGGGTGCGGCTCGCCTACCGGGACCGCGAGGACCGGCCCAGTGAGCGCGAGTTCGACCCGTACGGGCTGGTCTTCCACTCCGGGCGCTGGTACACCACCGGCCTCGACCACCGGAGCGGCGAGCCGCGCACCTTCCGGCTGGACCGGATCACCCGGGTCGAGCAGGGCGAGGCGGGCTTCGAGCCGCCCGAGGACTTCGACCCGGTCCAGCGGGTGGTGGAGTCACTGGCCGGCGCGCCCTGGCGGCACCGGGTGGAGGTGGAGCTGGGGGTCGGCCTCGCCGAGGCCCGCCGCCGGCTTCCGCCCGCCGTCGGCACGCTCACCGAACTCGCCGAGGACCGCGTGCTGCTGCGGGCCCGGGCGCAGAACCTCGACGGCCTCGCGGTGCTGCTGGCCGGCCTGGGGTGGCCGTTCACCGTCCGGGAGCCCGCCGCGCTGCGCGCCGAGGTGCGGGCGCTCGCTGACCGGCTCGCCGCCTGGGGCGCCGAACCGGCCTGAGCGGCCGCGGCCGGGTACGGCGAGGGCCCGGGGAGACGGTGCTCCCCGGGCCCTCGGGCGTCCGGACCGGGCCCGGCCGGGTCGGGACCGGGCCCGGCCGCGTCCGGATCAGGCCTGGCCGCCGGCCGCGCTCTCCTCGGCGACCTTGCGCTTCACATCGGCCATGTCCAGGTTGCGGGCCTGGTTGATCAGGTCCTCGAACACCGTCTCCGGCAGGGCGCCGGGCTGCGAGAAGACGAGTACGCCCTCGCGGATGATCGCCAGCGTCGGGATCGACTGGACCTCGAACGCGGCGGCCAGCTCGTGCTGCGCCTCGGTGTCCACCTTGGCGAAGACCAGGTCGGGGTGGCGCTCGGCCGCCTTCTCGAACACCGGGGCGAACTGGCGGCACGGCCCGCACCACCCGGCCCAGAAGTCGATGAAGACGAAGTCCTTGCCCTCCGGGCCCGGGACGATGTCGTCGAAGTTCTCCTTGGTCAGCTCGACCGTGCTGCTCATCTCGTGATTCCTTCCCTTCCGGAGGTGGCGGCTCAGACCGTCGCCCGGCACAACGGTGCCGGTCGGCGGCGTATTCCGGGGGAGTCGCGGGGGAGCGCGGGGAACTCCCCGCGCCGGGGTTGAGCACTCGGCGGCCACCACCCGTACAGAGGGGTGTCCGGTCCGCCCCGACCCCTTCCCCCGCGGGAGGCACCCCATGCCCACCACACTCCGCACCCGCCGGACCCTGGCCCTGACCGCCTCCGGCATCGCGGCCGCCGCCCTGATCGCCGGCTGCGGGTCGTCCGGCGGCTCGTCGCACCCGTCGAGCAGCCCGAGCGCCCCGGCGAGCGCCACCATGCAGACCGCCCAGGACCCGAAGCTGGGCACGATCGTCACCGACAGCGCCGGCTTCACGCTCTACCGCTTCGACCAGGACCGGAACAGCCCGCCGGAGTCCTCCTGCAACGGCAGCTGCGCCGTCATCTGGCCGCCCGAGCACGCCAACGGCAACGTCACGGTGAAGGGCATCGACAGCAAGCTGGTCGGCACCGTCACCCGCGCCGACGGCACCGAGCAGGTCACCCTGAACGGCTGGCCGGCCTACCGCTACTCGCCGGACACCAAGCCCGGAGACACCAAGGGCCAGGGCGTCGGCGGCACCTGGTTCGCGCTGACCCCGAGCGGTGGCAGGGCGGGCACCGCGGCCGGTTCCCCGCAGATGCCCGGCACCCCGGCGCCCAGCAACCCGGCGCCCGGCAACCCGATGCCCAGCACCCCGGGCTACTGACCGGTCCCGACCGTCCTCGACCGGGAGGCCCGGGTGCGCAACGATGAAGTGGTGACCGAGGAGCACCCCGGCGGACGCACCGGCGGCCGCGGTACGGGGGCGCCGGACGAGGAGCTGATGCGCGCCCTCTACCGGGAGCACGCCGGCCCGCTGTTCGGGTTCGTGCTCCACCTGGTCGCCGGGGACCGGCAGCGGGCCGAGGACGTGGTGCAGGAGACGCTGGTCCGAGCCTGGCGCAACATCCACCGGCTCGACCCGGAGGCCCGCTCACTGCGGCCCTGGCTGGTCACGGTCGCCCGGCGGATCGTGATCGACGGCCACCGCAGCGCCATGGCCCGGCCGCGGGAGGTGGACGCCGCGGTGCTGGAGCAGCTGCCCGCCGAGGACGAGATCGACCGGGCCCTGCGGATGATGACCGTCGCGGACGCACTGGCCGACCTCTCGCCCGCGCACCGGGAGATCATCGTCGAGACCTGTCTGAAGGGCCGCACGGCCGTCGAGGCGGCCGCCGAACTCGGCATCCCGGCCGGGACGGTGCGCTCGCGGGTGTTCTACGCGCTGCGCTCGCTCAGGCTCGCGCTGGAGGAACGGGGAGTGACATCGTGACCGGACACCCCGACCCGGACCCCGACCGGACCCCCGCCGGCGGGCCGGAGCACGCGGACGTCGGCGCGTACGTCCTCGGCCTGCTGGAGCCCGCCGAGCAGACCGCCTTCGAACTGCACCTCGCCGACTGCCCGCAGTGTGCCGAACAGGTGGCCGAACTCGGCCCCGTGGAGCCGATGCTGGCCGAGTACGCGGCCACCGCGCGGGCGGCCGGAACGGACCCGGCAGGCCCCGCCCCGCAACCGGACCCGCGGCTGCTGGACCGCCTGGTCGCCGAGGTCGGCAGCACCCGGCGGCGGGGCCGGATCCGGCGGCTGGTGCTGGCCCTGGCCGCGACCGCGATGGTGGCGGCCGGCCCCGCCGTCACCGCCGCGGTGCTCACCGCCGAGCACGCGCCCGCCGTGGTCGCGATGGCCGAGCAGTTCAGCGCCACCGACCCGAGCACCGGCGCGCACGCCACCGTCGGCCTGGACGGCGCCGCCTGGGGCAGCCGGGTGAGCCTGCAACTCTCCGGCGTCCAAGGCCCGTTGACGTGCCGACTGGTCGCCGTCTCGCGCACCGGCGAGCAGCAGACGGTCACCAGCTGGTCCGTCCCCGCGAGCGGCTACGGGGGCGGGGACGGCACCGTGCGCACCACCGGCGGGGCGGCCCTCCAGCCCGGGGACATCGACCACTTCGAGGTCCGGGTCCAGGACAGCGGCGCGCTACTGGTCGCGGTCCCGGCGCACCACACCTGACTCCAGGTCGACCGTGTACGACTCCAGCCGCTCCACCCGGGCCGTGCCCCGCACACCCGGCCAGTGCGGGCTCGGCTCGCCGGTGCCGGTCATGTGCTCCCGCTGCCAGGTCCGGCTCCAGCCGACCCGCAGCGCGGGCTCGAAGCTGTGCCACCGCCCGCAGCCACAGGGGGTCAGCACCCGGGCGCAGCCGCGGCACAGCTCGGCGCGGCCGTGCCCGGTCGGGATCCCCACCGGCGTGCCCTGCTCCCCGCAGGCCGGGCAGCCGGGCAGCTCGGCGCCGTCCAGCAGCGCGTTCTGCCGCCGGACGTAGTCGGGCAGCCGCAACGGCGGGTGCAGGAACGGGTCATGGTCCCAGGCCGCGTTCGGCGATCCCCACCAGCGCTGGTGCCACCACGCCGTCTCCGGCGCCCGCCGCTGCCCGGCCCGCTTCTGCACCCGGCGCCGCGCCGCGTACTCCTCGGCCCGGGCCCGCCACAGCTCGCGCGCCTCGTGCAGTTCGTCCACCGCGTGGACCAGCGACTCCGGGTCGGTCTCCAGGAAGCGCGGCACCCGGGCGCTGACGGTGAGGTGGTGGTACGTCGCCCGCAGGCCGTACGGCGCGAAGCGGGTCAGGCAGGTGCGCAGCGCGCTGTGCCGCCGGTACGGCGGGAGCGAGGTGTCGTGCACCCGGGCCCGGTGGGTGTGGAAGCTGGTCATGACGGAAGCCCCGGGGCCGGCTCCAGGTCCAGCGCCCGGGCGAGCGCGGCGGTGACGGCGGCGGCGTGCTCGGGCAGCTGCTGTCCGGCCCAGCCGGTGGCCAGGGCGAGGAAGTCCCGCAGGTCCCGTTCGGCCCCGGCGAGCAGCCGGCGCAGCTCGTCCACCGGCAGCTCGATCACCGGGTCCTCTCCGCTCTCGGCGTCCCGGGTCAGCCGGACGACCCGGCCGACGCACTCGGCCCGGGCGTCGGGGTCGTGCCCGAACCAGGCCGTGCCGGAGCCGTCCGTGACGTTCAGCCACTCGCGCCAGTCCTCCAGGCCGTTGCAGCAGCCCGGTTCGAAGACGGCGCCGGTGACGGAGTCGGTCACCACCAGGCCGCCGGGGGCGTACGGGTGCGACTCGGTGAGCAGCCCGTGCAGGAAGCCGCCCAGTGAGTCCGCCGGGCGCGGCCCGCGCTCCTCGGCCTGCTCGGACTCGGGCTCGACGTCGTTGCAGTCGGCCAGCCGCCACACCGCCGTACCGACCTCGGCCGCCGTCAGCCGCCCGTTCAGCGTGAGGCTCCCGTACGGCTCGTGGCTGCCCGTCGGCCAGAGGGCGAAGCCGTCGGGGGCGAAGATCTCCAGGACCGGTCGTATCGACATCATCCGCCGATCATCCCGAACGGACCACCGCCCCGACGAGCGGATTTACGCCCCCACAGACCCACCCGACCACCGTCCGGTCGGCCGGCCCGCGCCGTGTTCCGGGTCGGTGCGCGTGCGCGGTGGTGGGTGAAGGTGCGTCGGGTGAGTGGGGGTGGCCGGTGCTCAGCCGGCCCGGGCCGCGATCCGGGTCAGGACGCGGCCGCAGTGGCGGGCGAAGGCGCGTTGGGCGAGGGGGAGCAGGGGGCCGGCGAGCCGGGCGTACCGGGCGACCGGTCGGCTGAAGGCGGTGACGGAGAACCGGACCCCGCCGTCCGGGGTCAGCTCGACCAGGAAGGTCTCCTCGCCCCGGGCCAGGTGCCCGGTCCTGGTCCCGTAGGTGAAGCCGTACCGGTCCGGGCCGTCGACCGCGGCCAGCACCCGGTTGGGGGCGCCGGCCCGCAGCGGGCCGAGGCCGATGGCGCACCGCACGGCGACGCCGGGGGCGGCCCGGTCGGCCGCCGCGTCGATCCGGACGCCCGCGAGCCGGTGCATCCGCCAGTCGAGCAGGGCGGCGCCGGCGGCCTCCAGCGCGGGGCGGCCGTGGCCGATGAGTGCGCTGTGCCGCAGGTGGTTGTAGCCGGCGGGCAGCTCGCCGGTGCGGCTGGCGCCCTGCTCGGGGTAGCTGTAGTCGTTCATCGAGCGCTCTCCGTTGCGTCGGCGGCGGTCCGGGCCGCGGCGGTCCGGTCCATGGCGGTCCGTTCCTCGGCAGTGCGGTCCACGGCGGTCCGGCCCGCGGCAGTCCGATCAGCCGCGATCCGGCGCCAGGCGAGCAGGGCGCAGAGTGCGAAGCCGAGCGCGTTGCCGACGCCGTGGGTGGCGGCCATCCAGGTCAGGGTCGGGTGGGGGAGTCCGGCGGCCCGGCCGAGTGCCCACCAGAGGGCGAGCAGCATGGTGAGCGCGAGGACGGCCGAGGAGGCGGCGAGCAGCCGGGCGGTGACGGGATCGCCGCTGCGGGGCCGCAGTTCGCGCCAGGTGACCAGGCCGACCAGCCACATTCCGGTGGTCAGTACGGCGGCCCCGGCGAACTGCCACCAGTTGCCGAGGAAGTATCCGGCCAGCACCAGCAGGGTGCCCGCCGGGACGCTGAGCGCCGCGCAGCGGGCCGCGGCCGAGTCCGGACGGGCGGCGCGGCAGACCAGTCCGGCGACCAGGGCGGCGGTGAACCCGGCGTAGTGGAAGTGCGGCACGGTGAGCGCCAGGATGTGCGGTTCGAAGCCGAACAGTGGGTAGCCGGAGCGTTCGGCGACGAGGGCGACCCCGGCCACCGAGGGCGCGGCGAGCGCGGTGAGCACCGCGATCTCGGCGGGCGCGAGCGAGCGGGTGCGGGCCAGCCGCAGCGGCGCGTGCAGGGCGACGGCCAGGGTGCCGAGCGCGTAGAGCAGGGCGCAGCCGGTGGCCGGACCGCCGCGGGGCAGCCAGAGCGAGAGCGCGCCGGGTACGGCGGCGAGCGGCCAGAGCCGGCGGATCCGGGTGAGCCCGGGCTCGTCGACGAGGGCGAGGCCGAGCGGGACGACGGCGCCCATGCCGAGCAGGATCAGCAGGTCGACCAGCTCCGTGGTGCCCTTTCCCATCGCGGGCACACCCCCTTGAACGTGTTCAAATGGCTTGCGCCGCCGACTCTACGCGGCCGAGTTGAACGTGTTCAACTCGGCCCCGGATGCTGCCCCCGTCGGGCTGGCCTGGTGTTCACGGTGGGTGCGGCGCACTCTGGAGGAGTAACCGATGGAGGTGATCCGCCATGCAGACTCTGGTCGGTTGGCACATCGAGATGGAGTTCCGCGAAGAGGGACCGCGGACCAGCGCCGCCGCGCTGCTGCGGCTCGGCGACGGGAGCGAACTGCGCGCCCACGGCTACAGCAGCCGCCACCCCTCCGACCCGGAACAGCTGAGGGTCGGTGAGGAGATCGCGGGGGCCCGCGCGCTCAACGAGCTCGCCTCGCAGCTGCTCACCAAGGCCCACGGCGAGATCCAGGAGGTCAGCCCGGTCCCGACGCACCCGCTGTCCTGACGTCCGGCCCGCGGGCCCCGGGCCCGTCCCGGCGTCCCCGACGCCCCGCCCGCCGCCGTGACCTCCCATCCGCCGTCGTGAACGGCTTCGGAAGCGCCGAGCGCCGGGGCCGCCCTTTCCGGGGCCCCGGCACTCCGTGGGGAATCGGCGGCCCGTCAGCCGACGCGGTCCGTCAGTTGACGCGGCCCGTCAGTTGACGCAGTAGCCGCTCGGCGGCTGCCAGTCCGGACCGACCAGCCGCTGTTCCAGTTCGTTCAGCGTGATCCGGATGCCGACCGTCCCGGCCAGCCCCACCCGGAACCGGCTGCGGGCCAGCACGACCAGCGCCGTCAGGCCGTACTTGTTGATCAGCGAGGTGCGGTAGCGGGCGGTGTCGTCGGCGTCGCAGAGCCGCGCCCGGGCGGGGACCGGGCGGCCGGTGGGGCGCCCGTGGGCGTCGCAGGGGCCGATCAGCACCCGGGGGTGGCGGCGGATCCGTTCGGCCTCGCCGGAGTGGGCCGGGGCCCAGACCCCGAGGGCCGTGCCGTCGGGCACCACCCAGAGCTGCGATTCCATCCGGCTGCCGTCCTCGTCGAAGGTGGTGAGCAGGAGGTACTTGCTGTCGGCGAGCCGGTCGGTTCGGTGGTGCACCTGTCCTCCCTGTGCCATCGGGGGTGCGGGTCAGTGCCCGTGGCCCTCGGTGATCTCGCGGAACTCCTCGGCGGTGGGCTTGGGGATCCGGCTGCCCTCGCCGTGGAACCCGCGGGAGAGCCGGGTCCGGGTGCGGGTGAGCACACCGGCCGGGCGGGCCACTCCATTCTCGTCCACCGGGGCGGGCAGTTCGAGGGGGCGGGGCTGTTCGTGCGCCGTGAGCCGGTGCAGTTCCCGCGGCGAGAGCCGGGCGTGCACCTCGGTGAACTCGCCGTGCGGCAGGCGCTTGACGACGCCGGTCTCGCGCCCGTGCAGCACCTTGTCGCGGTCCCGGCGCTGGAGGCCCAGGCACCAGCGCTTGGTGATGGCGAAGACGGCGACCGGGACGGCGAAGAAGCCGACGCGGGCGGCGTAGGTGATGGAGTTGAGCGACAGGTGCAGGTGGGTGGCGATCAGGTCGTTGCCGCCGGCCACCAGCGCCACCAGGTAGACGCTGATCCAGGCGGCGCCGAGCGCGGTGCGGACGGGCGCGTTGCGCGGCCGGTCGAGCAGGTGGTGCTCCCGCTTGTCGTCGGTCACCCAGCCCTCCAGGAACGGGTAGGCGGCGATGGCACCCAGGACCAGCGGGAACAGCGCGAACGGGATGAGCACCCCGAGATTGAGGGTGTGCCCCCACAGCCCGACCTCCCAGCCGGGCATGATCCGGATCAGGCCTTCGGCGAAGCCCATGTACCAGTCGGGCTGGGCGTCGGTGGAGACCTGGTCCGGCCGGTACGGGCCGTACGCCCAGATCGGGTTGACGGTCGCGATCGCGGCCATCAGCGCGATGATGCCGAAGACCAGGAAGAAGAACCCGCCGGCCTTGGCCAGGTAGACCGGCATCAGCGGCATGCCGACGACGTTCTTCTCGGTCCTGCCGGGGCCTGCCCACTGGGTGTGCTTGTGGTAGAAGACCAGGATCAGGTGCGCCACGAGCAGGCCGAGCATGATGCCCGGGATCAGCAGCACGTGGATGGTGAAGAAGCGCGGCACGATGTCGTGGCCGGGGAACTCGCCCCCGAACAGGAACATCTGGATGTACGTGCCGACCAGCGGGACGGCGAGGATCGATCCCTCGATGAACCGGATGCCGGTGCCGGAGAGCAGGTCGTCCGGGAGCGAGTAGCCGAAGAAGCCGTCCAGCATGCCGAGGAAGAGCAGCAGGAAGCCGAAGACCCAGTTGATCTCGCGCGGCTTGCGGAACGCGCCGGTGAAGAACACCCGCATCATGTGGACGAACATGGCGGCGACGAAGACGATCGCCGCCCAGTGGTGGATCTGGCGGATCAGCAGTCCGCCGCGGACCTCGAAGCTGATGTCCACCGTGGAGGCGTAGGCCTCCGACATCGGGACGCCCTTGAGCGGGACGTACGAGCCCGCGTAGACCACCTCGCCCATGCTGGGCTTGAAGAACAGCGTCAGCCAGACACCGGTCAGGATGATGATCAGGAAGGTGTAGAGGCAGATCTCGCCCAGCATGAAGGACCAGTGGTCCGGGAAGATCTTCCGCAGGTTCGCCCTGGCCAGGGAGTGGATCCCCAGCCGGCCGTCCGCCCAGTCGGCGGCCCGCTGCCCCCGCCCAGGGCTCTGATTCCGGGTCATGTGCACGCACCTCGGTCCAAAGGAAACGGGGAGGAGTCCCCGATTCGCACTGAGGGCCACCATAATCGGGGAGTGATCCCCACTTCCACCCCGGGGTCCTCGGCGGCTCCCCGGAGTCCTTCGGGGCTTCGGTCCCGGCCCCGGCCCCCCGGCCCCCGGCCCCTTGGCTCCGCGGCCCCCCGGTCCCCTGGCTCCGCGGCCCCGAACGGCGAGCGGCCCGCCCGGTGTCCTCCAGGACACCGGACGGGCCGCGTACGCACCCGAGCAAACCCCCGGCCGTCAGTGCACCAGCACCGGCACCTCGTTCTCCTTCGCCGCGCCCGTGTCCGAGCCCGCCGCGGCACCCGGCCGGCCGGCGTTGACGAAGGTGAAGGCGACCGCGGCCGCCGCCACCAGGATCCCGAAGGACACCCAGATCGCGGTCGAGAAGCCGTGCACCATGCCCTGGAACTGGAACGCCTTGGCGGCCTCCGGCGAGGTGGCCGCCGCGGTGGCGTGCGCGGCCAGCCACCCGGTGGTCGCGCTGGCCGCGATGGTGTTCAGCAGCGCGGTGCCGATGGCGCCGCCGACCTGCTGCGAGGTGTTGACCATGGCCGAGGCCACGCCCGCGTCGCGCGGCTGGACGCCGTGGGTGGCGAGGCTCATGGCCGGCATGAACGCGGTGCCCATGCCGAGGCCCATCAGGACCAGGCCGGGCAGGATCAGCGCCGGGTACGAGGTGTCCACGCCGATGTGGGCCAGCAGGAACATGCCGGCCGAGGCGACCAGGAAGCCGGGCGCCATCAGGTAGCGCGCGGGGACCCTGGTCATCAGCCGGGCGCCGATCTGGGTCGAGCCGGTGATCATGCCCGCCACCATCGGCAGGAAGGCGACGCCGGTCAGCACCGGGCTGTAGCCGAGCACGATCTGCAGGTAGTAGGTCAGGAAGAGGAACAGACCGAACATGCCGATCACGGCCATGCCCAGCGACAGGTACACCCCACCGCGGTTGCGGTCGAGCACCACGCGCAGCGGCAGCAGCGGGGCCTTGACCCGGCGCTCCACCAGCACGAAGGCGGTCAGCAGTACGGCGGCCGCGACGAACAGCCCGATGGTGCTGCCGGACGACCAGCCGTCGGACTCGGCGCGGGTGAAGCCGTAGACCAGCGCGACCAGGCCGGTGGTCACCAGCAGCACGCCGGGGACGTCCAGCCGGTTGCGGTTGCGGCCCTCGGCGGGCTCGCGGATCACCAGCACGGCGCCCACGGCGGCCACGATGGCGAACGGGATGTTGACGAAGAAGGTCCAGCGCCAGTTCATGTACTCGGTGAGCAGGCCGCCGAGGATCAGACCGATGGCGCCGCCGCCACCGGCGATCGCGCCGTAGATGCCGAAGGCCTTGGCGCGCTCACGCGCCTCGGTGAAGCTCACCGCGAGCAGCGACAGCGCGGCCGGCGCGAGCAGCGCGCCGAACACGCCCTGGAGCGCGCGGGCGCCGAGCAGCATCGCGGTGTTGGCCGCGGCGCCGCCGAGCGCGGAGGCGAGGGCGAAGCCGGTCAGGCCGACGATGAAGGTCCGCTTGCGGCCCCAGAGGTCCGCGATCCGGCCGCCGAACAGCAGCAGGCCGCCGAAGGCCAGCGCGTAGGCGGTGATCACCCACTGGCGGTTTCCGTCGGAGATGCCCAGGTCGCGCTGCGCGGACGGCAGGGCGATGTTCACGATGGTGGCGTCGAGGACGACCATCAGCTGGGCGAGGCCGATGAATATCAGTGCCTTCCAGCGCCGGGGATCGGGCAGCGTCGCCGGTCGGGCGTCGGTTTGAGACATGGGGGTACTCACTTCACGGTGCGTGTGGTGTGCGTGAACGGTCGAGTGCCGTACGGGAACGGCGGGTTGCCGCACCGGGAAGGTGCGGTGAAAGGGTGTGCCGGGGCGCGACAGGGCGCCGTCGGGCGGTCGGTACTGGTGGTCGGGTCAGTTCTGGGGCTGGAAGTCCTCGAAGGTCGCGGCCCGGCCGGGCAGCACCGAAGCGGCCGGCGCGCGCAGGCCGTCCAGGAAGATCTGCAGGTGCCGGTGGACGAAGTCGTCGAGCAGTCGGCAGGCGGTGTTCGGCAGTGGCCGGGTCAGCTGGCTCATCGCGATGAACAGGTCACCGTGGTCGACGTCCGACCGTAGCTCGCCCGCGGCCCGGGCGCGCTCCATCAGCCCGCCCACGGCGGCCTGCAGGCGCTCCCGGATCTCGGCCAACTCCGGGTCGAACGGGTCGACATGGTTGCTGAACAGGGTGCAGAGACCGCCGACCTTCTCCCCGACGGACGCGTGCGCGAACCGCTGGAGGGCGTCGAACGGGCCGCCGCCGTCAGGAGCGTCCGCCTCGGCCGTCGCCGTCTCGGCGAGGGCCAGGATGCGGTTCTTGACGAGCACCGCCACCTCGTGGATCAGCGCCACCCGGTCCGGGAAGTTCCGGTACAGCGTGGCATTGCCGACCCCCGCCCGCTTCGCGATCTCGTCCAGCGGTGCGTCCGCACCGTGCTCGACGAACGCGTCCCGGGCCGCCAGCACGATCCGCTCCCGGTTCCGGCTCGCGTCCGCACGCAACTTCGGCGTACGCGCGCTCCCGGCGGGACGGACCGACTCGGCGGTGGTGGTCACGACGACTGCTCCTCATCAGGATACCGGGGAAATTCTCCCCGCTTCTTCCAACGTACTCGCAAACGGGGAATCCGTCCCCGGAATTTCCGCCCCCCATGTGACCTGCGTCACGCCCGGGGGGCGCGCCTCGGCCGACTGGGCTGCGATCTGTGCCGAGCGGCCCGTAACCACTCGCCGGGGACCTCGTTGAGCCGAAGGGTGTCCAGGAGAAGGAGGGGCCCGTGGCTGCGATCTCCGAGCGCCCGCAGATGCTGCCCGAGCAGTTCGAGGAGTTCGCCCGTCACCTGGGTCGGACGGTCGAGGGTATCCGGCTGGAGCTCCTCAAGGGGAAGTTGGGGATCAAACCCGCGCCGGATGGCGACCACGGCATGATCATCGAGTGGTTGACGCAGGTCTGCGTGCAGTCGCGGCCCGAGCTGTGGATGTACGACCACGGTCTGCAGGTTCAGTCGTGCCGAGACGGGCGTGCGCATCCGGACGGCACACTCGCTCCGCACGGCACCGTCGCCGGGCAGGGGGAGTGGGCCAACGCGGATGACGTCCTGATGGTCGCGGAGGTCACCTCCTACGACTCCGACGCCGACCGTCGTGCTCGCGTGGAGAAGTCCCGGGTCTACGCCGAGAGCGGTATCCCCGTCTACCTGCTGATCGACCGGGACAGCGCCGAGGCGAGGGTGTTCAGCCGGCCCGACGGCGTCCGCTACGAGACGGTCCACACCCTCCCCTTCGGCAAGGCCGTCCAGCTGCCCGACCCGGTGGGCATCTCCCTGGACACCGAGCCCCTCAAGAACTGGGTGCGCTGATCCCGGGCATGGCGTCCCCGGGGCGGTGCGGGTGGCGGCCTAGGCTGTGGGCGTCCCGGGCGGCCGGTGGGTCGTCGGAGCCGGGAGGGGCCCGGCGGTCGGGTGGGCAGAGGAGGTTCGCGATGGGCAGCGGTGAGACGGCCGCCAGGGTGCGCTGTGTGGCGGCCGTACCGTGCTGGGTGAGCCTGATGGCCCGGGACCTGGACGATGCCGAGGAGTTCTACGGGCCCCTGCTCGACTGGGAGTTCGAGCCCGGGCCGGACCGCTTCGGCCCGTACGTGCACGCGGTGACCGGCGGGGAGGCGGTGGCCGGACTGAGCGTGGCCGGCTTCGGGGCGATCCCGGTCGCGTGGACCAGCTACTTCGGGACGGAGAGCGCCGACGCCGCCGCCGACGCGGTGCGCGAGCGCGGCGCGACGCTGGCGGTCGGCCCGCTGACCTTCGACGCCGGGCGGGTGGCCTTCGCAGCGGACCCGGCGGGCGCGGTGTTCGGCATCTGGGAGGGCCCGCCGGGCCGGGCCCGGAAGCTGGACGTGCCCGGCGCGCCGGTCTGGATCGAGCTGCGCACCCCGGACCCGTTCGCGGCGGCACTGTTCTACGGCGAGGTGTTCCGCTGGGACGGCCGGGACCCGGAGCGCTTCGACGTCCGCTGGGAGCACGACCGGGTGGTGCTGCGCGCCGAGGGCCACAGCGTCGCGGCGCTGGCCAAGGAGCAGGCGGGCGGCCCGGCCGGGATGCCGCCGCACTGGGAGGTGTCCTTCGCCGTCCCGGACACCGACCGGGCGCTGGCCCGGGCCGTGGAGCTGGGCGGCGGTGCGCTCGGGCCGGTCTTCGACTCCCCGTACGGGCGAGTGGCCCGGCTGCGGGACCGCGAGGGCGCCCGGTTCGCGGTGATCGGCCCGAAGGACTGACCGGAGCCGGGGAGCCGATCGGTCCGGGGGACTGACCGGCCAGGAGAACCGACCGGCCCGGGGCGCCGATCGACCCGGGGCCTGATCAGCCCGGGGCGTCCAGCTCGGCCCGGTCCGCGCGCAGCCGGTCGCCCAGGGCGGTGCGGGCCGCCGCCGGCAGGGCTTGGCGGGCGGCCGGGAAGAGCTGCTCCTCCTCGTCGCGCAGATGCCGTCGCAGGGTTTCGGCGAGGCCGCGCAACAGGGTGCCGAGGGCCGGGTCGGCGGGGCCGAGCCCCTGGAGGTCGGCGAGGTACTGCCCGATCGCCAGGTGGTCGTGGATGCTGCGGAAGACCAGCGCCCCGCCGTCGGGCACGTCGTGCTGCACCACGGGGAAGAGGTGTTCCTCCTCGGCGGCGCAGTGGGTGAACAGCAGGTCGGTCAGCCGGGCGATCAGCTCGCCGCGCCCGGGGTCGTCGGCCGGTGCGGACTCGATCCGGTCGAGCAGCTCGATCGCCGCCCGGTGGTCGGCGGTGAACTCGCCGAGGATGTCAGGCCTGCGGCTCATGGCCCGCCCGCCTCTCGCACGGAAGACTTCCCCCGTCGCCTTCCAGTATCCGGCGCCGGCCCGTTCACCCGGAGGCACGCCCGTTCACGCGCGGGCGCGGCCGGTCACCCTCCGTCGTGCAGTCCGGTCACCCTGCGCGCCGCCGCCCGGTCACCCGCCGTCCTGCCGCCCGGCGAGGGCGAGCAGCCGGGTCTGCGGTCCGGCGTCCTCGGGCACTGGCACCGGCGGGTCGAAGAGCCCGCTGCCGGAGAGGTCCCCGTACCCGGCGAACTCGCCGAGCGCGAACCCGACGAGCCCGTCCGGGAGCCGGGTGAGCCGTCCGATGCCCTCGGCGAGGTCCCAGGAGTGGATCACCAGGTCGGTGGTGAGCTGGTCCAGGTAGTACTGGCCGGAGGTGTCGCCGAAGGAGAGGTGGACGGTCAGCTCGGTGGCGCCGGGGACGGTCCAGGCCTCCCGGGCGGCCTCGGCGGCGTCGGTCCAGGCGGTGACCGGGTCGTCGCCGAGCACGTCGCCGTCGAAGCGTCCGCCGACCTCGCCGACGGTGGCGCCCATCAGCAGTTCGGGTACCCAGAGCTGCTCGCCGGTGAGGTGGTTGACCAGGTCGCGGACGGACCAGTCGCTGCACGGCGTGGGGGAGTCCCACTGGCCGGGGGTGATGAGCCGGACGCGCTCGCCGAAGGCGTCCAGCGCCTCGGGGTACGGGGTGCCGGTCCGCGCCTCCCGTCGGTGGTGCCTGTGTTGAGCCATGCCTCCACCCTCTCCGGCCCGGACGGGCTCCGCGAGTCGCCGACGATCCGTCAGTTGTTCAAATTCGAACTTCGCGGTACGGTCGAAGAGCGGCGGTTCAAATTTGAACAACGGCCCCGGGTGACGACCCCTGCCCGCCGTACCACCACAACCCGTGACCACGTCCGGCCGCGCCGGACGACGACCGAACCCCGATCGATGGAGACGCGCATGCCGAGCAGCAGCCCGAGCACGACCGCCGCCACCACCACCGTCAGCCCGGCCCGGGACACCGCCGGGCCCGCGACGACCTCCCCGCACGCCTACGACGCCGGACTCCTGCTCCTGCGCCTGGCCCTCGGCCTGACCATGGCCGCGCACGGCAGCCAGAAGTTGTTCGGCTGGTTCGGCGGCGGCGGGATCGACGGCACCGGTCAGTTCTTCACCATGAGCGGCTACCCGGCCGGCGACGCCATGGCCGTGGTGGCCGGCCTCACCGAGACGCTGGGCGGACTCGCCCTCGCCGTCGGCCTGCTGACCCCGCTGGCGGGCGCCGCGATCGTCGGCACGATGGTCAACGCGATAGCCGTCACCTGGGGCGGCGGCTTCTTCGCCCCGAAGGGCAGCGAGTACGAGCTGCTGCTGACCGCGGGCGCCGCGGCACTCGCCCTGACCGGCCCCGGCCGCTACGCCGTGGACCGCTTCCTGCCGGTGCTGCGGGCGCACCGCCTGGCGTACGGCGTGGCCGCCGTCGTGGTCGGCCTGGTGACGGCGGGCGTGATCCTGCTGCTCCGCAAGTAGATGCTCCGCAAGTAGCCGCTCCGGGAGGGGGATTCCGGGAATTCCCGGAATCCCCTCCTTCGCAAGCGGAAAGGGCACGGTGACGACTCGTCGCCGTGCCCTTTCCGCTGTCGTGGATGGGTGGGCCTTGGGTAAAGGCCTTCACAATGTTGTGTGATGTGTGCAATGGTACATGGCACATCCCCACCGTCTCCACGGCGGAACCGCCCCACGCGGTGCCGTCGCCGACGGACCTCGCTCCACCGTAGGCCGCGCCCCAACTCGCGGCCTTTGACGGCCCGGAGGCCCCCACGTGAATGGCCGACGCTTACTGCGAGTCCCGCAGTTGGCAAGACTGTTGACGCTCGTTCTGACCCTCGTTCTGGCGATCGGCGTGTTCGCCCCGCTCAGCCAGGCCGCCGCCCCCACCCCCACCCCTGGCGCTTCCACCCCCGGCGGTGAGACCCCCACCACCACGCCCACCCGGCTGGCGCCACCGTCGGCCACCGGCGAGAACCCGGCCGACCGGGCCATGGCGAAGATGGACGGCGGGAGGCGTTCCACCTCGGATCAGCCGCTGCCCGAGCCCCTCGCGCCCCAGGTGCCAGGCCTGGCGCCCGAGCAGCAGCCGGTGGCCAAGGCCCTGGGCCTCGGCGCCGAGGCGGCCGATGCGGCCGAAAAGCCTTGCAACGTGGGCGACTTCACCAGCCGCACCGGAAGCGCCCTGGTCCAGCAGATCAAGTCCAGTGACTACTGGTGCATCAACTCGCTGTTCAAGATCGGCCTCGGCGACGCCGTCAACGCGTTCCGCGAGTCCCAGATGGTCTCGGTGGCGTACGCGGTGCGCGACGCCGCCAACAGCTACCAGGGCAACGACAGCGGCTCGATCTCGGAGCTGATGCTCTACCTGCAGGCCGGCTACTACGTCGAGTTCTACAACGAGAAGGTGGTCGGCCCCTACGGTGACGCCCTGCTCACCGCGAGCCGTGCCGCACTGGACGCGTTCTACGCCAACCCCCGCTCGCGGGACGTCACGCCCGACAACGCCGGCCCGCTGTTCGGGGCGACCACGCTGATGGACAGCACCCAGGACGCCGGCCACTACCTGCCCGTCATCCGGCGCCTGCTGAACGACTACGACAGTGCCGCCTGGAGCAGGGCCAACATGGCCTGGGCGGTGAACCCGGTCTTCTTCACGCTCTCCCGCGGCCCCGATCAGGCCGGGTACCGCGCCGTCGTCAACGCCGACCCGGGCGTCATGGACGCCCTGTTCACCTTCGCCAGCCGCAACCACGACCTGATCGGCACCGACCTCGGCCCGATGGTCTACAACGCGGCCACCGAGCTGGGCCGGTTCATGCAGTACCCGGAGTTCCTGCCCAAGCTGCGCCCGTACGTGAGCCCCCAGATCGCGCAGTCCTCGCCGAGCGGTCCCAGCAAGTACGTGCGCGGCACCCTGACCTGGTGGGCGCTGCACTACGACAAGGGCAACTGCGCGTACTACGGCATCTGTGACGACCCGGCGAAGTTCAGGGCCGCCAACCTGACCGTGAAGTACACCTGCAGCCCGAGCATCACGATCGTCGCCCAGGCGCTGGACAGCACCCAACTGGGAGCCGCCTGCGCCAGTTTGACCGGCCAGGACGCGTTCTTCCACGCGGTGGCCAGGGACAGCGGCCCGGTCAGGGACGACAACAACGGCACGATCGAGGTGGTGGTCTTCCACACCGACTTCGACTACAAGGTGCTCGCCGCGGTCATCTTCGACATCAGCACCAACAACGGCGGCATGTACCTGGAGGGCGACCCGGCCGCGGCCGGCAACCAGCCGCGCTTCGTCTGCTACGAGAACAAGTGGGCCTCGTCCTTCGAGATCTGGAACCTCAACCACGAGTACACCCACTACCTCGACGGCCGGTTCAACGTGTACGGCGACTACGACGCCGGCCAGGTCCAGCCGATCGACTGGTGGGTCGAGGGCTTCGCGGAGTTCGTCTCCTGGTCGTACCGCAAGGCCGTCAACACCGACGCCGTCGCGGTGGCCTCGCAGCACACCTACAAGCTGAGCGAGCTCTTCGACACGGTCTACGCCAGGAGCAGCCAGGACCGGGTGTACCGCTGGGGGTACCTGGCCGTGCGCTACATGCTGGAGCAGCACCGATCCGACGTGGACGCGGTCCTCGCCAAGTACCGGGCCGGTGACTGGGACGGTGCCCGCGCCATCCTGAAGACCACCATCGGCACCCGTTACGACGCCGACTTCGACAGCTGGCTGACCAGGTGCGCCGCCGGCGCCTGTGCCGCCGACACGCCGGGCCGGCCGCAGTTGCCGGAGTGCGCCGGAGGTGACGTCCGGCAGCTGGGCGCCAACTGCGTGCGCAGCAACGTCGCGGCGACCACGGGCAACTACGCGCACTTCTACCTGACGGTGCCGGCCGGCACCAAGCAGGTGAAGATCACCACCAGCGGCGGCACCGGCAACGGCGACCTCTACTACAACCCGGGCAGCTGGGCCTACACCAACTCCCACGTCTTCCGGTCGACCAACCCGGACAACTCGGAGACGCTGACCGTCACCAACCCGCCGGCCGGCTACGTCTTCTTCGGCCTCTACGCCCAGCAGGGCTTCAGCGGGGTGAGCGTCACGAGCGAAATGTGAGCCGACCTCGGCAACCAGACAGGTGACCGCCCCGGGCGGAGCGCGACAGCGCCCCGCCCGGGGCGGGTCTGTTGACGGACCGTCATCACCGGTCCCACCTGAATTCCCCGCGAACTGCGCACAACGCCCCGGGTTCCCAAGGCCATGTGAGATGTGCCATGGTACATGTCACACCCCCCACCGTGCCCGACGGAACCGCCCCCCACGCGGCGCCGTCACCAACGGTCCTCGACACCCCCACCGGCCGCGCCCCACGTCGCGGCCGACGACGGCCCGGAGGCCCCCACGTGAGTCCTTCACGTCTGCTGCGACTCCCGCAGCTGGCACGATTGCTGACGCTCGTCCTGTCCCTGTTCCTGGCGGTCGGCCTGTTCGCCCCGCAGTCCCAGGCCGCTCCCGCCGCCCCCACCCCCGGCGGCACGCCCACGCCCGTCCCCACCGGACCGGCCCCGCAGCCCGCCACCGGCGCCCCCGAACGAGCCGACAGCGGGCAGCAGTTGGCCTCGACCGACCAGCGCGCCCCGCTCCCGGTCGACACCCGGCCGGCCGAGGTCCGGCCGACCGCCAAGGCCCTGCGCCTCGGCGCGGCGGCCGAAAAGCCCTGTACCGTCGGCGACTTCTCCGGCCGGACCGGCGGCGACCTGGTCCAGCACATCAAGGACGCCGACATCCAGTGCATCAACAGTCTGTTCCAGCTCACCGGCGGCGACGCGCGCGGCGCGTTCCGCGAGGAGCAGATGAGCACGGTGGCCTACGCGCTGCGCGACGCGGCGGCCAACTACCCCGGTGACAACAGCACGTCGGTCGAGCAGCTGGTGCTCTACCTGCGCGCCGGCTACTTCGCGCAGTGGTACCACAAGCAGGACGTCGGCGAGTACGGCGCCGGCCTCAAGACCGCGATCCAGTCCGGCCTGGACGCCTTCTTCAACAGCGCGCACTCGCGCGACGTCGCGGCGGGCAACGGGCCCATCCTGGGCGAGGCCGTCACCCTGATCGACAGCGCCCAGGAGAACGTCCGCTACCTGCCGGTCGTCAAGCGGCTGCTGGGCGACTACAAGGCCGACACCTGGAACCCGGCCGGCATGGCGTGGGCCGTCAACCCGGTCTTCACCGTGCTGTTCCGTGGTCACCAGGTGCCCGGCTTCGACGCCGCCGTCGAGGCCGACCCGAGCGTGCTGGACGCGCTGTCCGACTTCGCGACCCGCAACAACGCCCTGCTCGGCGACACCTACGGCGTGCTGGTCTACAACGCGACCAAGGAGCTCACCCGCTTCCTGAAGGACACGGCTCTCCAGGCCAAGGTCCGCCCCCTCGCCAAGGGGCTGGTCGGCACCTCGGAGCCGAAGGGCCGCACCGTCTACCAGTGGGCCGCGGTCGCCGAGGGCGTCGACTACTACGACGCCGGCAACTGCTCGTACTACGGCACCTGCAACAAGGCCGACCAGCTCAAGGCCGGCGTGCTGACCGTGAAGCACACCTGCAGCCCGAGCATCACGATCCTCGCCCAGGCGCTGGACAGCACCCAGGTCGGCACCGCCTGCACCAGCCTGAACGGCCAGGACGCGTTCTTCCACGCGGTGGCCAAGGACAGCGGCCCGGTCAAGGACGACGGCAACAACACGATCGAGGTCGTGGTCTTCCACTCCTCGCTCGACTACCAGGTGCTCGCCGCCGCGATCTACGGCATCGACACCAACAACGGCGGCATGTACCTGGAGGGCGAGCCGGCCACGGCCGGCAACCAGCCGCGCTTCCTCTGCTACGAGGCCGAGTGGGCCCGCCCGTCCTTCGAGATCTGGAACCTCAACCACGAGTACACCCACTACCTCGACGGCCGGTTCGACATGTACGGCGACTTCGACGCCGGCATGACCACCCCGACCGTCTGGTGGGTGGAGGGCTTCGCCGAGTACGTCTCCTGGTCGTACCGCAAGGTCAACAACGACGCGGCCATCGCGGCGGCCGGCCGCCACACCTACCGGCTGAGCGACCTCTTCGACACCGCCTACGGCGACCAGGACCGGGTGTACCGCTGGGGGTACCTGGCCGTGCGCTACATGCTGGAGCAGCACCGCTCCGACATGGACGCGGTCCTCGCCAAGTACCGCGTCGGTGACTGGAACGGTGCCCGCACCATCCTGAAGACCACCATCGGCACCCGTTACGACGCCGACTTCGACAGCTGGCTGACCAGGTGCGCCGCGGGCGCCTGCGCCACCGACGGGGGCGGTACGCCCACCACGCCGCAGCTGCCGGAGTGCACCGCCACCGACACCCGTCTGCTGGCCGCCAACTGCACCCGCAGCAACGTCGCGGCGACCACGGGCAACTACGCGCACTTCTACCTGCTGGTGCCGGCCGGCACCAAGCAGGTGAAGATCACCACCAGTGGGGGCACCGGCAACGGCGACCTCTACTACAACCCGACCGGCTGGGCGTACACCGAGAGCAGCACCACGCACTCGGCCGGCCCGGACAACTCCGAGACGCTGACCGTCACGGACCCGCCGGCCGGTGGCTACATCTTCTTCAGCCTCTACGCCCAGCAGGGCTTCAGCGGGGTGAGCGTCACGAGCGAAATGTGAGCCGGGAACGGCAAACGGACAGGTGACCGCCCCGGGCGGAGCGCTACGGCGCCCCGCCCGGGGCGGGTCCGCGTTCCGCGGCCGGCGCCGACCGCCGGGAACGGGGCCGGCGGGAACGGGACCGGCGGGAACGGGACTGGCGGGAATAACGATCCGCGCCGGGGTGCTAAGGTGGTTGAAAGTTGGACTACCTGGGACGGGTGAGCAGCATGCAGTTCGGAATCTTCTCCGTCGGCGACGTGACGACCGACCCCACCACCGGCCGCACCCCCACCGAGCACGAGCGGATCAAGGCGATGGTGGCCATCGCCCGCAAGGCCGAGGAGGTCGGCCTGGACGTCTTCGCGACCGGCGAGCACCACAACCCGCCGTTCGTCCCGTCCTCGCCGACGACCATGCTCGGCTACATCGCCGCGCAGACCGACCGCATCATCCTCTCCACCTCGACCACGCTGATCACCACCAACGACCCGGTGAAGATCGCCGAGGACTTCGCGATGCTCCAGCACCTGGCCGAGGGCCGGGTGGACGTCATGATGGGCCGCGGCAACACCGGCCCGGTCTACCCCTGGTTCGGCCAGGACATCCGCCAGGGCATCCCGCTCGCGGTCGAGAACTACGCGCTGCTGCACCAGCTGTGGCGCGAGGAGGTCGTGGACTGGCAGGGCCGCTTCCGCACCCCGCTGCAGGGCTTCACCTCCACCCCGCGCCCGCTGGACGACGTCCCGCCGTTCGTCTGGCACGGCTCGATCCGCAGCCCCGAGATCGCCGAGCAGGCCGCCTACTACGGCGACGGCTTCTTCCACAACAACATCTTCTGGCCGCAGGAGCACACCCGGCGGATGGTCGAGCTCTACCGCGAGCGCTACGCGCACCACGGCCACGGCACGCCCGAGCAGGCGATCGTCGGCCTCGGCGGGCAGGTGTTCATGCGGAAGAACTCCCAGGACGCGGTGCGCGAGTTCCGTCCGTACTTCGACAACGCGCCGGTCTACGGGCACGGGCCCTCGCTGGAGGAGTTCACCGAGCAGACCCCGCTGACCGTGGGCAGCCCCCAGGAGGTCATCGAGAAGACCCTGGCCTTCCGCGAGACCTTCGGCGACTACCAGCGCCAGCTGTTCCTGATGGACCACGCCGGCCTACCGCTGAAGACGGTGCTGGAGCAGCTGGACCTGCTCGGCGAGGAGGTCGTGCCGGTGCTGCGCGAGGAGTTCGCCAAGGGCCGCCCGGCCGGAGTGCCGCAGGGGCCGACCCACGCCGCGCTGGTCGCGGCCCGGGACGCGCGGGAGAACGAGAAGGCGGAGGTGGCCAAGTGACCGCGTACAAGCTGGTGGTGGTGAGCGCCGGACTGAGCAAGCCGTCCTCGACGCGGCTGCTGGCGGACCGGCTCACCGACTCGACCGTGCGCCGGCTCGCCGCGGAGGGCCGCGAGGTGGACGTCACCGTGGTCGAACTGCGGGACCTGGCGGTGGAGATCGCCAACAACTTCGTCACCGGCTTCCCCGGCGCCGGGCTGCGCGCGGCGATCGGGGCGGTGACGGAGGCGGACGCCCTGATCGCGGTGACGCCGATCTTCACGGCCTCGTACAGCGGTCTGTTCAAGTCCTTCTTCGACGTGATCGACAACGACGCGCTCACCGGCAAGCCGGTGCTGATCGCCGCCACCGGCGGCACGCCCCGGCACTCGCTCGCCCTGGAGCACGCCGTCCGCCCGCTGTTCAGCTACCTGCGCGCGGTGGTGCTGCCGACCGCCGTCTACGCGGCCACCGACGACTGGGGCACGGCGGGGGACGGGCTCACCGACGGCCTGCCGCGCCGGATCGACCGGGCGGCCGGGGAGCTGGCGGCGCTGCTGGCCGGGCGCGGCCCGGCGGCGCCGGAGCTGCCCGAGCAGGTGGTGCCGTTCGCCGAGCAGCTGGCGGCGCTGCGGGTCTGAACCCGCCCGGCGTCCGCGGGGGAGGGCCGCCCGTCCGCGTCGAACGGCCCGCGTCGAACGGTCCGCATCGAACGGCCCGCGTCGAACGGCCCCGTCGGAACGGCTTCCGGCGGGGCCGTTCGGCTATGCGCCGGCC
The DNA here is from genome assembly GCF_042885555.1 of Kitasatospora sp. NPDC058048. Lineage (NCBI taxonomy): Bacteria > Bacillati > Actinomycetota > Actinomycetes > Kitasatosporales > Streptomycetaceae > Kitasatospora > Kitasatospora sp. NPDC058048. The sequence goes on along the minus strand of NZ_JBHVRT010000025.1, from coordinate 12,755 downwards.
GTGCTGGATTGTCCGCTTTGCGATGTAATCATTCCCATGATCGGATCAGTGCTGGTCCATCCCCCGCCCGGCGTCCCCGCGCCGCGCCTGCGGGTCGCGGGCAAGGACTTCGCGACCTTCCTGGAGAAGAACTACGAGCCCACCGAGCCGCTGTTCCGGCTCGCCGAGCAGACCGGTGCGGTGCTGCTCAACGGCGGCGGCTTCGACGGGCCCGAGTGGTCCGTGCGGGTCTCGCTCGCGAACCTGGACGACCTCGACTACCTGAAGATCGGACACCACCTCCAGCAGATCTTCGCCGACTACCGCGCCGAATGGGACGCCTCCCGGGCGTCCCGAGAGAGGTCACGACCATGCAGACCGAACCGCAAGCCGTGCTCTCCCCGCTGACCAGCGCGGCCGTCTTCCTGGTCCTCACCGTCGAACCCGGCCGCGAGGACGCCGTCCGCGACCTGCTGCCCGAGCTCGCCGGACTGCGCCGCGCCGTCGGCTTCCGCGCCCCCAAGGGCGCCCTCACCTGCGTCACCGGCATCGGCTCCGAACTCTGGGACCGCCTCTTCGCGGGCCCCCGCCCGTCCGCCCTGCACCCCTTCCGGGAGGTGGCCGGCCCCCGCCACCGGGCCCCGGCCACCCCCGGCGACCTGCTGCTGCACCTGCGGGCCGAGCGGATGGACCTCTGCTTCGAACTGGCCGCGAAACTCACCGAACGGCTCGCCGGGTCGGCCGCCGTCGTCGACTCCGTCCAGGGCTTCAAGTACTTCGAGGACCGGGACCTGCTCGGCTTCGTCGACGGCACCGAGAACCCGGAGGGCCGGGCCGCCGAACGCGCGGCCCTGATCGGCGCCGAGGACCCGGAGTTCACCGGCGGCAGCTACGTCATCGTGCAGCGCTACGTGCACGACATGGACACCTGGAACGCGCTGAGCGTCGAGCAGCAGGAGGGGGCGGTCGGCCGCACCAAGCTCGACGACATCGAGCTGTCCGACGACGTCAAACCCGCCGACTCGCACGTGGCGCTCACCGTGATCACCGGGCCGGACGGCGAGGAACGGCAGATCGTCCGCTTCAACATGCCGTACGGCACCTTCGGCTCCGCCGGCCGCGACGGCGAGGTCGGCACCTACTTCATCGGCTACGCGGCCGACCCCGGGGTGACCGAGGAGATGCTGCGCAACATGTTCGTCGGCAACCCGCCCGGCACCACCGACCGGCTGCTCGACTTCTCCACCGCCGTCACCGGCGGGCTGTTCTTCGTCCCGACCGCCGACTTCCTCGACTCCCCGCCGCCGGCGCCGGCCGCTTCCGCGTCCGTCCCCGTCCCTGCGGCCGTTCCCGTGGCCGTCCCCGTTTCCGCGGCCGGTGCCGGGGACGGCTCGCTCGGCATCGGAAGCCTCAAGCAGACCCCCTGACAGACGCCCTGACAGACCACCTGAACAGGACCCCGCACATGAACAACCTCCACCGGGACCTCGCCCCGATCTCCGCCGCCGCGTGGGAGGAGATCGAGGAGGAGGCCCGCCAGACGTTCAAGCTCCACATCGCCGGCCGCCGGGTGGTCGACCTCAACGGCCCCGAGGGCGCCACCCTCGCGGCCGTCGGCACCGGCCACCTGACCGCCATCGACCCCCCGACCGACGGCATCCAGGCCCGCGCCCGCGCCGCCCAGCCGGTGGTCGAGCTGCGCGTCCCCTTCACCGTCCGCCGCGACGCCGTGGACGACGTCGAACGCGGCTCCCGGGACTCCGATTGGCAGCCCGTCAAGGACGCCGGTCGCAAGCTCGCCCTGGCCGAGGACCGCGCCGTCTTCGAGGGCTACCGCGCCGCCGGCATCGACGGCATCCGTGCCGCCTCCACCAACCCTGCGGTCCAACTCCCGCAGGACGTCAGGGAATACCCGGAGGCCGTCAGCCGCGGGCTCACCGCCCTCCGCCTCGCCGGCGTCGGCGGCCCGTACTCGCTCCTGCTCGGCGCGGACGCCTTCACCGCGGTCAACGAGACCAGCGACCACGGCTACCCCGTCCACAACCACATCGCCCGCCTCCTCGACGGGGACATCATCTGGGCCCCGGCCATCGAAGGCGCCTACCTGCTCTCCGCCCGCGGCGGCGACTTCGAGCTCTTCCTCGGCCAGGACGCCTCGGTGGGCTACCTCTCCCACGATGCCGAAACGATTCAGCTCTACCTTCAGGAGACGCTGACGTTCCGGGTGTACACGGGAGAGGCGGCCGTCGTCCTACGCGCCTAGCACCAGATCGGACTCGAAGTGAGGATCTGGTGGGCTATGTAGATGAACATGCACATGGCGCTCTTGCTTTCTGGTCCGGTTCGGTCGGCGGGAGCCGCTTGATGCGCAGAGCTTTGCATAACCGGACCGAAGGATCCAAATCAGCGTCCGAGTCTCGAACTTTATTTCGAGGAAGGACGATCATATGAAAAACGCGATTCAAGTTCGGTGAGCGCGGAGCGGACGCGCGCGGCCTCGTCCGCGATGTCGACCTGCTCGGCGAGAGCGACGGCCGCTGTCAGATGGGCGAGGGCAGCGGACGGGTTTCCGGCTGCCGCCTCGCAGCGGCCCAGGCCGCGCAGGGCAGCCGCCTGCTCGCGGCCGGTGCCGATGGAGCGTGCGAGCTCCAATGCGAGCGCGTGCTGTTCCCGGGCTTCCTCGTGGCGACCGGCGGCGAGCAGGGTCTGACCGAGCCCGTTGCGGCCATCGGCCTCGTGGCGGACGGTTCCGAACTCGCGGAAAGTCGCCAGGGCCGACCGGTAGAGCGCGAGGGCGATTTCCAGCTCGTCCGGGATTTCCAGCGTTTCTGCGAGGTTGGCGCGGGCCACGGACAGATCCAGTGGGGGAACCGCATTGTCGGCGGCGTCCAGAATCCTTTCAAATATCCCCCGGGCCGTTGAATTTCGTCCGGCGCTGATGTGGAGCTCCCCGGTGTTGTTCAGTGCCCGGAATTCAAGGACCCGGTCATCGAATTTCCGGGCCAGTAGCAACGCTTCGCCATAGACGGTGAGTGCCGATTTCTCGTCCCCCAGTGAACGGTGCAGAATGCCGATGTTGACCAGGCAGCGAGCGGAGTTCCACTGGTCGCCCTGGTCCTCCCGGATGGCCAGTACCTGTTGCTGGATCGCCAGGGCCTCATGCAGCCTGGTCTGCTCCCACCGCAGCCGCCCGAGGAGGTTGAGGGCGTTCGCCGCCGCGTCCAGGTCACCCTCGGTCCGGGCCAGGCCGAGGCCTCGTTCGAGGGCCTCGGCCGCGGACTCGTAGCGGGAGGCGTTGGCGAGTGTCGCGCCGAGGTCGATCAGTGCCCGCGCCTCCTGTCGGTCGTTCGCCTGCGACCGCCAGTGGGCTGCGGCTGCCCGGTGCAGGCTCTGCGCCTCGCTCCAGTAGGCCTCGGCGTCCAGGTGGCCGGCCAGGACATGGGCGAGCCAGGCGCCGCTCTCCGCGACGCCGGCGCGGGGCGCCTGCGTTGTCAGGGCGATCAGGGCGGCGTGTTCAGTCTCCAGCCAAGTCCTCGCCGATTCGGGTGAGTTCATCTCAATATCGGTCAACAGCTCTGCCAGGTAGCCGAGTTGTTGATCGTCCGGAAGCTCGGATCTCGATCTGTGCGGATAGAGCAGGCGGTCCGCGCGGTCGGCGGCGTGCAGGGCGAAGCGGATCAGTCGATCGGCGGCTGCTTTCCGCTGATCCTTTTCCACCCCCAATGCTGTCGCGAACTCCCTGAGGAGATCATGGAGTTGGTACCGTTCGGGCGCGATCTCCTGGATCAGGTGGCAGTTCAGCAAGGCCTCCAGAACCTCGTCCGTCTCATCGATCGAACGCCCGAGCAGCGCCGCCGCCGCGTGCACACCGAAATCCGGTCCCGGGTACAGGCCGAGCAGTCGGAAGGCCGATCGCTGGCCGGCGGAGAGGTAGCGGTACGACAGCTCGAAGACCTGGGCGATGTTGGCCGAGCCGGTGCGGATCTCCCCGAGCCGGCCGTGCGTCCTGGACAAGCGCCGGGCGAAGTGCCCGAGGGTCCAGGACGGGCGGCCCTTGAAGCGGCTGGCGGCGATCTCGATGGCGAGGGGCAGGTGGCCGCAGCGCTCGACGATCTCGATGATGCTCGCGGTGTCCGTCGAGCGCTCGGGTCCCACCACGTCAGCGAACAGGGCCACGGCGTCGTCCACCGTGAGCACGTCCAGGAACACCGGTCGGGCGCCCGGGAGTTCGGTGAGCCGCTGGCGGCTGGTGACGAGGATCAGGGCGGACGGGGCGGGCGGCAGCAGCGGGCGGACCTGAGCGGCGTTGGAGGCGTCGTCGAGTACGACGACGGCGCGGCGCGAGGACAGTTCCTCGGCGCAGAGGGCGAACACCTCGTCGGCGTCCAGTGGGATGGTGGTGGCGGGCACGCCCAGGCGTCTGAGCAGCAGGGCACCCGCCGCCTCCGGGGTGAGCGGCGGTTGGTTGCCGACGTGGGCGCGCAGGTTGAGGTGGACGTAGCCGTCCGGGAAGTGCTCGCGCATCAGGTCGGCGGCGTGCAGGGCGAGGGTGGTCTTGCCGACTCCGGGCATGCCGAGGATCGCCGAGACGGTGACCACCCCGCCCCGGGCGAGCCGGGTGTCGGGGCCGGGCAGGACACGGCGCAGGTCGTCCTCCCGGCCGATCAGACGGTGCCGCCCGGGGACGTCCTCGGGTGGCACGGCCGCGGGGCGGGGGGCCGGCGCGGTCCCGGTCCGCACCCCCGAGCCGGGGAGCGGTTCGCCGTGCAGGATGAGCTGGTGGAGGCGGGTGAGCTGTTCGCCGGGTTCGGTGGCGAAGTGGGCGTGGAGCAGCCGGGCGACGGCGGGGTAGACCGCCAGCGCGTCGGTCTGTCGACCGACGGCGTAGAGCGCGGTCATCAGGTGGCCGGCAAGGCGCTCGTCGGTGGGGCGGTCCTCGCGCAGTGCGGTGAGCTCGGGGATCAGTTCGGCGAAGCGGCCGATGCGCAGGTCGATCTCGACCCGGCGCAGTGTGGTGGTGAAGTGCTGGTCGGCCATGGTGGTACGAGTGGTCCGGGCCCAGCTGCCCGGCAGGCCGGCCAGGGGCTCGCCGCGCCACAGGCTCGCGGCGCGGCTCAGCACGGTTCTGGCCTGGTGGTCCTGTCCGTTCTCGGCGAGTAGTCCGGCTTGTTCGGAGAGGTCCAGATACAGGTACCAGTCAATCAGCAGGGGATCCGTCCGCAGAGTGTACGTATGCGATTTGGTGACGATCGAGGGCGGCTCCCGGGGCTCTGTCGCCGACGTGCTCCGGGCGGCCCGTCCCAGCAGGGTGCGCAGATGGGAAACGTGGCTGTACAGGCTGGTCAGAGCGCTGGGCGGGGGATCCTCACCCCACAGTCTGTATGCGAGCGAGTCGTGGGAGAGCGGCCTTCCGACCTCCAGGGCGAGGGCGGCCAGCAACTGGCGCCGCTTGTCGGACGGAATGGCCAATGGCTCTCCGTTCACCGACAGTTCAACTGAACCCAGGAGATGGAACCTCAAGATGACGCCCCCCGCCGGTTGGCTACCAGCTTGCCGTGTCGCGGGTGAGCATCGCATGCACGTGAGGTAATCGGCCATACCACCGCAGGGTTCGGTGCCCATGCTTTTGGGAATTGTCTCGACGTGACGAAGCGTCATGTGATAGCGCCGCAGGGGTAATTCGTCCGAGGCCGGGGGGCCCAGTGACAGGATCGACCGTGGTCGGCGGGCGCCGGTGAACGACGTCAACCTGCCGTACGGAGTGGTGCGGAACTCGCTGGCCGGTGCCACGACGGTCGCCGGTCCGGTGGTGCAGGCCGGAACGATCCACGGCGGGCTGCACCTGCACGGCGCTTCCGCCCTGCCCACGCCCAGGCAACTCCCGCCCTGTCCGCGGCGGTTGATCGGGCGGGAGGCGGACCTGGCGGCGCTGGACCGCTCGCTGGCCCCCGACGCCGGGGCGGCGGACGTCACCCTCGTGGTGACCGGCCCCGCCGGGGTCGGCAAGACGGCGCTGGCCGCGCAGTGGCTGCGCGGCCAGGCCGGCCGCTTCCCGGACGGCCAGCTGTACGCGGACCTGCGCGGCTACGCGCCCGGTGGCCCCGCCGACCCGGCCGAGGCCCTCGGCGGCTTCCTGCGGGCCTTCGGGATCTCCCCGGTGCCCGGGAGCCTGGAGGAGGGGGCCGCGCTCTGGCGCTCGCTGGCGGCGGAGCGGCGGATCGCGGTGCTGCTGGACAACGCCTCGACGGCCGCCCAGGTGCGGCCGCTGCTGCCCGGCTCGGACCACACGGTGGTCGTGGTGACGAGCCGCCGCCGGCTCACCGGGCTGGGCATCGACGGTGCGGTGTTCCGGCCGTTGGGTCCGCTCGCCCGGGAGGCCTCCACCGAGATCCTCGCCGCGCGGGTCGGCAGGCACCGGGTGGTCGACGAGCGCGCCGCCGCGGCCGAGGTGGTGGAGGCCTGTGCCGGGCTGCCGCTGGCGATCTGCCTGGCGGCGGCCCGCATCGCGGCGCGCCCGGCCCAGTCGCTCGCGGCGACCGCCGAGATGCTCGGCCGCGGCACCGACCGGCTGGCGGTGCTGAACGTGGAGGGGGAGACGGTGCGGGACCTGCTGGACGCGTCCTACGGCGTGCTGGAAGCGGAGGCCGCCCGGCTCTACGGGCTGCTGGGCCTGCTGCCCTTCGCCGAGTTCACCCTGGAGAACGCCGCCGTGCTGGCGGACGTGGACGCGGCCGGGGCCGATCGGCTGCTGGACGGTCTGATCGATGTGCACCTGCTGGAGGAGACCGGGCCGGAGCGGTTCCGCTTCCACGACCTGGTGCGGCTGCACGCCCGGGCGCACGGGGTGCGGGTCCGGGAGGCCGGGTCCACCGGGGCCGCGCTGGACCGGCTCGTCGACTGGTACCTCGCCTCGGCCACGGCCGCCGAGGCGGTCGTCTCGCCGACCCACCGCACCCTCGCCCGCGACTACCGCAGCCGCCCCGTCCACCCGGCCCGGGAGTTCGGGGGCGACGTCCCGGCCCTGGAGTGGTACGACGCGGAACGCGACCGGCTGGCGGGCGTCCTGCGCTGGTGCGGGGAACTGGACCGCCCCGCGGCGGCGTGGCAACTCGCGGACGCCATGTGGCCGTTGTTCCTGCGGTTGCGCCCGGCCCGGCTGTGGGTGGAGGCCACCCGGATCGGCCTGGACGCGGCCCGGGCGGCCGGCTCCCGCAGCGGCGAGCTGCGGATGCTGACCGACGGCGGGAACGGACTGCGGAACGCGGGGGAGGGGGAGGAGGCGGCACGCTGGTTCACCGAAGCCCTCGTCCTCGCCCGGGAGCTGGGCCGTCCGCTGGTGCAGGCGGACGCGCTGTACGGGCTCAGCCAGACCCACCGGATGGCCGGCCGGCTGGACACGGCCGCCGAGTGCCTGCACGAGGTGGTCCGGCTCCGCGAGGCCGAGGACTACCTGCGCGGTTCGGCGCTGGCCCGGCTGGCGTACGGCGAGGTGCTGCTGCTGGCCGGCCGGGCGGCCGAGGCGGTGGAGCCGGTCGAGCGGGCGGGCCGCGAGCTGGCCTCGATCGAGGACGACTACGAGGCGGCCCGCGCGACGGCCTTCCTGGGCCTGGCGCACGGCCGGCTGGGTGCGTACGAGCGTGCCGAGGCCCATCTGGAGGAGGCTCTGGCGGGGTTCCGGGCCCGGCTGTCCGCGCACTGGGAGGCGCGGACGCTGGAGTTCGCCGGGCAGGTCGAGGAACTGCGGGGCCGACCGGACGCGGCGCGGGCCCGGTTCGAGCAGTCCAGGGCCCGGTACCAGGAGGTCGGTGCCGCGGCCGAGGCGGCCAGACTGGCCGACCGCCTCGCCGCGTACGGTGTGGACGGCGCCGTCACTCCCTGCCCGGGCGAACCGGAGGCGTGAGCCGGCTCCACCCGGAGCCCGGGGTACGGCACTCGGAGCCCGGGGTGCGGCACCCGGAGCCCGGGGTACGGCACCCGGCGGCGCTGACCCGGTCGAGTTCGTCCAGCGTCCGTCCGGCCGCCAGCCAGGCGTGCGCCAGCGAGCCGAGGGCCGGCGGCGGGACGGGCCCGCCGCCCGGCCCGGAGGCCCGCAGGACGAGCCGTTCCCCGGTCCGGGCGAGCACCAGCACCGCTCCCGGACGGTGTTCGGCCGTGGCCACCGCACATCCGGGGTGCGCGGAGAGCAGTCCCGCGAGCCGTGCGTGGGCGTCCACCACCGGAACGGGACCGAGGTGCAGCACGTCGGCGTGCCGGCGCCAGCGCAGGCCGCCGGGCTCGGTGAGGTCGAGCACGAGGTGCTCGTCCACGAACCCGGGCCCCGGCCGCTCCGCCGCCGCCGCCGGGTCGGCGGCCAGCAGCCCGTGGCGGACGCCGGTGGTGGACGTCACCCGGGCCTCGAACAGCGTGGTCGCCGAGCCGTCGTGCCCGCCGGGGCGGACCGGCGCCAGGCGCACCGTGTGCAGCGCGGCGGTCATCCGGCCCGCCGCGCGTCGGCCGCCGCGATCGCGTCCAGCGGTTCGGGCAGCGGGAGCGGTTCCGGATCCGGGGTGTGCGCCGGCTGGCCGAGCCCGAGGACGCGGTACAGCAGCCGGCGGGCGTTGCGGTCGAATCGGCCCGGTTCGGAGCTGATCCGGTCGGCGATGGCCGCGTAGTCCTCCGGGCGGTACTGCTCGGCGGCGTAGGCGAGTTGGCCGGTGAGCGGGTGCCCGGGGGCGAGCGCGGGGGCGGTCCGGGCGAGCTGCGCGGCCGGCGAGCGCGGGTTGACGTGCCGGTGCGGGTACTCGGCGAGCAGGACGGGGACGCCGGTCATCGCGCCGTACAGGGTGACCGAGCCGTGGTCCCCGATGACGAAGTCGGCGGCGACCAGCAGCGGCCGCCAGTCCGTCTCGGGCGGGATCACCGTGACGGCTCCCCGGGTGGTGGCCTTCGCCCAGGAGCGCACCGCGTAGGCCGAGTGCTGGGCCGCGATGTTGGGGTGGGGCAGCAGGACGGCCCGGTACCCGTGCCGGGGCAGTTCCGAGGTGAGTCTGGGCAGCACGGCGTCGAGCCGGGTGAAGAGCGAGCCGTCGCCCCAGGTGGAGGAGACCAGCACCAGCTTCTCGTCCGGCCGCAGCCCCAGGGCGTTCCGGTGGTCCTCCCGGTGCGGCAGGGCCGCGGAGATGCGGTCGTAGCACGGGTCGCCGACCACTTCGGCGATCGGCAGGGCGTCCGGGCAGCCGCGCCGGAGTTCGAGCAGTTCCTCCTCGTGGGCCAGGGCGAACGAGGTGGGGACGAGCCGTCCCTCCCAGTAGAGGTAGTCCCGACCGAGCCCGATGGCCGCCCGCTCGCCGTCCGGGGCGCTGCGCCGGGCCAGCTTGATGTTGCCGGCCCCGTGCGGCAGCCGGACGACCGGGCCGTGCAGCTGCTCGATCCCCTGGGAGCCGGCGGCCAGGATCAGGTCGAACTCGCGGCGGACCGCCTGCTCCCACGGCAGTACGGTGCCGCCCAGCGCCCGGAGGATCTCCGCGGCGCCCCCGTTGAACATGTGCGGTGCCACCGTGAACTGCACGTGGACCCGCAGGTCCGGGGCGAGCAGCGAGTAGAAGTCGTGCAGCCGCTTGGCGTACACCATGGTCTGCGCGACCACGAGCACCTCCTTGCGGTCCCGCAGGGTTTCCCAGGGCCCGTTGTTGCTCCAGGGCGCCGGCGTCCGGCGCGTTCCGTCCGTCGTGGTGATGTCCTGTTCCCCGTGCACCAAGGTCATCCTTCTCCCCCTCCTTGATCCCAGGTTCGGGGCCGTTCGCGGGCCCCGGGGTCGATGGTCCCCGGGGCGTCTGGCGGATTCCATGACGCGATCTGGTCGGTGCTTGCGGAAACCTTGTGTCCGCTTCCCGCGCCGCCGGCCGGCCCCCGGAGCCGGGAAGGGTACTGAGTTCCTTTACGAGGGGTACTGAGTGCCGTATTCTCTCCGTGGAGCCTCTGACGCCAGTCGAAGAGAGCCGACACGGTATGCCGGTCCAGGTGGTGCTTGCGGTGCGCGGGCCGCGCCGGGCCGGACTTGGCACTCAGTACCCCCGGCATGCCTGAGGCCATGGATCCAGTGCACCCGTGCACCCGTGACAGGAGAACCGCTCATGAGCTTGAGGATCGTCGTCTGTGTGAAGCACGTCCCGGACGCGACGGGTGACCGTCGTTTCGCGGACGACCACACCACCGACCGGGAGGGTGTGGACGGCCTCCTGTCGGAGCTGGACGAGTACGGCGTGGAGCAGGCGCTGCGGATCGCGGAGGCGAACGAGGGCGCCGAGGTGACGGTGCTGACGGTGGGGCCGGACGACGCGAAGGACGCGTTGCGCAAGGCGCTGTCGATGGGTGCGGACAAGGCCGTGCACGTGAACGACGACGACATCCACGGCACGGACGTGATCGGGACGTCGGCGGTCCTGGCGAAGGCGCTGGAGAAGACCGGGTTCGACCTGGTGATCGGTGGTATGGCATCGACGGACGGCACGATGGGTGTGCTGCCGGCGCTGCTGGCGGAGCGTCTGGGTGTGCCGCAGGTGACGCTGCTGTCGGAGGTGTCGGTCGAGGGCGGTGTGGTGCGGGGTCGTCGTGACGGTGACGCGGCGACCGAGCTGGTCGAGGCGGCGCTGCCGGCGGTGGTCTCGGTGACGGACCAGTCGGGCGAGGCCCGGTACCCGTCGTTCAAGGGGATCATGGCGGCGAAGAAGAAGCCGGTGCTGTCGCTGGACCTGGACGACCTGGGCATCGAGGCGGACGAGGTCGGTCTGGCGGGTTCGTGGACGGCGGTCGAGTCGGTGGCGGCGCGTCCGGCGCGGACCGCGGGCACGGTCGTCAAGGACGAGGGCGAGGGCGGCAAGTCGCTCGCCGCCTTCCTCGCCGACCAGAAGTTCATCTGAGCCGGCGCGCCCAGCCACCCACCCCCTGCCACAGCGAAACACGGAGACATTGAGCAATGGCTGAGATTCTCGTTCTGGTGGACCACGCCGACGGTGCGGTCCGCAAGCCGGCCCTGGAGCTGCTGACCCTGGCCCGCCGTATCGGCGAGCCGTCCGCGGTCGTCCTCGGCGCCGGTGCGGCCGCGGCCGGCATCGCGGCGAAGGCCGGCGAGTACGGCGCGGTGAAGGTGTACGTCGCCGACGGCGCCGAGTTCGCCGACCAGCTGGTCGTCCCGAAGGTGGACGCCCTGGCCCAGATCGCCGGGGCCGGCGACGTCGCCGCCGTGCTGGTGACGTCCTCCGGCGAGGGCAAGGAGATCGCCGCGCGCGTCGCGCTGCGGATCGGCTCCGGCATCATCACCGACGCCGTCGACCTGCGCGCCGGCGACCAGGGCCCGATCGCCACCCAGTCGGTGTTCGCCGCCTCGTACACCGTCGACTCCCGGGTGAGCAAGGGCGCGCCGGTCATCACCGTCAAGCCGAACGCCGTCGCCCCGGAGGCCGCCCCGGCCGCCGGCGCGGTGGAGAACGTCGCCGTCGCGTTCACCGGCAACGCGGCCAAGGTGACCTCGCGGACCCCGCGCGTGTCCTCCGGCCGCCCGGAGCTGACCGAGGCCGCCATCGTGGTCTCCGGCGGCCGCGGCGTCGGTGCCGCCGAGGGCTTCGGCGTGGTCGAGGAGCTCGCGGACGCGCTGGGCGCGGCCGTCGGCGCCTCGCGCGCGGCCGTGGACGCCGGCTGGTACCCGCACAGCAGCCAGGTCGGCCAGACCGGCAAGCAGGTCTCCCCGCAGCTGTACGTGGCCAACGGCATCTCGGGCGCCATCCAGCACCGGGCCGGCATGCAGACCTCGAAGACCATCGTGGCCGTCAACAAGGACCCCGAGGCCCCGATCTTCGAGCTCGCCGACTACGGCGTGGTCGGCGACCTCTTCGAGGTGCTGCCGCAGCTCACCGCCGAGGTGAAGGCCCGCAAGGCCTGATCCCCGGACGACAGCGGAGGGCGTGGCGCCGAGTGGTACTCGGTGCCACGCCCTCCGTCGTTCTCCCTCGTTCTCCGGCAGCGCCCCGGGCGCGCCGTCCGCCCCGCCCGCCGCACGATCCCCCGGCGGATCACTCCGCGACGAAGGCCGCGAGGTGCTGGGTGGCGAGGTGCTGGGTGAAGCCGCCCTGGGCCGGCGGCAGCGGGCGCGGCTCGGTGTCCTGCACCGGCGGTGGCGGCTCCATCGGCAGCAGCCGCAGTTCCGGCTGGTCGGAGTCGGGGGAGGGGAGCAGCCGCACCCGGGTGCCGACCGGCACGGTGCTGCGCATCCCGTCCACGATGCACCAGACGTCGAAGCCCTCCGCCATCCGGATCAGGGACTTCTGACGGACCAGCGGCGTCCGGGCCTGCTCGACCGCGCAGCGCCGCACCACGCCGGTGCCCTCGCTGGGCTCCAGCCTGAGGTCGGTGGATCCGCAGGTGGGGCAGAGCAGCCGCTGGAAGGTCGGGTTGTTGCACCACGTGCAGCGCTGGAAGTACAGCGTCGTGCTGCGGGTGTCGGCATCGATGGCTGAGTGGATCACGCTGTCATCTCCCTGCGCTCGGACCGGCTCGTTCGGCAGAAGTTCGGCAGAAGTTCGGCACGAAAAGGATAGGGAACTCAGTACCGCGAAGGGAAGGCACTGAGTTCCCTTTTTGCCGCGCGCATGCATAATGAAGGGTACTGAGTACCGTCGTGAAACAGGAGTGGCGATCATGAGCCAGGACTTCGATCTCTTCCGGATCTCCGAGGAGCACGGGATGCTCCGTGAGGCGGTGCGTTCGCTGGCCGAGGCGAAGATCGCTCCGTTCGCGGCGGA
>NZ_JBHVRT010000024.1:127249-137174 GCF_042885555.1 Kitasatospora sp. NPDC058048 | reverse complement strand
ACTGCAGGGGGGACCCTGTGGGAGAGTAGGACGCCGCCGAACAATTATTCAGAAGAACCCCCATCCGGGATCCGGATGGGGGTTCTTCGCGTTTCTGGGACGGTCGAATGCCTCGGAACAGGCACTGGAATGAGGACCGCCCGCTCGCCGGAGCGGCGAGCGGGCGGGGCCGGGTTCAGACGAGGTGGTCGAACTCGCCGGCCTGGGCGCCGAGGACGAAGGCGCGGAGCTGGGCGGTTGAGGTGGTGAGGATGACGGAGGGGTCGTCGGATTCGCGGAGGTGGCGGATGTCGTGTCCCCCGGTGGCCAGCTCAACGCAGGTACTGCCGCCATCGGCGTTGGTGAAGGACGACTTCTGCCAGGAGAGCTCGGACAACTTGCGGCGCCTCTCATGCTTGTAGCGGGTGCGGATGCCCCGAGCCTGGCCTGGATGTGTTGCGTGGAGTGTGTCGGCCCGGCAGGTTGATGGCGAAGCTGAGGGCTTGCCGGAGCACCGCGATGGGGCGAGGGCGGGACGCGGCCGGGCGGCCTGTCTTGCCCGCTGCCTCCCGTGGAGGCCGGCCCGCTCGTTGGGCTCCAACGAGCGGGCGGGGGAGGGCGGGGTTCAGATGAGGTGGTCGAACTCGCCGGCCCTGGCACCGAGGATGAAGGTGCGGAGTTTGGCTGCGGTGGTGGTCAGGACGACGGAGGGGTTGTCGGATTCGCGGACGTGGCGGTGATCCCCGTTTCCTTGCGCCAGTTCCAGGCAGTTGTCGGCGCCTTCCGCGTCGCTGTACGACGACTTCTGCCAGACCAGGTGGGACATCGGACGCCTTTCAGGTTTGAAGCTCGTAGAGGATGTGGTGAATGAGCCCCCAAGAGTCGCGCGCATCGAGCTTACGCAAGGCTTCGCTGCCATCGGCAGGCGGTAGCGCCAGCTCGCTCAGCTGCTGGAACTTCCTGGCGTAGACATCCGTCTCCGCGGGTTCGCCGAGATGCTCGGCTCGCTTGGGGCCGGACAAGATGATCGTTGACAGCTCGCGGCATCCTGGATCGCAGACCAGGAACGATGCCGATAGCGGCGCATGCTTGGGTGCCGTGAACGGCAGTACTTGGATGCTGACGTTCGGCATTTCCGCCATGTCGAGCAGGTGGAGGAGTTGAGCCCTCATCGTTGCGTCACCGGCGAAGCGCATGCGCAACGCAGCTTCATGGATGACGAAGTTGAGGAGCTTGTCAGCGGTGAGGATGCGCTGTCGATCCATTCGGAAGCGCACCTGCGTCTCGGGCGCCCACTGACTTCCAAGGGCGCCTTCGTAGATCGCCATCGCGTAGTCAGGTAGCTGGAGGACTCCTGGGATGTAGAGCGAGTCATAGCTCTGCAGTCGGACGGACCGCTCTTCTGCTTCGGCCAAGTCCAATGCCAACATGGGGACTTTGCCCTCGTACTCGCTCCACCAGCCCTTGCCGGTGCTCTGACCCATCTCGGCCAGGCCCTTGCGGTAGAGCGGGTCGGTGCAGCCGTAAGCATCGAGCCAGGTCTCAAGGCGCTCGGGGTTCAGAGTGATCCGGCCAGCTTCGGTGTGGCTGACTGCCGGACCCTTCATGCCTACCAGCGCGCCGGCTTCTGGCGCCGACAGTCCGGCGGCCGTGCGCAGTCGCTGCAACTCTTCGCCAAATCGGCGCTGGCGTTGGCTGATTGGTCCTTTGTATCCCACGATCGCCCCTTCCCTGTCGGCGCAGTGTCGCGCACAACCCATGCGGGATGCCACTAACGAGTGAGTCTCCGCAGATGCCTTGCAACCTTGTCACTGGAGACCCTACTCTCAGTGTTGCGCCGATCACACGGTGAAGTGTCTGCTTCGTCGATTCCCCTCTTCCTCCCCTGGGGTGTCTCATGCGTGCTTGCAACCTTCCCGACTGGTCCAGCGCTCGTACCGAGCTCTCCGACCTGCTCACCTCCGCGGGGTGGCGACCGTCCGTCATCTCCGACGCCGAACTCGCCCTCCATGAAGTCTTCGTCAACGCCTGGCGGCACGGGGGCACCCTTGCACCCGTGGTCGTCCTGGCCCTCGCCGACCACCGCCTCCGGGTCTCGGTCGCCGACAACAGCCCGGTCCTCCCGGAGCCCCGCCTCCCCGATGACCTGCTCTCCCTCTCCGGCCGGGGCCTCTTCCTCGTCCAGGCCCTCACCCACCGCTTCGGCGCCGAGCCCCGCAAGCAGGGCAAGGTCGTCTGGTTCGAACTGGAGGCCTCCGCGTGACCCGCCGCCGCTACCCCATGCAGCCCACCGACCCCCGCATCCGGGCCTACACCGAGGACCAGGTCCGCAGCCTCCTCGGTGAACTCCAGGAGCGCGGCCGTGAGTTCGGTCTGGTCTTCCCGTCCGCCGGTACGGACAGGACCCTGGACGGCCGGGTCCTCGTCCGCTTCAACACGGCTCCCGCCTCCACGCTCTTCAACCTCCTCACGCTCCTCTTCGACGTCGGCCACGACCGCGATCGCCGGTGACCTCCGCGCGCAACCTTGCAAAGCCCGACGAACAGGAGCCCCGATGAGCGCCCCCGCCCCCACCCCCGCCTCCGACCCGGTCACCGATCCCGACGTCGCCAACGCCCTCGCCGCCGCCAACTACGCCGTGGCCGCCGCCTTCAACACGGTCTTCGGCGTCGCCGTCGCCCCGCCCGTCCCCGACGACTTCGACTGGCCCAAGCTCGAAGACTTCGTCCACCACCTGGGGTTCGCGGCCGACGACTCCGACACCGCCCTCAACCTCTACCGTCTGCTCTTCGCCGTCCAGCGCGTCGCCTACCGCGAGGCCGCCGGCCGTAACTCCCCCTGGCACGCCACCCGCCTGAACCCCCGCTCCGGCGCCGTCCCCGCTCCGCGGTAGGCGAGGGCACCGGCCCGAACTGGCAGCATGTCCCCATGGACGCAGTGGACCTGGGCGAGTTCGTCGTGCGGCGCGGCAGGGAAGCCGACGCGGACGCGCTGGTCGGTATCGACTCGGTCGCGCTCGAAGGCGACGAGGACCGGGCGGCGAGCATCCGCGGGTGGTGCCGACAGGGCCCGATCAGCCCGGTGTTCGTGGCGGAAGGCGCGTCCGGCCCGCTCGGCTACTGCGTCGTGGAGTACACGTTCTTCGAGCAGGGCTTCGTCACGATGCTGATGGTCTCACCGTCCGCTCGTGGCACCGGTGTCGGCCGCCGGTTGCTGGACGCCGCGGCGGCCTCCTGCGAGACCCCGAAGCTGTTCACCTCGACCAACGTCTCCAACCATCCGATGCGGCGACTGCTGCAACGGGCCGGGTGGCGGCCGGTCGGCCTTCTCCACGGCCTCGACGAGGGCGACCCGGAGCTGTTCTACCTCCACCGACCGCAGAGCGGCACGTCCGGATCTCCGACGCCGACCGGTCTGCTACCCCGCCGGGTGGACGAGGTTACGGCGCGTCTCGACAGCGCCTGGGAGTGGTGGCACGCCGCCATCGAGGATGCCCAGGAGGGCCTCTGGACCCGCACCGCCGTCGAACGGCAGGTGATGGACGACCTCGCCGCCGCGACCGTCGGACTCGGATACCTGGACCCGTCCGTCGAACTGCCCCTGCGCAACCGGCTCGGCCGGATCGCCACCTGGGCGGGCGTGCTGCGGCTCGCCGCCCGGGCGGGCGGCTGGGACCTCGTCCCCGTCACCGGAGTGGTCCCACCCCGCCCGGCGGGGATGGCCGAACTGCTCTCCGCCGTCCACGCGGTGGGGGAGCAGGGCGAGGCCTGGCTGCGGAGGCTGTCGGCCGACGGGCCGCCACCGCCCCGCGCGGTCAACGGGTTCGAGGCGTTCCTCTTCGGCCCGGGCTCGGTCGAGGACCTCCGCCAGTTCTTCTACGACTAGGACCCGCACCGGCCGGCGTCCGCCCCGGTGTTGCTCCTGGGAGGAGCCCGGGCGGCTTGGCAAAGATCTGGATCCCTTGTGGATCCCGTTGGGCAAAGACGCTGGTACGCGGGGCGGGTCCCGTCCTACGGTGACGCTGTGAGCAATGATGCGAATGCGCCTGTCGTGCCCGTCGAGGCCTTTGAAACCCCCTACTACGCGGTGGTCTTCACCGCGGTGCCCACTGAGGAGCGGACCGGCTACAGCGAGACCAACGACCGCATGGAAGAGCTGGTGAAGGACATCCCGGGGTACCTGGGGATGGACCACGCGCAGACTCCCGGCGGGCTGTCCGTGACGGTCGGGTACTTCCGCGACGTCGAGGCCCTCACGGAGTGGCGGACCAACGCCGAGCACCGCGCGGCGCAGAAGCGCGGGCGGGCCGAGTGGTACGAGCGCTACACGCTGCACGTGGCGAAGGTAGAGCGGAGCTACGGGTTCGTGCGGGAGTAGCCGCCGCGGTCCGGCGGCGGCCCGCGGTCCTCGGGGGCCGGCACGGGAAGCCGACCTGTCCGACTTCCGGTGCCGGGCACCCGAAAGTCCGCGGGACGACCAGCCTGGCGTCCGGTACAACAGGCCGGTGAGACTGCGAACGAAGATCCACCGGGTCCGCCTCGGCCGGGACGAGTACCGGGTGATCACCCCGGTGCGGCAGACCGCCGGCGCCTTCCTCCACACGAACCCGCACGACCGGTCCATGGACCTGTACGTCGACCGGCAGGGTGCCGAGGACCTGGTCACCGCCTGGGCCCTGGCGGCCCGGTCCCGGCGCTCCCTGATCCATCTGCCGCTCCGGGGCAACAGCGGCCCGATGGGCCTGTCCGACGTCCCGCCCGGAGACCAGCTGGACCTCCTGCTAGTCCACCACAGCCTGGGCTTCCCGCCGTCGCGCTGGAAGGAGGTCCGCGCGCGCCTGGGCGCTGGGACGCCGCACACCGTCGACCTGCCGGTCACCGACTTCCCGACCGAGGAGGCCATCGACGACGAGCGCTACCGCGCCGCCGACCGGCGGGACGAGATCCGGTTCGCCGGTGCCGCCGGGACACTCGTGGTGACCGGCAGCGCGACCGCCTTCCGCCGGACCGGTTCCGCGCTCCACGACTTCAGCCGCGAGGCCCCGGGGTGGCGCTACGGGTGGCGGCCCGATGCGCATTACTGCGTCACCTTCGCCCACGAGTACTGGGGTTCCCCCCGTGCGGCCAAGGGGGTGCCGTCCAGCCTGCACGTCGCCTACGCCCACCGCTGGCGGGCCGGGTGAGCGGGAAGCCGGTCCGGCCGACTTCCCGCTCCGCGGCTGCTCAGTCCTTGGGCACGAGCGGCGTCAGCGGCAGGGCGACCCGGCTCTCCCAGGCCTGCTCCAGCGCTCGACCGAACGTCTCCGCGGGCTGAGCGCCCGAGACGCCCAGCCGCCGGTCCAGGACGAAGAACGGCACGCCCGTCGCCCCCATGGCGCTCGCCGTGGCCTCGTCCTCGCGCACCGCCTCCGCGTACGCCTCCGGGTCGGCCAGGACGGCCGCGGCCGCCTCGCCGTCCAGCCCCGCGTCGACCGCCAGCTCGACCAGCCGGCCCGCCTCGAAGGCCGACCGCTCCTCGGCGAAGTTCGCCCGGTACAGCGCGTCGAGCAGCTGCCCCTGCCGGCCGTGCTCCCCGGCGAAGTGCAGCAGGCGGTGCATGTCGAAGGAGTTCGCCGCGTCGCGCCCCTCACGCAGGTAGGGCAGGCCCTCGGCGTGCGCGTTCTCCGCGATCCGGGCCTCCGCCGCCTCGGCCTGCTCCAGGCTCATCCCGTACTTGGCGGCGAGCAGCGGCAGCACCGGACGGGCCTCGTGCGGCGCCCGCGGGTCCAGCTCGAAGGAGCGGTGGACGACCTCCACCTCCTCGCGGTGCGGGAACGCCGCCAGCGCCTGCTCGAACCGGGCCTTGCCGACGTAGCACCACGGGCAGTTGATGTCGCTCCAGATCTCCACGCGCACGGCGCCGCACTCCTTCCAGCCTCGCGCGGACCTCCCGCGCCTGCTCCTGCCGGAACGCCTCCGTCCACCTGGATATTTCTCTCACTGAAATATCCAGGTCGGTCGGCGGCCTCCTGTCTCAGCGCCGATCCCAGGCCTCGCGCTGGGCGGACACCGTGGGGACGGCGGCGACGGCCTCGGCGTAGCGGCCCTGCCTGGCCAGGGTCTCGGCAACCGCTCGGTGGGCCCCGTGCTCGGTGGACGACCGGAGCAGGTCGAGGGCCTCGTCCGGCCGGCCGTCCTGATCCAGCAGCCAGGCCAGCGTGGTGTCCCACTGGCCGGGCTCCCGCTCGCTCAGGGCCCGCGCCTCCGCGATGCCCTCGGCACAGCGCCCGGCCTTCGCGAGCAGGCGCAGCCGGGTGTAGCGCAGGACATCGGAATGCGCGTCGACGTACGCGGTGCCGAGGCCGTCGACGAGCTCCAGCGCCCGCTCCGGGCGGCCCGCCTTGATCAGCAGTTCGATCGCCTCGTGGAGGAGGTTCTCTTCGGCGTGCTCGTACGTGGGCCGTCCGACGTCGACGGCCTCGTCGAGGCGTCCCTGGCGGGCCAGGAAGGCCATGAGGTGCCGACGGGCGTGCCGGCCGTCCGCTTCGAGGGCCTCCTGCAGGACGGCTTCGGCCTCCCGGACCCGCCCCTGCTCCTCCAGCGCGTCCGCGTACCGGTTCAGGGCGTCTTCCGCGTGCTCGCCGGCGGCCAGCTCGCGAAGCTGCTCGAACCGGCCCTGGCCGGCGAGGAGTTCCGCGTACCGCCAGGCGATGCGCGGGACGACGGGCAGGGCCGGGCCCAGCAGCCGGATCGCCTCGTCCGCCCGGCCCATCCGCTCCAGGACCCGGCTGTACAGCACCAGCACCGCCTCCGGCTGGTGCCGGCACTCGCGCCGACCCCCGGCCGCGGAGCACCGGCAGTCCGCCGTGCCGCCCAGGGCCCGCTCGGCGCACGGGGCGAGCAGCTCCAGGACACGGGCGTCACGGTGCTCCCCCCTGGTCAGATGGACCAGGGACTCCAGGATCCAGGGCTCCCCGAGGTGGGGTGTGAGCATCTCGACGGCCTCATCCACCCGCCCGGCCTCCACCAGTGCCTCGGCGAACCAGCGGCAGTCGTGCGCCGACTTCAGGCCGGCCGCGTCCGGACGCACCAGCGCCAGCCCCTCCTCGATCCGGCCCTGCCGGACCATGATCGTGGCGGACTCCCGTACGGCGAACGGCCAGCCGACCGCGACGAACGGCTCCAGGACCGTCAGGGCCCGTTCGAACTCCCCCACCGCGCACAGCTCACTGACCGCCACCTCGGCGCAGAACCACTCACCGCGGTCCCGGGCGGTCTCGATCACCAGCTCCAACTGCCCCTGGCGGGCCAGGTATTCCGCCATGGCGGGCTCTATTCCGCCGTCGAACTGCCGCTGCCAAGCGAGATCGTCGAGATTCACCGGGCCAGGCTATGCGACGAGGCCGACGTCCTGCCCGGAGATAATCGGCGGATGTCCGAAACCTTCGTTGACCTGGGATTTGTCACGGCGCCCTCCGGGGTGGTGGTGCTGGCGATGGCCAGCTGGATCGACGAGTGGCCGAGGGTGGGCGAGCCGCTGTCGGTGCGCGCCGCGGCCGCGGCGGAGGCGGGCGGCGGGCACCTCCAGGAGTGGGAGTACGAGGCGGTCGCCGTCCGGGCCGCCGCCGACCGGCCGCTGGCGGTGCGGGCCACCACGGAGCCTTCGGCCTTCGACGAGGAGCCGACGATCGCGACGCTGGAGATCGCCCTCGGCCTGCCCTGGCCCGCGGGCGCGGACCCGGCGGTGCCGGTGCTGCTCGGGGACCTGCCGGTCGACCGGGGCGGCATGGCGGTCGGCGACGCCGTGGGGCTTGACGCCTGGACGGGGCTGGAGCACGAACCGGCCGACGGACTCGCCGACCTCTCCTTCTGGGGCCGGTACGGGAAGGACGCGCACGAGCGGTTCGGCGGCGAGCGGCTCTCCCCGCACGGCGGGGAGGACGGGCCGTACGGGTGGCTCGACCTCCCGGTCGCGGAGGCGGTCGCGCGGGAGGCCGAGATCGGCACCTGGCAGGGCGGCCTGCACGGCAGGGGAGTGGCCACCATGGTGGATAAGCACGTCGACTACCTCCGCTTCCGGCGGGCCGGCCTGCACCACCCGCTGCACGTGGGCGCGATCGAGGTCGGCGGCTGCCAGGTGCTCGGGATCGACTGGGACCCGGGCGACCACGCCGTCCGGCACCACGGCGGGCGGGACTGCGGCCAGGCCTTCCCGGTCACCCTCGAAGCCGACAGTGCGGGCGGCACGGTCCTGCGCTGGACCATCCCGCCCTACGACCTCGACGAGGGCGAGGACGACTGACCGGGAGCCGCCGGCGAGGCCGTCGGGTCCCAGAGCCCGGCGGCCTCGCCGCGCTCCAGGTGGTCGGCGTAGACGGCGGTCTTCCAGGCGATCAGCGAGCGGCACTCCTCCAGCTCCCGGATCCGCTCGTCGACCCGCTGCCGGTGGGTGTCGAGCAGCCGCAGCCGTTCGGCCTCGTTGCCCGGGCCCTGCCGCACCAGGTCGGCGAAGCGGCGGAGGTCGGCGAGCGGCATGCCGGACCCGCGCAGCCTGATGCAGATCTCCAGCCACTGCACGTCGAGCACGGCGTACCGCCGGCGCCCGCCCGCCGTGCGCCGCACCGGGCCGACCAGCAGGCCCTCGCGCTCGTAGAAGCGCAGGGCGTGCACGCTGAGCCCGGTGCGCTCGGCCACTTCGCCGATGCTGAGTTCCGTCATGGCGTCAGAGCATAGGAGCGGACCCGCGGGGCTTGATCTAGACCGCGCTCCACTTCCTACCGTCGTCGCCATGACCACCACCAGCAAGGCCGCCGTCGGCCAGCAGCCGACCGGCTCGCCCTTCTCCGCCACCAGCACCGCCGAGGACGTCCTGGCGGGCCTCGACCTCTCCGGCCGCACCGCCGTCGTGACCGGCGGCTACTCCGGCCTCGGCCTGGAGACCACCCGGGCGCTGACCGCCGCCGGGGCCACCGTGATCGTCCCGGCCCGCCGCCCGGACACCGCCCGTGCCGCACTCGCCGGAACCGGCGGCCGGGTCGTCCCGATGGACCTCGCCGACCCCGTGAGCGTCCGTGCCGCCGCCGGGCTGATCCGCGAGGCCACGGACCGCCTCGACCTGCTGCTGGCCGTCGCCGGCGTCATGGCCACCCCCGAGCGGCGCGTCGGGCCGGGCTGGGAGGGGCAGTTCGCCACCAACCACCTGGGGCACTTCCTCCTCGCCTGCGAGCTGTACCCGCTGCTGGCCGCCGCCCCGGACGGCGCGCGCGTCGTCGTCAACAGCTCCGCCGGGCACGCCCTGACCGACATCCGCCGGCACGATCCGCACTTCCGCACCGGCTACGACAAGTGGCTGGCGTACGGCCAGTCCAAGACCGCCAACTCCCTGTTCGCCGTGCACCTCGACGCGCTCGGCCGCGGAGACGGCGTCCGGGCGTTCGCGCTCCACCCCGGGAAGATCATCACCGGGCTCCAGCGGGAGATGACCCGGCGGGAGCAGGTCGAGCGCGGCTGGGTGGACGACCGGGGAAACGTGATCGGCGCGGACTTCAAGTCCCCTTCCCAGGGCGCGGCCACCGGTCTGTGGGCGGCCACCTCCCCGCTGCTCGACGGCCGCGGCGGGCTCTACCTGGAGGACTGCGAGGTCGCCCGCGTCAGCGGCCCGGACACCCCGATGGACGACGGCGGCGTCCGCCCGTACGCCCTCGACCCGGACGGGGCGGCCCGCCTCTGGGAGCTCTCGCTGGCCGCGACCGGCGCCACCCCGGTGCCGCGCTGAACCGCCGGCCCGGTGCCGCGCTGAACCGCCGGCCCGGGTGCCGCTGCAGGGGCATCCGGCAGTACCGCCGCTCACCGGGGGCCGGGGAGTGGGGGGGGGGGGCCCGCCCCCCCCACCACCCCCCCCCCCCCCCCCCCCCCCCCCCCCCCCCCCCCCCCCCCCCCCCCCCCCCCCCCCCCGCGAGTTGCTCGCC
>NZ_JBHVRT010000024.1:74327-127239 GCF_042885555.1 Kitasatospora sp. NPDC058048 | reverse complement strand
GGGCCGCGCTCAACCGCCGCCCGGGTGCCGCGCTGACCCGCCGCCCGGGGTGCCGCTGCTGGGGCATCGGGCTTTACCGCCGCACACGGGGGGCGGGGGTGTGGTAAGTCGGCCCGGCCGACTTCCCACTCCGCGCCGACGTCCCGCTCCGGGGCCCCAGGCCCCCGCTCCCCGGCGAACCGTCAGCAGGAGATGTTGCCGCCGCCGACGTCGGTGCCCAGCACTCCGACGAACTGCTTGTAGAGGTTGATCCGGGCGTTGCGCTGGTCCGGGTTCTTGCCGTCGCACTCCAGCGCGCCGTTGATGGTGCGGATGGTCTCGCCGAAGCCCTTGTTGTTGACGACGGCGTCGTGCGCGGTCATCCGTCCGGCGCCGCTCTGGGTGTTCCAGAACCAGAGGGCGGTCTTCCAGGACGTCGCCGGGTTCTTCTCGACCTGGTACGGGTCGTGCAGCAGGTCGATGTGCAGGGCGTCGCCGGCCGCCTTGTAGTTGAAGTTCCAGCTCAGCTGGAGCGGCCCGCGCCCGTAGTACGCGGACTGCCCGGCCGGACAGCCGTACGGCTGCGAACTGTCGCAGTAGTGCGGGTAGTTGGCGGTGTTCTGTTCGACGACGTACCGCAGGCCGCCGGTCTCGTGGCTGACGTTGGCGAGGAAGGCGGCCGCCTCGCGCTTGCGGGTGGCGGTGTCGCCGGTGGTGGTGAACTTGGGGAAGGCGCCCAGGGCGTCGGTGAGGCCCTGGTAGCTGTAGAAGGAGTTCCGGCTCGGGAACATCTTGTTGAACTGGGCCTCGGAGACCACGAAGGATCCGGCGGCGGAGGCCGGGGCGGTCTGGCCGGCGACGGCGAGGGTGCTCAGCACGGCGGCGGAGGCCGCCAGGGACAGGGTGCGCGAGAGCTTCATTGATCTCCTCGATTCCGTTGGCAGGATTGGCACTTCGCGTGCGAAGAGCCTCCGCCATCCTCGCGGTCGGAAAGCATCAAATATGGCCATCGGAGGTCTAAACCACTCGTACGGGTCGTATCCGGTCCGGTCGCTGGACGCCGCCCGCCGGTGGGGGCCCACCGGGCTGTCGGCCGCACCGGATAGCCTCCTTCCGAGCAGGACGGCACCACCGGGGGAACGGGGAGCAGGGGCGAATGAGCGGGCACACCGACGACACGGGCGACGAGCGCCTGGCCGCCGAGGGCGAGGTCGCCCTCGCCCGGCTGGCGATCGACTCCGGCGACCTGGCCCACGCCGCCGACCACCTCGGCGACGCGATCCTCGCCGACCCCCAGCTGCCCGAACTGCACGAGGCACTGGCCGAGTTGTGCGCGGCGGCGGGCGGACCGGCCGCGGCCCGCGAGCTGTTCCCGCTGGACGGCCAGGTGTACCTCGGCACGGTGGCCTGCCGGGCCCACGTGGAGGCCGCCGCCGGGGACTGGGACACCGCCGTCGGCCTGCTCGCCTCCGCCGTCCAGCACGAGCCGGTCCGCCCCTGGGCGCACGCCGCCTGGCTCGCCCGCGAGGACCTGCCCGGCCTGGTCGACCCGGACGCCGTCGCCCAGGCGGTGGCCCGCGCCACCGGCGCGCTGCCCGACCCGCTCCCGGCCGAACCGGCCGGAGCCGTACGGCCGTTCCACGACTTCGTGCAGGCCGTCCTGACCCGGCACGAGGACCACGTGCCGCTGCTGGCGATGGCCTCCGGCCTGACCCGCCGGCTCGGCGACACCGACCGCGCCGTTGAACTCGCCGATCGGGCCCACCGGTTGGCCCCCGGCTACCTGACCGCAGTGATGCTCGGCAACGCCCTGCGCTCGGCCGGCCGGCCGGAACGGGCGCTCGCCGTCTGGGAGGCCGAGCTGGCCCGGGCCGCACCGGACCGCGACGACTCCAGCAGCTACCTCGCCGTCGACGTCGCCGAGCTGTACGGCGCCCTCGGGCGCCCCGCCGAAGGCCTGCCCTGGCTCGACCGGGTGCTCGCCGCCGAGCCCGACCACCCCAAGGCGGGCCCGGCCCGGTACGGGCTGCGCCACGCCCTCGACGGCGACCCGGCCCACCTGCTCGGCCTGGCCGACCACCACCGCTCCCACCCCGAGCACGAGTACGCCCAGGAACTGCTGGAACGGCTGAGCCACCGGGAGCCCTGGCTCGGCCTGGTCTCCGGCGCCACCGAGGCCACCGTCAACGTGCTGCACCAGGTGCTCGCCGCCCACGACACCGGCCGCGACACCGAGATCGACTGCACGGCCTCCACCGTGGAGCCGCCCAGCTCGGTGCTGGCCGTCCGGCTCGCGCTGCCGCGTTCCACCGTCGGCTACCGGGCCGTCGGCGAGCCCGACCCCCGGCTGCCGCTGACCGAACCCACCACCCGGATCTGGGCCTGGGACGGCACCGACCCGCGCCCGGCCGTCGCCCCGCCCGCGCCGCGGAGCGCCGAACTCGTCCGCGCCACCGCCGAGATCTTCTGGCCGACCGTCCCCGCCGCCTACGACCACGCCGTCCGGCTGGCCGGACTGCCGCTGGACGACCTGCTCGGCGTCCTGGTCCACCCGCCCGTGCCGCGCGAGGACGAACTCGGCCGCGCCCTGCTCGCCCACCAGCCCGAACTCTGGGTGCGGGCCGTCCAGGTCTTCGCCTGCCTCGGCATCGCCCACCACCGCACCGACCAGCCCTGGGCCGGCTCCGAGCGCCGCCGGGTGCTGCGCGACCTGCTGCTCGGGCCGGAGGACTGGGTGGTCGAGGCGGCCGGCTTCGCGCTGGTCGCGATCGGCTGGACCCAGCCGCAGACCCGGGCCGACGTCGCCGCCCTGCTCCAGCAGCGGCTGCACCACGGCGCCCGGGCCCGCCGCACCCGGGCGGTGACGATCCTCCGCTCGCTGTCCGCGCTGGTGCTCGCCGCGCCCTGGACGTCCGACGAGGACCGCGCGCTCGCCCGGCACCTGATGGAGCAGGAGGACGCCGCCGACGCGGGGGCGGAGACCGCACCGGAGGCGGCGGACCAGGCCGAGGCGGCGGAGCACTCGGGGGCGGCGGGGCAACCGGAGGCGGCGGAGCGGTCGGAGGCCGAGCGGGCCGCCCAGGCGGAGCCCCGCCCCGGCCGCCTGCGCCGCCTCTTCGGCCGGGGCTGAGGCGCCAGGTCCGAGGCCAGGTCTGGGGCCGGGGCCGGGGCGGCCCTAACCCATCCCCGGCAGCGGTTCCTGGTCGACGTCGAACCGCGCGACCCGCTCCGCCGGGTCCCGGCACTCCGGTCCCAGCCGCAGCATCCGCGACTCGGGGTCGTGCAGCGGCCGGTGGCAGCGGCGGCAGGTCACCCGCGGGCGGAGGGTCTGCGCGGTGTCCGTCCCGGGCAGCGGCTCGGGGCCGGACGCGCCGGACGCGCGGGTCGGACCGGTCGAGCCGGGCACGCCGGTCACGCCGGGCACGCCGGGCGGACCGGGAGGGTTGGTCGGGCTGGTCATGCTGAGACGGTAGCCGCCCACGCCGTCAAGGCCCCTGCCGGTGCGTGAAACGATGGCCCCATGGCGAGCGACCGCAGCAGCGCAGGAGACCCGGCACGCACCCTCGCCCTGCTCTGGGGGCTCACCGCCGAGGAGAAGCCCGGCCGGCGCGGGCCCCGGCAGGCGCGCTCGACCGGTGAGATCGCCACCACCGCGATCGCCCTCGCCGACGCCGAAGGAGCGGACGCCGTCACCATGCGCCGGGTCGCCCAGGAACTGGGGCTCTCCCCGATGGCGCTCTACACCTATGTGCCCGGCAAGGCCGAGCTGCTCGACCTGATGCTGGACACCGTCTACGCCACGATGCCCCGCAGCACCCCCGCCGACGAGGGCTGGCGCTCCCGGGTCACCGCCGTCGCGGACGACAACCGGGTGCTGCACCGCGCCCACCCGTGGGTCGCCGCCGTCTCCACCAGCCGCCCGCCGCTGGGGCCCGGCCTGATGGCCAAGTACGAGTACGAGCTGCGTGCCTTCGAGGGCACCGGGCTCTCCGACGTCGACCTGGACGCCGCGCTGACCCACCTGCTCGGCTTCGTCCAGACCTGCGCCCGGATGGCCGCCGACGAGCGCGCCGCCCGGCAGGACAGCGCGATGACCGACGCGCAGTGGTGGGCGGCCAACGCCGGGCTGCTCGCCCGGGTCTTCGACCCCGAGCGCTACCCGGTCGCCGCCCGGGTGGGTGCCGCGGCCGGCGAGGCGCACGGCGGCGCGTACAGCCCGGACCACGCCTACGCCTTCGGTCTGGCCCGGGTCCTGGACGGGCTCGACGCCCTCATCGCGGGGCGGTAGCCCGCCCGTCGTACTCCTGGCGGGCCGTCTCGACCTCCGGCACCCGCCGCTCCGACCAGTGCGCCAGCGCCGCGACCAGTTCCGCCGCCTCCCGCCCCAGCGGGGTGAGGCTGTAGTCGACCCGCGGCGGGATCACCGGGTGCGCCTCGCGCAGCACGAAGCCGTCCCGCTCCAGCGTCTGGAGGGTCTGGGCGAGCATCTTCTCGCTGACCCCGGTGACCTTGCGGCGCAGTTCGCTGAACCGGTAGCCGCGCTCGTTCAGCGCGCCCAGCACCAGCACGCCCCAGCGGCTGGTGACGTGCTCCAGCACGCCCCGGGACGGGCACATCCGGTCGAAGACGTCGGCGGGGGGCAGCCCGCCGGCCTTCAGCTCGCTTACCTTCATGTCAGTACCCTACTTTGAAGTGCGTACTTTCGAAAGGTTAGTGCCACCCCTAGGGTGAGTTTCGAGGCCAGAACCCCGCAGCAACCCCTGAGGAGCACACCATGTACGTCGTCACCGGTGCCACCGGCCAGCTCGGCCGTCTCGTCGTCGAGGGCCTGCTGGCCGAGGTCCCCGCGAGCGAGGTGGCCGTCGCCGTCCGCTCCGCCGAGAAGGCCGCCGACCTGGCCGCCCGCGGCGTGACCGTCCGGGTGGTCGACTACGACAAGCCGGAGACCCTGGCCGGCGCGTTCGCCGGGGGCGACCGGGTGCTGCTGATCTCGGGCAGCGAGGTCGGCCGCCGGATCCCGCAGCACCGGGCCGTGGTGGAGGCCGCCAAGGCCGCCGGGGTCGCGCTGCTCGCCTACACCAGCATCCCGGGTGCGGCCACCTTCCGGCTGGCCGACGAGCACAAGGCGACCGAGGAGCTGATCCTCGCCTCCGGCCTGCCGCACGCCTTCCTGCGCAACGGCTGGTACACCGAGAACTACCTGGGCGACGCGGCCGGCACGGTGGCGCGCGGCGTGGTGCTCGGCAGTGCCGGGCAGGGCCGGGTCGCCACCGCCCCGCGCGCGGACTACGCGGCCGCGGCGGTCGCCGTCCTGGTCGGCGAGGGGCACCGGGGCGAGGTGTACGAGCTGAGCGGCGACGCCGCCTGGAGCCTGCCCGAGCTGGCCGCCGAGCTGGCGAAGGCCTCCGGCAGGCCGGTCGAGCACCGGGACGTCACCCCGGCCGAGCACCTGGACGCGCTGGTCGGCGCGGGCCTGCCGCAGGGCTTCGCCGAGGCCCTGGTGGACGTGGACGCGGGCATCGCGCGCGGCGAGCTGGCCGGCACCCCGGGCGACCTGGCCCGGCTGATCGGCCGTCCGACCGTCCCGCTGGCCGAGTCCGTCCGCGCGGCCCTGAACTCCTGAGTCGCCGCGGGCCCGGACTCCCGCGCCGCCGCTCCGGACTCCCGCTCCGCCGCTCCGGGCCCCGGAGCGGCGGAGCCGTCCGGCCCGCGAGCAATGTCATGACCAAAATCCGGAAACGGAGATGACAGCCCGCCCTCCCGCCCGCTACCGTCGCCTCGACACACGCGCGCGGGAAGGCACTCGGCCATGGCGGGAACAGACCAGCAGGACTACGGCCGGGGCCTCTGGTCCGGCGTCGCCGCCTACGGCATCTGGGGGCTCTTCCCGCTGTTCTGGCCGCTGCTGGAACCGGGTGCCGCCGACGACATCCTGGCCAACCGGATGGTCTGGTCCCTGGTCGCGGTCGTCCTGCTGCTGATCGCCCAGCGGCACTGGGGCTGGATACGCCCGCTGCTGCGCCAGCCCCGCCGGCTCGCCATGCTGGCCGGCGCGGCCGCCGTGATCTCGGTCAACTGGGGCGTCTACATCTGGGCCGTCAACGCCGGGCACGTGGTCGAGACCAGCCTCGGCTACTTCATCAACCCCCTGGTCACCATCGGCTTCGGCGTCCTGGTGCTCAAGGAGCGGCTGCGCACCGCGCAGTGGACGGCGGTGGGCATCGGCGCCGCCGCCGTCGCGGTGCTGGCCGTCGCGTACGGGCAGCTGCCCTGGATCGCGCTCACCCTGGCGCTCTCCTTCGCGACCTACGGCCTGCTGAAGAAGCAGGTCGGGCTGAGCGGGCTGGAGAGCCTGGCCGCCGAGAGCGCCTTCATGTTCCCGTTCGCCCTCGGCTACCTGGTCTACCTGGAGGTCAGCGGGCGCGGCACCTTCGGGCACACGGTGGCTGGCTCGTACGGCTGGGGGCACTCCGGGCTGCTGATGCTCAGCGGGGTGATCACCGCGATCCCGCTGCTGCTCTTCGGCGCGGCCGCCGTCCGGGTGCCGCTGACCGTGCTCGGGCTGCTGCAGTACCTGGCGCCGGTGTTCCAGTTCCTGATCGGCGTCGCGGTGTTCCACGAGTCCATGCCGCCCGCCCGCTGGGCCGGCTTCGGCCTGGTCTGGGCCGCGCTCGCGCTGCTGACCTGGGACGCGCTGCGCCAGGTGCGGGCCGACCGCGCGGTGCGGGCCGCGGCACGGCCGCAGCCCGCACCCGCCGAGGCGGCCGTCACACGCTGATGTCCCGGCTGGTGAAGCGGGACCAGGCCGCCGAGCCGAACACGGCGACGTAGGCGGCCTGGAGACCGAGGTCCTTCAGCACGCCGTCCCAGTACATCGGCGCCCGCAGCAGGTCCGCGAAGCTCAGCCAGTAGTGGGAGAACAGGAACGGGCTGACGGCGTGCAGCTGCGGGAAGACGTCCAGGATCTGGACGGTGATCACCAGCCCGACGGTGGCGGCCATCGCCGCGATGCCGCTGCCGGTGAGGGTGGAGACGAACAGCCCGATCGCCACCAGCCCGGCCAGCGAGGCCGCGACCACCAGGGCCACCAGCAGCGCGCGCAGCAGCGCGTCGCCGAGGCCGATGGTGTCCCCGGAGAGCAGCGTGACCCGGCCGAGCGGGAAGAGCGCGGCGCCCGCGGCCAGCGCCGTCACCGCGACCGCCGCCGTGGCGGCCGCGCAGAACACCAGCCCGGCGGTGAACTTGGCGGCCAGCAGCCTGGTCCGCCCGGCCGGGGCGACCAGCAGGTAGCGCAGCGTCCCGGCGGCCGCCTCGCCCGCCACCGAGTCCCCGGCGACCACGCCGACGGTCATCGGCAGGAAGACCGGCAGCGCCACCGCGAGCGCGGTGAAGACCAGGAAGAGCCCGTTCTGCGTGGTCTGCGCGATGAAGCTCGGACCGCCGCCGCCCTCGTGCGGACTGTCCGTGTTGAGCTTGACCACCACCCCGATCAGGATCGGCAGTGCCGCCAGGATGCCCAGCAGCACCTTGGTGCGCATCCGGCGGAAGGTCAGGTGCAGCTCGCTGCGGAACAGCGCCAGGAACCCGGCCGCCGTCTGCGGCCGGCGGCCGGTGCCGATCGGCGGCACCCCGGCCCGCGACAGCGCCTCAGCCCGCGACATCGAAGCCCTCCCCGGTCAGCGCCACGAAGGCGTCCTCCAACGTGCCCCGCTCCAGCCCGAAGCCGTGCACCCGCACCCCCGCCTCGACCAGCGCCGCGCACAGCCTGGGCAGCGCCTCCTCGTCCAGGACGCCCGGCTCGCCGTCCACCCGGTCCTCGCCCGGCACCAGGGCGGTGACCCGGTGGGCCGCCAGCACCTCCGCGGCGCGTGCCACGTCCGGGGTGCGGACCACCAGCCGGCCCTGCGCCCGGGCGGCCAGCTCGGCGACGGTGCCCTGCACCACCAGCCGGCCCCGGGACATCACCGCGGCGTGGGTGCAGACCTGCTCGATCTCGTCCAGCAGGTGCGAGGAGAGGAACACCGTGGTGCCCTCCGCCGCGACCTCCCGGACCAGCGTCCGGATCTCCCGCATGCCCTGCGGGTCCAGCCCGTTGGTCGGCTCGTCCAGCACCAGCAGTTCGCGCGGCTGCAGCAGCGCGGAGGCCAGGCCCAGGCGCTGCTTCATGCCCAGCGAGTACGCGCGGGCCTTCTTGCCCGCCGCGGCGCTCAGGCCGACCCGCTCCAGCGCCGTCTCGACCCGCTGCCGGCGGGTGCGCGGGTCGGCGGTCGGGTCGGCGGCGTCGAAGCGCGCCAGGTTGTCCCGGCCGGAGAGGAAGCCGTACAGGGCCGGGCCCTCGATCAGCGCGCCCACCCGGGGCAGCACGGTGGCGACGGACTGCGGCATCGGCTCGCCGAGGACGCTGGCCGCGCCCGAGGTGGGGGCGATCAGGCCCATCAGCATCCGGATGGTGGTGGTCTTGCCGGAGCCGTTGGGGCCCAGGAAGCCGAAGACGGAGCCGCGCGGCACGGCCAGGTCCAGGCCGTCCACGGCGAGCTGGCCGCCGCGGAAGCGCTTGGTCAGGCCGCGGGTCCGGATGACGTCGTCGGCGGCCTCACGCGAGGCCGGAGCGGCCGGGGAGGCGGCGGAGGCGGGAGAGGAGGCGGGGGAAGCGGATGGGACGGGCGCGGGGGCCGGACGCGGCACCGCGCCCGTACCCCCGGCCGACTCCGTAACGTCCCCCGTTACGGGAGCCTTGGTCATCCGTCAGTTCACCCCGGCGGCGTGCTGGAGCACCGGCAGGGTCACCGCGCCGGCCAGGACCCGGCCGTCGTCGGTGAGCAGGACGTTGAGCACCTTGGTGCTCACCAGGGTGCCGCCGGCGACCGGCTTGCCGAGCGACTTCACCATCGCCTGCGGGTTCAGCGACTGCGCCGCCCCGTTCCCGCGGCCGCCGTGCTTGCCGCCCTTGGCGTCGGCCTTCGGCGCCCCGTCCGCCGCGTCGGGCAGCCGGGTGGAGACGACCGTCGTCCAGCCCTCGCCGATCACGTCGACGCCCTCGGGCGCCCCGGTGCCGCGGTGCTCCCGGGCGTCGCCCGGCGCGCCCTCGGCCACGTCCCCGGCCTTCTGCTCCGTCACCTTGGCGCCCTTGGGGGCGGAGAAGTCGAAGGTCTTGTCGGCCGGCTTGGCGAAGGACACCTGGGTGAAGCGGACGTTCAGCACGGTGCTGCCGTCGACGGACTTCACCGCCACCGCCAGCGGCACCCCGTTGTCGGCGGCCACCGCGATCCGGACCTCGGCCAGCGTCGAACCGGACTGGGTGGGCTTCACGCTCAACTCGTAGGCGTTCTGCCCGGCCACCTTGGCCGTCCCGGCGACGGTCACCGAGGTGGTGCCGGCGCTCCCGGTCAGGAACTGCCTGGCGGCATCCTGCGGGGTGGTCGGCAGCTCGGACAGCGGCGCCTTGCCGTGCCGCTCGGCGGCGGCCGCCCGCCCGGTCATGTGCACCGCGGAGTTGGACGAGCTGTCCCAGGCCCAGGCCTGGTCGCCGTTGCGGACCAGGGTGTAGCCGGCCATGTTCTCCAGCACGTCCACCCGCTGGCGGTCCGGGCCGTCCACCGCGACCCGCAGCGTCTGGTCCCCGCCGAGCAGGCCGAGCAGCTTGGACTGCGGGTCCGCGGTGGAGCCCCCGCCGTTGCCGCCGTGCCCGCCGACCGCCCCGCCGAGGCCGCCGGCCGCGCCGAGCAGCTGGCCGGGCACCCCGAGGTCGGTGCTGATCGACACCGTCCCGGACAGCGTCTGGGCCTCCGACCCGAGCACCTTGGCGACCAGCTGCTCCGACGTCAGCGTCGGCAGGTCGGGCGCGCCGTCGGCCGCCAGCGCCGGGACCAGCCCCACCCCTGCGGCGATCACCGCGACCACCGCCACCGGCACCCCGGCGCGCATCAGGACGCGTCGCCGGGAGCGGTACGGCGCACCGCCGTCCAGATCGTCCCCCGCCGCCTTCTCGTTGGTCATGGCGTCTCAACTCCTCCGCGAACACGTGTGATTGGCCTTGCTCGTCCATTAGAGGCCGCCGCGGCGCCGCCGTCATCGCCCTGTGGGTCCAGATCGGGTTGACCTTCTTGGGTACGCCGACCCTGAGACGGCCTCAGGGTTGGGTCCACCCGCGGTACCACCGCCTGGCGTAGGGTCGCGCCATGGACGGAACCGCCATGGACGCCAGCACCCCGCCGACCGAGAACGCGATGCGCCGAGCCCTGCGCCGCGCCCGGGACGGCGTCGCCCTCGACACGACCGAGGCCGCCGTGCTGCTCCAGGCCAGAGGCGAGGACCTGCTGGACCTCTGTACGAGTGCCGCCAGGGTCCGGGACGCGGGCCTCGAAGCCGCCGGCCGTCCCGGCGTCATCACCTACTCCAAGAGCGTCTTCATCCCGCTCACCCGGCTCTGCCGCGACAAGTGCCACTACTGCACCTTCGTCACCGTCCCCGGCCGGCTGCGCCGGGAGGGCCACGGGATGTACATGTCCCCGGACGAGGTGCTGGACGTGGCCCGCCGGGGCGCCGAACTCGGCTGCAAGGAAGCCCTGATCACGCTCGGCGACAAGCCCGAGGACCGCTGGCCGGAGGCCCGCGAGTGGCTGGACGCGCACGGCTACGACGACACCATCGCCTATGTGCGCGCCATGTCGATCCGCATCCTGGAGGAGACCGGCCTGCTGCCGCACCTCAACCCCGGGGTGCTGAGCTGGACCGACTTCCAGCGGCTCAAGCCCGTCTCCGCCTCCATGGGCATGATGCTGGAGACCACCGCCACCCGGCTGTGGAGCGAGCCCGGCGGCCCGCACCACGGTTCCCCGGACAAGGAGCCGGCCGTCCGGCTGCGGGTGCTGGAGGACGCCGGGCGCAGCTCCGTCCCGTTCACCAGCGGCCTGCTGATCGGCATCGGCGAGACGTACCAGGAGCGCGCCGAATCGCTGTTCGCGCTGCGCAAGGTCTCCCGCGCCTACCACGGCGTCCAGGAACTGATCCTGCAGAACTTCCGGGCCAAGCCGGACACCGCGATGCGCGGCATGCCGGACGCCGAACTGGACGAGCTGGTGGCCACGGTGGCGGTCGCCCGGCACCTGATGGGCCCGGCCGCCTGCCTCCAGGCCCCGCCCAACCTGGTGGACGGCGAGTACGAGCGGCTGATCGCGGCCGGCATCGACGACTGGGGCGGGGTCTCCCCGCTCACCCCGGACCACGTCAACCCGGAGCGCCCCTGGCCGCAGATCGAGCAGCTGGCCGAGCGCTCGGCGGCGGCCGGCTTCGAACTGCGCGAGCGGCTCGCCGTCTACCCCGAGTACGTGCGCCGCGGCGAACCCTGGCTCGACCCGCGGGTGCTCCCGCACGTCCGCGCCCTGGCCGACCCGGCCACCGGCCTGGCCGACCCGGACGCGGTGGTCCGCGGCCTGCCCTGGCAGGAGCCCGAGGACCTGCCGGAGTCGTACGGCCGCACCGACCTGCACGCCACCATCGACACCGAGGGCCGCACCGGCGACCGCCGGGCCGACTTCGAGGACGTGTACGGCGACTGGGAGGTGCTGCGCGAGCAGGTGCTCGCGAAGGGCGCGCCCGAGCGCCTCGCCGGAGACCTGCGGGAGGCCCTCGCGGTGGCCGCCGACGACCCGACCGGACTGACCGACGACCAGGCGCTGGCCCTGTTCCACGCGGACGGCCCGGCCCTGGACGCGCTCTGCCGGATCGCCGACGACGTCCGCCGCGACACGGTCGGGGAGGACGTCACCTACTGCGTCACCCGGAACATCAACTTCACCAACGTCTGCTACACCGGCTGCCGCTTCTGCGCCTTCGCCCAGCGCCGCACCGACGCGGACGCCTACACCCTCTCCCTGGAGCAGGTCGCCGACCGGGCCGCGCAGGCCTGGGAGGTGGGCGCCACCGAGGTCTGCATGCAGGGCGGCATCCACCCGGACCTGCCCGGCACCGCCTACTTCGACATCGCCCGCGCGGTGAAGGAGCGGGTGCCCGGCATCCACGTGCACGCCTTCTCGCCCATGGAGGTCGTCAACGGCGCGACCCGCACTGGGCTGTCGATCCGGGACTGGCTGCAGCGGGCCAAGGAGTCGGGCCTGGACAGCATCCCCGGCACCGCCGCCGAGATCCTGGACGACGAGGTCCGCTGGGTGCTCACCAAGGGCAAACTGCCGGCCGCCACCTGGGTCGAGGTGGTCACCACCGCGCACGAACTGGGCCTGCGCTCCTCGTCCACGATGATGTACGGGCACGTGGACACCCCGAAGCACTGGCTCGGCCACCTGCGGCTGCTCGCCGGGATCCAGCAACGGACGGGCGGCTTCACCGAGTTCGTGACCCTGCCGTTCATCCACACCAACGCGCCCGTCTACCTGGCCGGCATCGCCCGGCCCGGCCCGAGCGCCCGGGACAACCGCGCGGTGGTCGCGATGGCCCGGCTGCTGCTGCACCCGCACATCCCCAACATCCAGACCAGCTGGGTCAAGCTGGGCGCCGAGGGCGCGGCCGAGATGCTCCGCTCGGGCGCCAACGACCTCGGCGGCACGCTGATGGAGGAGACCATCTCGCGGATGGCCGGCTCGGCGTACGGCAGCTACAAGTCGGTGCGCGACCTCCAGGCGATCGCCGAGGCCGCGGGCCGCCCGCACCGCCAGCGCACCACCACCTACGGCGAGGTGCCGGCCGAGCGGCGGGCCGCGGCGCTGGCCTCGGACGGGCACCTGCCGGAGCTGCTGCCGGTGCTGGACTGACACCCCTGCCGTCCCGGCCGCCGCCCGTACGGCGGCCGGGACGGGGGCACCGAACCCTTGGGGAGGGGCCGATTCGATCGGCTCTTCGAATACAGTGCCAGGGCGCGCTTCGGGCCGAGCGACGCGCGGACCCCACACCCGAGGAAAGGCGCCCCGTCGTGATGCCACTGTGGTCACGCGCCCAGCAGCAGGACTACCGCAGCCGGGTGCGGGGCTGTCTGCTCGGCGGTGCCGTCGGGGACGCGCTCGGCGCCGGCGTCGAGTTCGAGTCGCTGGAGAAGATCCGGGCCCAGCACGGCCCGCAGGGCGTCACCGGCTACGTCCCCGCGTACGGGCGCACCGGCGCCGTCACCGACGACACCCAGCTCAGCCTCTTCACCGTCGACGGGCTGATCCGCGCCCACATCCGGCGCGACACCGGCAGCTGGCACCCGCCCACCGACCTCCACCTGGCCTACCTGCGCTGGGCCGCCACCCAGCGCGACTGGGGCCCGGACGAGCGCCGCCCCGACCTCGGCTGGCTCGGCCGCGAGGAGTGGCTCTACGCCCAGCGCGCCCCCGGACAGGGCTGCCTGTCGGGCCTCGGCGGGGCTGACGCCGAGTGGCTCGGCACCCTGGAGGCCCCCAAGAACCCGCACTCCAAGGCCTGCGGCACGGTGGTGCGGGCGGCGCCGTTCGGACTGCTCACCACCTGGGAGCCGGGCCTGGTGTTCCAACTCGCGGTGGAGTGCTCGGTGCTCACCCACGGCCACCCCACCGGATACCTCGCGGCGGGCGCGTTCGCGGTGATCGTCCAGTCCGTCGCCCGCGGCGGCACCCTGGAGGAGGGCGTCCACCTGGCGCTCGCCCTGCTCTCCGAGCGGCCGGCGCACGAGGAGACCACCGCCGCGCTGCGGGCCGCCCTGGACGCGGTGCGGGCCGGTGAGCCGTCCGCCGACCGGGTCGAGGCGCTGGGGGAGGGCTGGGTGGCCGAGGAGGCGCTGGCGATCGGCGTCTACTGCGCCCTGGTCGCGCACGACGTGCGCTCGGGCCTGCTGCTCGCGGTCAACCACTCCGGGGACAGCGACTCCACCGGCGCGATCTGCGGCAACCTGCTCGGGGCGCTGCACGGAGACACCGCGCTGCCGCCGGGCCTGCTGGCCGGACTGGAAGGGCGCGGGGCGATCCTCGAACTCGCCGACGACTTCGTGCTGGAGCTGGTGCACGGCACCGAACTGCACGACCGGCGGACCCCGGAGGGCGCCAACTGGGCCACCCGCTACCCGGTGACGGGCTGACCGACCCGGGCCCCCGGAACGGGGCCTGGCGGAACGGAAGCAGCCAGGAACGGGAGTTGCCCGTAGCGCCGGCCGCCGCCGAGGGGCGACGGCCACCGCTACGGGCAACTGGTCCGAGTGCGGAACCGGGCGGGGAGGGTCAGTCCGGGAGGCCGCCGAAGGCGCCGTCCCCCACCGCCGAGGCGAAGGCGTTCCAGGCATCGGCCGAGAAGCGCAGCTGGGGCCCCCGGGGGTCCTTGGAGTCCCGGACGGCCACCTCCCCCGCGCCTGGGACGGCGATCTCCACGCAGGCGCCTTGGCCCCCGCTGTGACTGCTCTTGCGCCAACGGGTTCCGTACTCGGACGGGGTGATCATTCGTGGAATTCCTTCTCGATGTCGGCTATCAGCGACCGGCTCTCCGAGACACCGAGTGCGGCCGCTCTCAGGTAGTCGTACAGACCGGTATAGCGGCGCACGTCCGCCTCCTTCTCCAGGTAGAGATCGCTCGTCACACCTTCGAAGTAGACAACTGTGGAATCGGCTGACTCCGGGAACTCCAGCAGCGAGAATGTCCCGGTCATGCCGGGGTGGGCGCCGTGCGAGAACGGGATCACCTGGATGGTGATGTTCGCGCGCTGGCTGAGCTCCAGCATCTGCTGCAACTGCTGGGCCATCACGGCCTTGCTGCCGACCTCGCGGCGCAGCACCGCCTCGTCTATGACGGTCCACAGGCTGCCCAGCTGGTTCTCGCCGTGGATGCGCTCCTGGCGCTTCATCCGGACCTGCACCCGGCGCTGCACGGCGACCG
The DNA here is from genome assembly GCF_042885555.1 of Kitasatospora sp. NPDC058048. NCBI lineage: Bacteria > Bacillati > Actinomycetota > Actinomycetes > Kitasatosporales > Streptomycetaceae > Kitasatospora > Kitasatospora sp. NPDC058048. Next base: position 112,428 of record NZ_JBHVRT010000024.1, on the reverse strand, counting down.
CGTCGGTGTCCGGCTGGGTGCCCTCGACCACGGCCTGGGCGTAGTGCTCGGTCTGCAGCAGGCCGGGGACGAAGGAGGACTCGTACGCGCGGATCGAGGAGGCCTCGGCCTCCAGTCCGATGTAGACGCTGTACGGGGTCGGCATGTCGTTGAAGTCGTGCCACCATCCGCGCTGGCGCGACTCCTTGGCCATCTCCATCAGGCTGGTGCGCAGCTGGTCGTCGGGCACGTTGTAGACGTCGCAGAGGTCGCGCACATCGCGCTGGCTGATGCTGCGGCGGCCGTTCTCCAGCCGGCTGATCTTCGACTGGGAGACCATCAGCCGGCCGGCGACCTCCTCGGCCGTCATGCCCAGGCCCTCGCGGAGCTTGCGCAGCTCCGAACCGAGGCGCCGGCGGCGCACGGTGGGATTGACGTTGGCGGACACTTCGACCTCCGGCCGGACCTCTGGTGCTCGTTGGAGCGGCAGCCCTCGGAACACTTCGGACATTGGGACCAACCCCCCTGACTTGGAGCAGCATGTCACCTTGGGCCAGGTCGGCGCCGGGGAATCACAGCAGCGCGGTAGCACAGATCATCGGAAAAGCACTTCCGCGAGACAGCGAAAGCCCCCAGGTGGTAATGCGGCTCGGACGACTCGGACAGGTACTGCGGAGGCCGCCCCCGGACCGGCCCGCACCTGCCCCGGCAGGTGCGGGGGCGGGCGGTTGCCGGGCGTCCGGGGACGGCGAAGGGGCGGTCGCCGGGCGACTCGCGTCGCGGGGCGACCGCCCCTCGGTGCTGTTGGTGGTGCCGGTGGTGCCGGTGGCACCGGTGGTGCGTCGGGGCGCTCAGCGCCTTCGGGCGGTGCGAGGGGGACGGCGTGCGCCGCCGGGTGCGCGGCCGGTGGTGTCGGGCGCCGTGATGGCTGCCCGCCGGGCCGTGCGGACCACTGCGGCCGGCGAAGCCCTCCAGGACTCCCCGGCCCTCGTGCACTCCCCGGTTCTGGTGCCCTCCCGGGGTCTGGTGCTTTCCCGGGGTCTGGTGCCCTCCCGGGTCAGCGGACGCCGACCCGGGAGGCGGGGACCCGCCCGCCCGAACCCCGGCCCGCCGTACGGGCGCCGGGGCGGCCGGCAGCGGCCCCGGGACCCTGGGAAGAACGGTTCTGCTGCGCCGGAAGGCCGTTCTGCACGTCCATCACGGCGTGCGCGACCATCCCGCCCAGCGGGTCGTACCGGATCAGGTCGCGCAACCGCGACCGCGAGGACCGGCCCTCGTTGCCCGGGTACAGGTGCTTGCCCAGCCCGACCGAGTGGGCGAGCGCGGCGAGCGCGGCCGTCCGCGGATCCGGCGGAACACCGGTGCGGATCGCGGTGTCCAGCCGCTGCTTGATCGCGGCGTTGGTGCAGTCGTCGGACGCCTGGTACCGGGTCGTCGGCAGCACCCCGCACACCTGGCCCGGCACGGCCGTGACCATGCCGCAGCGCTCCAGGTGCGCCAGATAGGTCTGCCGCAGCCCCAACCGGGGCCCGCCGATCCAGTGCGCCGCGCGAACCGGACTGCCGCGTCGGCGCAACAGTTCCAGTGCGTGGTCAAGGGTCGGGTCGCCGGTCGGTCGTGCGAGCACGACGGCGATCCGGTCTCCCTCCGGTACGATCCGTCCGGCCAGGGACAGCTCGACGAGCTGCGCCCCGGCGAGTCCGAGGTCGAGGGTCTGCGGCTGCGCCGTGGTACCCGTGGTCGGGTCCAAAGCGAGCAGCAAGAGTTCCTCGGGAACAGTTCTGCGGCTCTTGCCCATCCAAGCCTCCCCGCGTGGATGAGAGACAGGGTGACGCCTCTCACACGGGCTTGTCGAGTACGCCTCCGAATCGTGACCTTGCGGTGAAGGTGCGGAACCGGCGGCGGCGGGCCCTGCGTCTGATCGGTGAACAGGCCGCGGCGCGACCGGGTGGCGACAATAAGCGCCGGTCGGGCGGGGTGTGTGCGGCCGGAACGGCCGCCGGTGGCGGAGACTGTACAGGTACACGGGGCGGGGCGTCGGCTTCCCGAAATCGGGTTCGCCGGTGCCCCGCCGGGCGTTGAGGAGGCTGGGATACGTGGGCGAGTCCCCCGACAGGGTGCTGAGGGACGGCGACGAGCGGCAGCGCGACCGCGAGCGCGAACGGACCGGTACGGCGGCAGGCGCCGCCGGGCCGGCCGAGGGCGGCTCCGGTACGGCTGCTGACGGGCCGTCGGCGACAGCCGCCGCCGAGGCGACCGCCGAGATCTCCTCCGACACCTCCTCGGACAGCCCCGCGGAGGCCTCCGGCGAGGCGGCCCCGAAGGCGCCCGCCGACGCTTCGGAGGCGGCGCCCAAGGGCGGCTCGACCGTACAGCTCCGCGTCCGGGATGTGGACAGCCGGACGACGATGCTGCGGCTGCCGGTGGACAACAGCACCACCGCGCTGCGGCTGCCCGATGAGCTGGTGAAGGCCGCCGGCAAGGGGAGTTCCGAAGGTGGGGAGGGGGAGAAGGCGACTTCGCCGGAAACCGCGGAGGAGGCCGAGCCCGCCGGGCGTCCGGTCGCCGCCGACCCGCGTCTCGCCATGCGGACGGGTGCCACGGCGTCGGGGAAGGCCGGGCAGAAGGCGGCCGAGCCGTCCGGGGAGACCGGCTCCGAGGACGACTCCGAGACCGGCTCCGAGAGCGGCTCGGGGTCCTCGGCCGCACCGGCCGGGACGGCGGACGAGGCGGAGAAGGCAGCCGGCGAAGCGGCCGACAACGTCGACAACACCGACAACGCCCGCAACACGGACAACGCCCGCAAGGCCGACAAGGCGCGCAAGCCCGACGGCACCGACGAGGCCGACGGCGCGGAGCGGACCGAGAAGGCCGAGCAGACCGGCCAGGCCGAGAAGACCGAGAAGGCCGAGAAGACCGGGGACGCCGGAACCGAGGACGACCCGGAGGACACCGGGGACGCCGACGCCGAGGACGCTCCCGCCATTAGCTCCATGACCCTCGCGCTGACCAGGACCGGGCAGCCCGGCCAGCGGCCGGACCGGGCCGAGAAGCTGGAGAAGCCCGCGCCGCCGCGCGCCTCCGCCGCAGGCACCGCCGCCCCGGCCGGCACCGTGCCGGAGCCGAAGCCCGAGCCGCGTCCGGAGCCCGGGCCCGTTCCCGAGCCGGAGCCGACCCCCGGCCCGAAGCCGCTGCCGAAGCCGGCCCCCGTGCCCGCGCCCGTGCCGGCCCCGAAGCCGCTGCCGGAGCCCGACCCGCGGCCGGTGCCGCCGGTCCCGCCGCTGCCCAAGCCCGAGCCGCTGCCCGCACCGGAGCCGCTGCCGTCGCCGGAGAACACCGCCGAGGCGATGGAGGTCCTGGCCTCCCTCAACGCCCGCCCGGTGTCGCCGCTGCGGCGTGCCCTCAAGCGGGTGACCATCTGGACGGTCTTCCTCGCCGTGGTGCTCGGCGCGCTCGCGGTGGCCCAGCTGCTGCGCCCGCTGCCGGACCCCAAGCTGAAGATGACCGCCGCGGGCAGCTACAGCTTCTCCGGCGACGTGCTCGACCTCGCCTGGCCGACCAAGGGCCAGTCCGCCGCCGAGGTGGTCGGCGTCGGCAGCCTCGGCAGCTCGGGCCAGGAGACGCCGTCCTCGATCGCCAGTGTCACCAAGGTGATGAACGCCTACCTGATCCTCCAGAAGTTCCCCCTGAAGAAGGGGGAGAGCGGCCCGAAGATCACCGTCGACAAGCAGGCCGCGCAGGAGTCCGGCAACGTCGACGAGTCCCGGGTGACGCTCACCGAGGGCCAGGTGCTCACCGAGTACCAGGCACTGGAACTGCTGATGCTGCCCTCGGCCAACAACGTGGCCCGGCTGCTCGCCCGCTTCCACTCCGGCTCCGAGGCCGAGTTCGTCAAGCTGATGAACGACACCTCGGCCAAGTTCGGCATGGCCAACACCATCTACGCCGACCCGGCGGGTTTCAGCGCGGACACCAAGTCCACCGCCAAGGACCAGCTGAAGCTGGCCGAGCAGGTCATGCAGGACGAGATCTTCCGGCAGATCGTCTCCACCGCGGAGACCAACTTCAACAACGTGAAGATCTCCAACACCAACAACCTGATCAACCCGAAGGCCGGCGTCATCGGCGTCAAGACCGGCTCCAGCACCCCGGCCGGCGGCTGCCTGATGTGGGCCGCCTACAAGGAGATCGGCGGCGTGCAGCGGCTGATCCTCGGCGTCACACTGGGCCAGCAGGCCACCTCGCCCAACCCGGGCGACGGCATCCTGCCGACCGTGCTGAAGGTCAGCGGCAAGCAGATCCAGGCCGCGCAGAACGGCGTGACCGGCCAGACGGTGGTGAAGAAGGGCGACGTCGTCGGCTCGGTGGAGGACGGGCTCGGCGGCAAGGTCGCGGTCGTCGCGACCAAGGACCTGGTGGTGGCGGGCTTCCCCGGCATCACCGGCACGGTCACCCTGGACACCTCGAAGGTCGACCACAGGGCGACGGCCGGCACGGAGGTCGGCGTGCTGCGGGTGGGCGCGGGCGACGGCAAGGCGGAGGTCCCGGTGGCCCTCCAGTCCGACCTGAACCCGCCGTCCATCCAGTCCCGGCTGCTGCGCACGCTGTGAGCCGCTGAGGTGAGCCGCCGGGCCGCCAGGCCACTGAGCCGCTGAGGCATCGAACGCAGAAGAAGGCAGAAGAAGAAGGGGAGCCGGTCCGCACCGGCTCCCCTTCCTCCTTCTCCGCCGGAGGCCCTCTCTTTCGGATCACGTCGGACCAGTGGGCGTCGTTGGAGTGCGTGGATCGGCGGTGCGGAGGAGGGAGTCCATGCGGAGCATCGGCGACCGACGACAAGCCGACGAGGTGCGTGCTCCGGCGGCGACCGCCTGGCGTGATCCGAAAGAGAGGGCCTAGGCGTCCCGGTCGAGCAGCGCGAGCGTGAGACCGCCGAGCGGCGTCACCCGGTCCGGGTCGCCGTACTGGGTGCGGAGCACCTGCGCCTGGTCCGTGGGCATCGCGCCCAGCGGGTCCTGGGTGTCACCGAGGACCAGCAGCCAGATCCGGGACACCCCGCCCAGGCAGTCCGCCGGCTGCGGGCAGGGCATCGGCGAGAGCTCCCCGGCGTCGTCGGCGCTCTGCGCGACGAAGACCGGATAGGGGCGTACGTCCGAGGGCAGGTAGTAGTCGACGCCGGGCCAGGCCAGCGCCCAGGACTGGTCGCCCAGCGGGGCCGCCATCCCGTCCCCGGAGCGGTAGCCGGCCGAGATCTCCCGGGCCGCCGCCTTGAACGGCTCCTCCGAGCCGTTGTGCGAGCCCACGTACCGCACCTCGGGCTGCTGCGGCAGCGACGCCACGGCCGGTACCGCGAGCAGGGCGACCGTCAGCAACCCGGCCGCCGGGACGGCCCCCCGGGGCGCCCGGCCGCGTCGCCGGGCCAGAGCCGCCATCGCGCCGTACACCGCCCCGCCGCCGCCGCCGGCCAGCACCGCCCAGGCGGGCACCGTGAACAGCAGGTACCGCCCGAGGAAGTACGAGGTGTCGGTCAGGCGGGACACCAGCCAGACGCCCACCACCGGCAGCTCCGCGAGCAGCAGCGCCTGCCAGGCCCGGATCCGCCGGCCGGGCAGCGCCAGCGCCAGCAGCGCCAGCAGGACGAAGGCGTAGAACACGACGTCCGAGCCGAAGAGGCGCTCCCCGAAGTGGGCGAGGCCGCGCAGGGAGGGGGTCGGTATCCAGCCCAGCTGCCGGTCCGACTGCCGGCTGCCCAGCAGCACCACCGGCAGCACCGGCAGCGCCGCCACGGCGACCGCCAGCGGGTACTGCCACAGCAGCCGCCGGTCAGCCTCCGGGCGGGTGCGCCACAGGTGCAGCGCCAGGAGCGCCACCTGCCCGGCGACCGTGCTGAAGGACACCAGGTGCCCGGCGCCGGCCAGCGCCATGGCCACGCAGTACGGCGCCCAGCGCCGCCAGGTCGGCCGCTCCAGCGCCCGCAGCAGGAAGTACGCGGCCGCCGCGATCGCGCAGGTCACCAGCGCGTAGGAGCGCGCCTCCTGGGCGTAGCGGGAGATCTCCGGGGGGACGGTGAACAGCAGCCCGGCCCCGACCGCCGCCACCCTGCTGCCGAACAGCCGCTCGGCGGTGAGCGCCACGAACGCCGCCGCCCCGGCCATCGCCAGCACGGAGGGTATTCGCAGCGAGACCGTCGAGTCGCCGAACACCGCCGTCCAGCCGTGCATCAGCAGGTAGTACGCGCCGTTGCTGGCGTCGACGTGCTGGAGCAGCCGCAGCAGGTCCCCCAGGGAGCGGGTGGCCACCGTCCAGGTCGCCATCTCGTCCCGCCACAGGTCCGGCGTCCCCAGCCGGTACCCGCCCACCGCCAGCATGACCACCGAGGGCCACACCCACACCTGCCCCAACAGCCGGCCCACCGGGTGCACAGCAGGTTTCATCAGGTCCTTCGTCTCCTTAGCGAGGCGTGCCGGGGCGGATCCCACCCTGCCCGGCAGGCTACTTGAACCGCCCTGACACCCCGTCGGCCGCCCACACCCCGCCCGCACCCCCTCCGTCACCCCGCGCCCCACCCCTGATCCGGTACGCTGTGAACGGCCTGGTAGCACCCGGGCCGCGCCTCAGTAGCTCAGGGGATAGAGCACGGCTCTCCTAAAGCCGGTGTCGCAGGTTCGAATCCTGCCTGGGGCACAGCGAACACGCAGGTCACAGGCCCTCCGCCCACTCCGGGCGGGGGGCCTGCGGCGTTCCCGGGCCCGGCGCCGCCCGCCGCCGCCCGCCGCCGCCCGTCGCCGCCCGCCGGGTGCGACCGTCGGGTGCGACCGGCGGCGGGCGGACCGGCCGGCGTCAGGGGCGGCGTACCTCTCCGGGAGGAGGCGGCGGAGGCCGCCGTGCGCCCACGGTTTGATCATGAAACAGACCTCGTGCTGACGGGGCGTGGCCGCCGCGCTCCTAGGCTCGTCGGGACCCCTGCCGGAGCACCGTTCCAGGTCAGGGCGGACGAGCCGGGGAACCATGACGACCTACCGATACGCCGTGGCCGAGCTGCGCGGCCAACTGCGCCAACTGCTCCTGAGCGGCGCCGCGATCGCCCTGGGGGTGGCCTTCCTGATCGCCTCCGTCAGCGGCAGCGGGGCACTGGTGGACTCCTACAGCCAGACCGCGGCCGCCGAGGTCGGCCCCGGCGACATCCAGGTGACCGGGAAGGCGATCCAGGCGACCGGGAAGGCCGCGGCCGGCGGGCTGGACGCGGCCGCCGCCGAGCAGGTGCGGCAGACCCCCGGGGTGGCCGCGGTGGCCCCGCGGCTGACCGGCAGGAGCGCCGTGCTGGCCGCCGACGGGCGGCCGCTCGACCGGACTGCCACGGTCAGCGCCGTCGCCGAGGACCCGGCGCTGCGATGGCAGCTGCTCAAGGACGGCCGCTGGCCCGCCGGCCCCGGCGAGGTGCTGCTCGACACCGGGACCGCGCACCGGCTGGACGCCGCCGTGGGCGCCGAGGTCCACCTGACCCGGGCCGACGGCACCGCCGCCACCGCCCGGCTGGTCGGCACCCTGGACGAGCGGGGCGCCCCGAGCCTCGCCGGAGCCCCGATCATCGGCGTCCCGGCGAGCGCGGTCGCCGGCTACGCGACCGGCGTCACCACCGACCGACTCGACGTCAGGGCCACCCCCGGCGCCTCCCGGAGCGGGACCGTCGACGCCCTGCGCGCCGCCCTCGGCGCCGACGTCCAGGTGCACACCCGCGCGGCCTCGGTCACCGAGGCGACCCGGCAGAGCAACACCATGTACGGCGTGGTGCTGGTCGCCGCGCTCTCCTTCGTCCTGATCGCGCTCGCGGTGGCGCGGATGGTGGTCGGCAACACCTTCACGGTGGTGCTCGCCCAGCGGACCCGCCAGCTCGCCCTGCTGCGCTGCGTGGGCGCCGACCGGCAGCAGCTGCGCCGGCTGATCCGCCGCCAGGGACTGCTGCTCGGGGCGGGCGCCTCGGTGGCGGGCGTGCTGCTGGGGGTCGCCCTCGGCGCGCTCGGCACGGCCGTGGTCGGCGGGCTCGACCTCGGACCGGTGCACCTGTCACTGATGCCCACCCCGCTGACCTGCCTGGCGGCCGGACTGTTCGGCGTGCTGCTGACCCTGCTGGCCGTACGCGGTCCGGCGAAGGCCGCCGCGGCCGTGCCGCCGATCGCCGCGCTCGGCGGCACCCCCGCTCCGGCCGGCGGGGCGGCCAGGGCGCGGGCCGCGGTCCGGACCTCCGGCCTGCTGCTCGCGGGCACGGCGCTGCTGGTGGCCGGGGCGCTGACCCCGCCGCCGCTGTCGCTGCTCGCCGTCACCGTCGGTGCCATCGCCAACTTCTTCGGGGTGCTGCGGCTGTCCCACCGGGTGCTGCCCGCGGTCGTCGCCGTACTGGGCCGCCCCGCCCGCAGGCTCGGCGGGACGGCCGGCCGGCTCGCCACCCAGCAACTGCGGCTCAACCCCGGCCGCACCGGGGCCACCGGCTCGGCGCTGCTGCTCGGCGTGACCGTGATGGTCGGCGCGGTCACCGCGCTCGACATCACCTCGCAGTCGCTGGTGCCCGTGGTGTCCGCGCGCCAGCCCGGCGTCTTCTCGGCAGCCGCCACCGGCGGTGGCGCCCTGCCCACCGGGGCACTCGGTGCCCTCGGCGCCGACCACGGGCTGACCGTCACCCCGGTCCGCTCGGCCACCGTCGACCTCGACGGCCGGCCCACCGTGGTCGCCGCCGTCGACCCCACCCGGCTCAACTCCTCGACGGACGACGTGGAGCGGGCCCGCGCACTCACCGAGGGCACCGCACTGAGCGGACTCGGCGAGACCGGGGTGCGGCGGGCCGGCGGCGTCGAGCTGAGACTCCAACCCGGCCGCAGCAGCCTGCCGTTCACCCTGCAGAGCGGCGCCACCCTGCTGGTGACGCCCACGACCCTGGACCGCCTCGCCCCCGGCGCGCCCGTCACCACGGCCTGGATCTCCCCGGCCGCCGGCGACGACCGGCCGACCGCCCGCCGGGCCCTGGACCGCGCCCTCGCCGACCACCCGCAGGTGACCGTCGCCGACACGGCCGCCCAGGCGGACACCCTGCGCTCGCTGCTGGACCGGCTGAAGACCGTCAGCATGGTCCTGCTGTCCTTCTCCGTCGCCATCGCCGGCCTGGGCGTCGCGGCCACCCTGATGCTCAGCATCAGCGAACGCTCCCGCGAGATCGGCATGCTGCGCGCGATCGGGATGTCGCGCGAGCAACTGCGCCGGATGCTCACCCTGGAGGCGCTGCTGCTCTCCCTGGCCGGTGCGCTGGTCGGCACCGGCCTGGGCGTCGCCTACGGCTGGGCGGCCGCCCGCTCGATCACCTCGACGCTGGGAACGGTCGGCACCCCGCCCGTCCTGCCGGTGCTGGCCGCCCTGACCCTGACCGTCCTGGTCGGCCTGGCCGCCGCGGTGCTGCCGGCCCGCCGGGTCGGACGGATGACCGCGGTGGCGGCGATGCGCGCCTCCTGACCGGGCCGTGACCGGTGCACCGGAACCGAGCGCGCCCCGTGCCCTGACGCCCCCGGCCGGGGTGGCCGCCGAGGTGCGTCAGGCCAGAGTGAAGCGGGCCCGGGGGGCCTGCGGGCGGGCGGTGGCGAGGGCGAGGTCGGCGAGGAGGGACTCGGTTTCGCGGGTGCGGCGCAGGACGTCCGGGTCGAGGTCGACGACGACGAGTTCGCGCCGGTCCTCGCTCGCCTCGGCGATCAGCCGGCCGTCCGGGCCCCAGACCGCGCTGCCGCCGCAGGTGTGCCAGTCGCCGGTGCGGCCGATGTGGTTGGCGAGCACCGTGTAGAGGGTGTTGTCGAGCGCGCGGGCCGGGAACCAGGTGCGGGACTCGTGGTGGCCGTGTCCCATGCTGAACAGCGCGCCGACCAGGTAGGCGTGGCAGCCGTCGAGTGCGGCGGCCCGGGCGTGCTCGGGGAAACCGGAGTCGTAGCAGACGCCGAGCCCGAGCCGCCAGCCGTCCAGTTCCAGGGTGCAGCCGGCCGTCCCGGGGCGGTAGTGCTCGCGTTCGCTGTGGAACAGGTGCTGCTTGTCGTAGCGGGTGACGAACTCGCCGTCCGGGCCCAGGACGAGGGCGGAGACGCGCAGGTCGGCGCCGTCCCGTACGGCGGCGCCGACGATGGCGGCGGTGCCGGTCTCGCGGCAGGCCTCGGCGATCGGCGCGAGGCGCCGATCGCCGGGCTGGACGGCGTACTTGACGGGGTCGGCGCTGATCAGCTCGGGCTCGTACCCGGAGAGGACCTTCTCCGCGAACAGCACCAGCCGGGCGCCGGCCCGGGCGGCCTCGCGGATCAGTTCGGCGGCCTGGGCGACGTTGGCGGGTATGTCACCGGCCACGGCCTGGGCCTGGACGGCGGCGATCCGCAGCGGGCGCTCGGGGTAACCGGCGGGCGCGGCGGGGGAGATGGGGGCGGTGGGGGCGGTGGTGTCGGGCATGGCCGCCACGCTAGCGCGGTGGCCGGCGGTGGCCGGGAGCGGGCCGTGGGGTGACGAGGCCTCAGCGGACGGTCTCGTCGGCCCGTCCGAATGGGTCACCCGGGACCTCCTCCGGCGGGCCGTGCGGCCCGTCCTCGTCCAGCGGGGCGGCCGTGCGCGAGGGGCGCCCGGCCGACACGACGACCCGCTGGACCCGGTCCCTGGTGCGCCAGTTGACCCGCCGTACGTCCCGGGCCAGGGCGCCGGGGCGCCAGACCTGGATCACGGCGGTCACGGTGCCCAGCACGATGCCGGCGGCCAGCCAGCCGGCCAGGACGTCGCTGGGCCAGTGCACCCCGAGCGCGATCCGGGTCCAGCCGATGGTCAGCACCGTGGCCGCCGCCACCAGGCAGGCGGCGGTGCGGCCGCGCCGGCGGACCCGGTACCAGAGCAGGCCGACCAGGACGGCGCAGGTGATCGCCGAGGCCATGGCGTGTCCGGAGGGGAAGGCCGGGCCGTCGGCGTGCGAGACCGGATCGGTGAAGGAGGGGCGGCCGCGGTCGAAGGCCTGCTTCAGCGCCCACTGGGCGCCCCAGCCGACCAGGGCCTGGGCGGCCACCCAGCCGGCCAGCACCCGTGCGCCGATCAACCAGAGCCACCCGGCGGCGATTCCGAGCAGCGTCCGCATCGTGACGGTGCCGCCGATGTCCGAGAGCGTCTGCACGGAGGCGGTCCACACCCGGTGTTCCCGGGCGTAGGTGTGCAGTTCGCCGATCCACTCCTGGTCGAAGCGGACCAGCGGGTGCCACTGGCCGGTCACCGGAGCGGCCAGCAGGCCGAACAGCGCGGCACAGCCCAGCGCGAGCGCGGTGTCCCGAAGGAGACTGCGGTTACGCGCAGTGAGGCGGTTCGTGCTGTTGGTCAGGTGCATGACTGACACCTTCCCAGTGTCCCGTGCCGGGCAAGAGCCGGAGTGATAGCGATTCGGCATCGTTTGTGAGGAGGACCTGCGTGTGCCGGGGTGCGTGCGGCGGCGGAAAGCGGGGAACGCGGGGAACGCCGGCGGCCGTTCGCGGGTTCAACGAGTGGGCGGCGGCAGCGTGTGGGTCGAGTGAAGACATCGCTCCCGGAACGGTCGGCCGGCGGCACGGGACGCGCCCGACCGGTCACTCAGCGTTCGAGGCCGGGGTGAAAACCGGCAGGATACTGCATCGCCGGGAAGAATCTGAGTGACTTGGGAATGTTGTCCGGATTCTGTTCGTTGGATCGTTACGTGTGTGCCTCCAGGGGCCCGCACTTCTTGCCCTCACGAGGCAGGCAGGCAGACCTCGGCAATACCAGCAAAGGGAGCAAGCATGGCCACCCGTGCCGTCGTTCGCGACAGGGCCGACCGGAGTCGCGCGGCCCGCCCGACCAACCTTGAGGCCGACCGCGACCTGGTCGGCATGTACCTCGACGAGATCGCCAGGACACCCCTGCTCGATGCCGCCGAGGAGGTCGAGCTCTCGCTGCGGATCGAGGCCGGCGTGTACGCCCAGCACCTGATGGACGAGGGCGGACTCCCCGACGGCGTCACGCGCGAGGAGCTGGAGACGATAGCCGCCGACGCCGAGCGCGCCAAGGACGTCTTCATCCGGTCCAACCTCCGGCTCGTGGTCGCCGTCGCCCGTCGCTACCCGCGCAGCGGCCTGCCGCTGCTGGACCTCATCCAGGAGGGCAACGCGGGCCTGGTGCGCGCCGTCGAGAAGTTCGACTACGCCAAGGGCTTCAAGTTCTCCACGTACGCGACGTGGTGGATCCGGCAGGCGATCACCCGGTCCATCGCCGACCAGTCCCGCACCATCCGGCTGCCCGTGCACCTGGTGGAGGAGCTCGGGCGGATCCGGCGGGTGCAGCGGGAGAAGTCCAAGGAGCTGGGCCGTGAGGCGGAGCCGGCCGAGATCGCGGCCGAGCTGGACACCACCGAGGCCCGGATCAAGGACGTACTGGACTGGGCGCGCGACCCGGTCAGCCTCAACATGTCGGTCGACGACGAGGGCGAGACCCAGTTCGGTGACCTCGTCGAGGACACCGGGGCCACGTCCCCCGAGGACGCCGTGATGGTCATGCTCCGCCGCGAGGAACTGGACGACCTGATCGGGCGGTTGGACGACCGCACCGCCTCGATCATCCGCTCCCGCTACGGGATGGAGGACGGCCGCGAGCGCACCCTCACCGAGGTGGGCAAGCAGCACGGCCTCACCCGCGAGCGGATCCGCCAGATCGAGAAGCACGCGCTGGCCGAGCTGAAGAAGATCGCCGACCACGCGGGCTTCGAAGCCGCCTGACAGGCCACCCGGCAGGCTGCCCGGCAGTTCCACCTGGCGGGCCGCCCGACGGACCGGCCGGGCCGATGGGCCGAGCCCTCATCCGGGCCCTGGCGCGGAGCGTTCCCGTACCGGGGCCCGAGGCGTGCCGCGGGGCTCTTAGGCTGGAGGGGAGGGACGAGTGGACGGAGTGGACGGCGTGAGCGAGCAGGGGCAGGAAAAGGGCCAGGAGCAGGCCCGGGCGCAGGAGCCCCGGGAGGCTGCGGCCGCCAAGGCCCGGCTGGTCTTCCGGGACCCGTTGGACCAGCAGTCCAGCGACGACACCGATGCGGGCTGGGGTGCCCGCCCCGGGGCGGGGGAGGGTGGTGGACGGGGGCTGGACTGGTACCTGAGCCAGCGCCCGCCGCACCACGGGGGCTGAGGAACGGGGACCGGGCGCCGACCGGCACCCGTCGGTCAGCGCAGCGGCGCGACCAGTGCGTCGCGGATCTCGGTCAGCAGGGTGACCTCCTTGGCTTCGAGGTCCGCCGTCTTCTCGGCGAGGGTCTTGCGGTGGGCCGCCAGCTTGTTCATGGGCACGATCAGAACGAAGTAGACGACCGCCGCGGTGATCAGGAACTGGAGCGCGGCGCTGAGCACCGATCCCCACAGGATGAGGATTCCGGACGTGACCTCGCCGGTCGGGCTCACCTCGCAGGGCCCCTTGAGGCAGGAACTGTAGGACGCGAGGTCCTTCGTCCCGAAGACGCCGACGAGTGGATTGATCACGCCCTTGACGAAGGCGTTGACGATGTTGGTGAAAGCCGCGCCGATGACCACGGCCACGGCGAGGTCGATGACATTTCCACGCAGCAGGAATTCCTTGAAGCCCTTCATGCCGCCTCGAACGACGAAGTCGCCCCCCGGTTACGGGTGATCTTCCGCAGCCCCGGATTGACAACCCGTCCGGCCCAGCGCGCCCCCCCTGGGGCGGCGGCAGACCGGCCCGCGCGGGCCCCAGCGCCAGCGCCGCCGCCACCGCGAGCAGCACCAGGACGGGCACCCCGGCCCGCCGTCGCACCGCACTGCGCCAGCGGTGCCACCCGCCGCACCCGCGCCGGATCGGCGGGAAGCCCGGCAGCTCCTGCCGGGGCGGTACGGCGGGCGCGGGCAGCGGGAGGGGCAGGGGCAGGGAGAAGTTCGCGGTCGTCATCGACGCACCTCCGGAGTGTCGGCGGCCCGGCCCCTCGCGGACCGGATGCCCACACGATGAGCGTTTCCGGCGAACTCGGACAGCACTTTCCCCAGGCCTGTGGAAAACCGGGCCCTGTGGACAACTTCGTTCACCCGCACGAGTTGCCCCGGCCCGTCCGGGATGACGGAAAACCCACGGGGCCGCAGCGGGGGAAGAACGGGGAAGGAGAGGAAAGAGGGGAAGGCGAGGGAGGCCGACGGCCGGAGCCGGCGGAAACGCGGAAAGGCCCGCCGTCCCCGCGTGGAAGCGGGGCCGACGGGCCTCTCCGAGGTCTGCGGGCCGTCCCGGGCCGATGGCCCGGCGCCGAGGTCAGCTCGCGGCCGGAGCCGGGCTGGACGACGACGAGGAGCCGGAGCTCGACGACGAGGACGAAGCCGAGGAGGACGTGGACGTGGCGGACGACGTCGAGGGGGTCGACGACGAACCGGCGCCCACCGTGCTGCTGGAGGACGAGCGGCTGTCGGTCCGGTAGAAGCCGGAGCCCTTGAACACGACGCCCACGGCCGAGAAGACCTTGCGGAGTCGTCCCTGGCAGTCGGGGCACGTGGTCAGCGCCTCGTCGGTGAACTTCTGCACCGCCTCCAGGCCGTTGCCGCACTCGGTGCACTGGTACTGGTACGTGGGCACTTGTCTTCCTCCTGGCACTCTCGCCTGATGAGTGCTAACGATGGTCAATGATGCGGCATTCCGCGGGATCAGTCCAGCGACTCCGGTGTGAGATGGGCCGGGCCCGGCCGCCGGACCGCCTCCCGCTCAGCCCTTGGCCGCGCCCACCAGCCGCCCGGCAGCGCCGTGCTCCGCCGGGACGTCGCCCGAACCCCGGGCCGGAGCGGTGCCCGCGACGGCCGCCCCGTGTCCCGGTGCCACCAGCAGGTGCCGCAGCGAGAGCAGCACGATCAGCCCCAGTCCGGCCCCGGCCACCGGCACCAGGAACCCGGTCGAGGGCCCGTGCCCGTCGATCAGCCGGCCCGCCGCCATCGAGCCGACGGCCAGCCCCAGCCCGATGGCGCCGGTCAGCCAGGTGAAGGCCTCCGTCTTGGCCCCGTCCGCGACCAGCGTCTCGACCAGGGTGTAGCCGCTGATCAGGGTCGGCGCGATGGCCAGTCCGCAGACCAGCCCGGCAGCGGTCAGCGCGACCAGGTTGGGCATCGCCCACAGCACCGAGCAGCCCAGCACCAGCAGCGCGTAGCTGATCAGCATCCGCTGCTGCACCGGCCGCCGCCAGGCGATCACGCCGTACAGCACGCCGGCCAGCATCGAGCCGCCGGCGAAGATCCCGTACACGGTGCCGCCGGCGTCGTGCTGCCCGACCGAGTCGGCGAAGGCGTTCACCGACACCTGCATGCCGCCGAACACCGCGCCGACCCCGAGGAAGGTCCCTGCCAGCAGGCGGACGCCGGGGGAGGCGAGCGCCGAGGCGCGCTTGGTGCCGGGCTGCGGCACGATCCGGGCCGGGGCGGTGCGCCGCTGGGCGGCGAAGGCCAGGCCGCCGACGAGGGTCAGCGCGGCCTCGGCGACCAGGGCGGTGGCCGGGTTGGCGAGGGCGGCGATGCCGGAGGCCAGGATCGGGCCGATCACGAAGGTGAACTCGTCCGTCACGGACTCGAAGGCGAAGGCGGTGCTCACCCGGGCCGCGGAGGCGTCGGAGGCGCCGTTCGCGGTGAACGTGGCCACCCAGCGGGCCCGGACCATCGCGCCGACCTGCGGAACGCTCGCACCGGCCGGGACGGCGGCCAGGAACAGGCTCCAGGCGGGCGCGTGGCCGAGCGCGAGCGCGATCAGCGCGCCGACCGCGGCCGCGTGCACCAGGACGGTCGGGACGAGCACCGCGGCCTGGCCGTAGCGGTCCGCGAGCCGCCCGGTCTGCGGCCCGACCAGGGCCTGGGCGACGGCGGCGACCGCGGTGACCGTACCGGCGGTGCCGTACGAGCCGTGGGTCCGGGTGACGAGCAGCAGGATGCCCATGCTGAGCATCGCGTACGGCAGCCGCGCGACCAGGGCGGGGGACAGGAACGTCCAGGCCCCGGGCGTGCGCAGCAGCTCGCCGTACCCGACGCGGGCGGGGGCCGGAGCTGCGGGGGTGGCCGCGTGGTCCGCGGCGGTGTCGACCGTTCGGCGCGCCGTCACGGTCGGTCCTTCCTGCTGCCTGGTAGCGCGGCAGGGCATGGTGTGGCCCCGACGGCGCCGAGAGTCGTCCTCTCGCGCGTCGACCGGGGTAGATACCGGGCCGGTCCGGCGTGGTGGCCGGGAGCCGGACCGCGGCCGCCGAGCGGTCGCGCCAACTCTGCGTCAGGCAGAAATTGGGGGTGGTCTAGCGGTGGTTATACGGATGATCGAACCATCGTATCAGTTACGCGCGTAGATACCCTGGGCCGACCCCGGCTCCTCCGGCCCGCCCCAGCCGTGACGG
This sequence comes from Kitasatospora sp. NPDC058048, assembly GCF_042885555.1. NCBI lineage: Bacteria > Bacillati > Actinomycetota > Actinomycetes > Kitasatosporales > Streptomycetaceae > Kitasatospora > Kitasatospora sp. NPDC058048. Next base: position 96,056 of record NZ_JBHVRT010000024.1, on the reverse strand, counting down.
GCCGGAGGAGCCGGACGAGCCGGAGCGGCCGTGGCGAGCAGGAGCAGCCGTGGCGAGCAGGAGCAGCCGGTTCGAGCAGTGAAGGGGGCCGAGCCGGCCCGGCCCCGCGCTCACCGCCCGTTCAGCCACCCCGCGAGCTTGCCGCCCTTGTCCACGGCCCGCAGTCGCCGCTCCGCCGCCTCGCCGACCTCGTCCGTGGTGACCACCAGCAGCTCGTCCCCGCCGCGCAGCACCGTCGCCTTGTCCGGCACGAAGGAGTTCCCCTCCCGCACGACCAGGGTGACCGCCGCCCCCTTGGGCAGCCGCAGCTCGCTGATCTCCACGCCCGACATCTTGGAGGCGGGGGAGAGCGCGACCGACAGCAGGTGCCCGTGCAGCTTTTCCAGCGGGGCGGACTCGATGCCGAGGTCCTGGCCCATGTCGCCCTCGTCGATCCGCAGCCGCTTGGCCACCCACGGCAGGGTCGGCCCCTGGAGGAGGGTGAAGACGACGACGAGGATGAAGACGATGTTGAAGACGTCCTCGGCCCGGTGCGCGCCGGACACCACCGGGATGGTGGCCAGCACGATGGGCACCGCCCCGCGCAGTCCGGCCCAGCTGAGCAGTGCCTGCTCGCGGGCCGGCACCTTGAACGGGGTGAGCGAGACCATCACCGACAGCGGCCGGGCCAGGAACACCAGCACTCCGCCGATCACCAGCGCGGGCACCACCGCGTCGCCCATGGTCTCGGGCGTGACGAGCAGCCCGAGCAGCACGAACATGCCGATCTGCCCGATCCACGCCAGTCCGTCGGCGAAGCCCCGGACGGCGGGGCCGTGCGGCAGCTTGGAGTTCCCGAGTATCACCGCGCTGATGTAGACGGCGAGGAAGCCGGAGCCGTGCAGCAGCGCACCGCCGGCGTACGCGAGCACGGTGAGCGCCATCACGGCGATCGGGTAGAGGCCCGAGGAGGGCAGTGCGACGTGCTTGAGCCCGTAGGCGCCTATCTTTCCGACGGCGAGGCCCACCGCGGCGCCGATCGCCAGTTCGGCGGCGATCGTGCCGATCAGGACGTACCAGGTGTCCAGTTCCCCGGTGGTGGCGAAGGCGACGACCAGGATGACCACGGGCGCGTCGTTGAAGCCGGACTCGGCCTCCAGCAGGCCGGTGAGCCGGTGCGGCAGCGGGACCATCCGCAGGACGGAGAAGACGGCGGCCGCGTCGGTCGAGGAGACGATGGCGCCCAGCAGCAGCGAGGTGCGCCAGTCCAGGCCGACCAGCCAGTGCGCGCCGGCGGCGGTGGCGAAGACGCTGATGCCGACGCCGACGGTGGCGAGCACGGTCGCGGCCGGCATGACCGGCTTGATCTCCCGCCAGCTGGTCTTGAGGCCGCCCTCGGCGAGGATCACCACGAGTGCCGCGTAGCCGAGCACCTGGGTGAGCTCGGCGTTGTTGAACGTGACGCCGATCCCGTTCTGTCCCAGCGCCACGCCGATCCCGAGATAGATCAGCAGGCTCGGCAGCCCTGATCGGGTGGAGAGGCGGACGGCGCCCACCGCGAACAGCAGGATCACGGAGGACTCGAGCAGGAGCTGGTTCAGGTGGGAGACGTTCACGCAGGGGCACCTCGGGCAGGCATGGGCGGGCGGGGTGTCTGGTGGTGCTGTGGGGTGACCCGTTAAGAAGTCGTCAATGCTCCTCTTGCGGATCGTTACGCAGTCTAACATTTTGCCATATCTTTAGCTTGGTCCCCCGTTCACGGTGCCCGGCCGACTCGGCCTAATGTGGTGCCCTGTCACGGCCGCAGGCCCTGGACACGCCCGCCCGCCCCGAAGTCAGGACCGCAAGGACCCAGATGCCCCGCTCGAAGAAGTTCCGGCGCGCCCGTCTGATCGTGATCGTGCTGGTCGTGCTGCTGGTGGCCGGCACCGGCTACGGCGGCTACCGCGGGGTCTCCGCGGTCCGCGCCTCCTTCCCGGAGGTCGACGGCAGCGTCAAGGTGCCGGGCCTGAGCGCGCCCGTCGACGTCAAGCGGGACGCCAACGGCATCCCGCAGCTGTACGCCGACACCGACGAGGACCTTTTCCGCGCCCAGGGCTACGTCCAGGCGCAGGACCGCTTCTGGGAGATGGACGTCCGCCGGCACATCACGGCCGGCCGGCTCTCCGAGATGTTCGGCGACGGCCAGGTCGACACCGACGCGTTCATCCGCACCATGGGCTGGCGGCAGGTGGCGCAGAAGGAGTTCGACACCAAGCTGTCGCCGGAGACCAAGAAGCACCTCCAGGCCTACTCGGACGGCGTGAACGCCTGGCTCGCCGAGCACCCCGGCGGCTCGAAGGCCTCGCTGGAGTACGGCCTGCTCGGCGTCGTCAACAGCGGCTACCAGCCCGAGCAGTGGTCCCCGGTCGACTCGGTGGCCTGGCTCAAGGCGATGGCCTGGAACCTCTCCGGGAACCTCCAGGAGGAGATCGACCGCTCGCTGCTGGCCCAGGACTTCGGCCCCGACAAGATCGCCGAGCTGTACCCGGACTATCCGTACGCCCGCAACGGCACCATCGTGAAGACCGGCGCCGTGACCGGCGACAACTACCGTCCCGCCGACGGCTCCCCGCAGTCCGGGACGGCCGCCGGAACGGCCGCCACCGCCCAGGGCGCGGCGGCCACCAAGGCGATGCTGCAGGGCCTGACCGACCGGGTCGACTCGATGCCGCAGCTGCTCGGCCGCCCCGGCCAGGGCATCGGCTCCAACTCCTGGGTGGTCGCGGGCTCGCACACCACCACCGGCAAGCCGCTGCTGGCCAACGACCCGCACCTCGGCCCCGGCCTGCCCTCGGTCTGGTACCAGATGGGCCTGCACTGCCGGACCGCCTCCCCGGCCTGCCAGTTCGACGTCTCCGGCTTCACCTTCGCGGGCATGCCCGGCGTGATCATCGGACACAACAAGGACATCGCCTGGGGCTTCACCAACCTCGGCGCCGACGTCACCGACCTCTACCTGGAGAAGGTCACCGGCCCGGAGACCTACCAGGTGGACGGCAAGGACGTGAAGTTCGACCTCCGCAAGGAGACCATCAAGGTCGCCGGCGGGGAGGACCGCACCATCACCGTCCGCACCACCCAGACCGGCGCCCCGCTGATCTCCGACCAGAGCAGCGAGCAGCAGAACGTCGGCAAGTACGCCCCCAACGGCCAGTCCGCCCCGGACCGCGGCACCAGCGGCTACGGCGTCGCCCTCCAGTGGACGGCGCTCAGCCCCGGCAAGACCATGGACGCCGTCTTCGAACTGGACAAGGCGAAGAACTGGGACGAGTTCCGCGCCGCCGCCAAGGACTTCACCGTCCCCGCGCAGAACCTGATCTACGCCGACGCCAAGAACATCGGCTACCAGGCCCCGGGCAGCATCCCGGTCCGCGGCAAGGGCGACGGCACCCTCCCCTCGCCGGGCTGGGACTCCGCGTACCAGTGGAAGGACCCGATCCCCTTCACCGCGCTGCCCTGGAGCCTCAACCCCTCGGCCGGCTACATCGTCACCGCCAACCAGGCCGTGGTGGACCCGAGCTACAAGTACAACCTGACCAAGGACTGGGAGTACGGCACCCGCGCCAAGGAGATCACCGACCAGATCGAGGGCCTGCTCAAGAACAACGGCAAGATCTCGCCGGACGACATGCAGACCCTCCAGCTGGACAACACCAGCGTGATGGCCAAGACGCTCGTCCCACTGCTGCTCAAGCAGCCGGTCAGCGACCCGTACGTGCGCGAGGCCCAGGACCTGCTGAAGGACTGGAACTTCCACCAGGACGCCGACTCGGCCGCCGCCGCCTACTACAACGGCGTCTGGCGCCAGCTGCTGATCCTGGCCTTCGGCCAGAAGTTCCCGGCCGACCTGCGGGCCAAGGACAACTGCCTGCTGGTCCGCCAGCAGGACGACCCGACCAAGCCGGACAGCTCCACCAAGATCGTCACCGAGTGCGGCACCCGCGAGCCGGGCAAGGCCCAGCCGGACGGCGGCGACCGCTGGACCGAGGTGGTCCGCCAGCAGCTGGAGAAGCCCGACAGCTCGTGGTGGACGTACATCGACGACCAGCACAAGGAGCAGAAGGGCCTGAACAACCTGCTCCAGGAGGCGATGAAGAACGCCCGCCAGGAGCTGACCTCGCTGCTCAGCAAGGACGTCTCCACCTGGAGCTGGGGCCGCCTGCACAAGCTGGAGCTGCGCGAGCAGACCCTCGGCACCGACAACTCCTCGATCGCCTCCGGCGCGGTGCACAAGCTGCTCAACCGCGGCCCGTACCGGCTCTCCGGCGGCTCGGCGGCGGTCGACGCGGCCGGCTGGAACGCGGCGGCCGGCTACCAGGTGGACTGGATCCCGTCGATGCGCATGGTGGTCGACCTGAACGACCTCGACTCCTCGCGCTGGATCAACGTCGGCGGCGCCTCCGGCCACGCCTTCCACGACAACTACAACGACCAGACCGACCTCTGGCTCAAGGGCAAGCTGCTGACCTGGTCCTACTCGCCGGACGCGGTCGAGAAGGCCACCAAGCACAAGCTGGTGCTCACCACCGGCTGACGCCCGTACGGCCCGGCCACCGGCGGCCCCGTTCCCCCCGAGGGAGCGGGGCCTCCGCCGTTCTCACCCCAGCCTGCGCACCCCCGAGGGCAGCACCGCCAGGTCCACCGGCCGGTCGTGCGGCTCGGCCGGCACCCGCTCCAGCAGCTCGTGCTCGTACAGCAGCACCGCCAGCACCGGCCGCGCGCCCGCCCGCGCCAGCCGGGCCAGCACCCGGTCGTAGCTGCCGCCGCCCCGGCCCAGCCGCAGCCCGGAGCGGTCCACCGCCAGGCCCGGCAGCAGCACCACCGCGGCCCCGGTCACCGCCTGCGGCCCGAGCCGCGGGCCGACCGGCTCCAGCAGCCCGCGTCCGGCCGGGGCCAGCGCGTCGGGCCCCGCGTACTCGGCCCAGTCCAGGTCGTTGTCCGCCAGCAGCACCGGCAGCAGCACCCGCACCCCGCGCGCCCGCAGCGCGTCCAGCAGCGGCCGCGTCCCGGGTTCGGCGCCCACCGAGACATAGGCGGCCACCGTGGCGCCCGCGGCGGCCAGCTCCCCGGCGTGCGCGGCCAGCGCGCCGGCGGCCGCCGCGCGCTCCTCGGCGGCCAGTTCGCGCCGTTGCGTCAACAGCCGTGTCCTGAGGTCGCTCTTCTCGTTGGGCATCCGATCCTCGTTCATCCGATCCTCCTGGCCTGCGCACCGTCGACGCGCAGAGCCTGACACGCGAAAGGGCACCCCCCATTGACCACCCCGCTGCTGGTCCAGGCCCTGGCCGCACTGAGCGTCCCCGCACTGGCCGGCGCCACCGCCCTCGGACTGCGCGGACGGCGGGAGCGGGCCGGGGCCGCCGCCGGGGCCCAGCGGCTGCGCGGGCGGATCGCCGAACTGGAGGAGCGCTGCGCCGAGCTGGAGCGCACCGCCTCCTGCGACCCGCTCACCGGTGTGTGGAACTACCGCCACCTCCAGCTCACCCTGGACCGGGAGATCGAACGGGCCCGCCGCGCCGAGCACACCGAGCAGGCCGACGGCCCGCGCCCGCTCGCCGTGCTGATGCTGGCCATCACCGGCTTCGACGCGGTCGTCGCCGAGCACGGCCGGGCCCGGGCGGGCGCGGTGCTGCGCGACCTCGCCCAGCGGCTCGCGATGGAGATCCGCCGGGCCGACACCCTCGGCCGCTACGGCGGCGAGGAGTTCCTGGTGGTGCTGCCGGACACCGGGGCCGAGGGCGCCGCGCAGGTCGCCGAGCGGCTGGTCTGGTCGGTCCGCCGGCACCTGCTGCTGGACTGGTCCTCCGGCCCGCGCGAGTCCCGCCCCGCCGCCGGCAACGGCCTGACCGCCGCCGCCGGCATCGCCGTGCTGCCCGAGGACGGCACCCACGCGGCCGTCCTGCTGCGCGCCGCCGACGCGGCGCTCGCCGCGGCCCGGGCGGCCGGCGGCGACTGCTGGCGGCTCTCGTCCCGGCAGCCCGGGGAATCCGGCCGCCCGGGAACCGATGGCCCCCGAACCGACCGCTCCGAGCAGGCCGGTTGCCCGTCCGATCACGGACCGGATGCCGAACGTGACCGTTCGGGAAAGGCGGGTAGTCTGTCGGCCTGTGTCGGCCGGGACCCCCTCGCCCAGCCGGTCGCGACCCATACGCCAGCCACTGTGGCCGGGCCCCGCGACGTGCTGTCCTAGCCGCCGCCGGTGATCGGCCGGGGCGAAAACGTGCCTGAGTAAGGTAAACGCATGACGACGACCAACTCCCGAGTTCCGGTAACCAAGGCCGTGGTACCCGCGGCCGGACTGGGCACCCGCTTCCTCCCGGCGACCAAGGCCACCCCGAAGGAGATGCTCCCGGTCGTCGACAAGCCGGCGATCCAGTACGTCGTGGAGGAGGCCTCCGCCGCGGGCCTGTCCGACATACTGATGGTCACCGGCCGCAACAAGCGCGCCCTGGAGGACCACTTCGACCGCGCCTACGAGCTGGAGGAGCTGCTGGTCCGCAAGGGCGACGAGCAGCGCCTGGCCCGGGTCCGCGAGTCCGTCGAGCTGGCCAACATGCACTACGTCCGCCAGGGCGACCCGAAGGGCCTCGGCCACGCCGTCTCGGTCGCCGAGCAGCACGTCGCCGGCCAGCCCTTCGCCGTCCTGCTCGGCGACGACCTGATCGACCCGCGCGACCCGCTGCTCTCCCGGATGATCGAGGTGCAGCAGCAGCTCGGCGGCTCGGTCGTCGCCCTGATGGAGGTCGACCCCTCCCAGATCCACCTCTACGGCTGCGCCGCCGTCAAGGCGAACGGCTTCGGCGAGGACGTCTTCCAGGTGACCGACCTGGTGGAGAAGCCGGAGCCCGGCGAGGCCCCGTCCGCCTACGCCGTGATCGGCCGCTACGTCCTCGACCCGCTGGTCTTCGACGTGCTGCGGGAGACCCCGCCCGGCCGCGGCGGCGAGATCCAGCTGACCGACGCCCTGCGCGAGCTGACCAACCGCGAGGCCGCGGACGGCGGCCAGGTGCACGGCGTGCTCTTCAAGGGCCGTCGCTACGACACCGGCGACCGCGCCGACTACCTGCGCGCTATCGTCCGTCTGGCCGCCGAACGCGAGGACCTGGGCCCGGAGTTCCGCTCCTGGCTGCGGGAGTTCGTCGGCTCCGAGATGCAGGCCTGACGCAGGACCGACCACGACAGAGAGCGAGCCGCCGATGACCGGGTCCACCGAGCCCAGCACCACGCCCAGCGCCTGCTGCGACGCCGGAGCGGACCCGGCCCCGGCGGCCCCCCGCCTCTGGACGGTGGACGAGCACCTCGCCGACGTGCTGGCCGCGGTCGGCCCGCTGCCCGCGATCGAGCTCCAGCTGCTCGAAGCCCAGGGCTGCCGGCTCGACGAGGACGTGATCGCCGACGGCGACCTGCCGCCCTTCGACAACAGCTCGATGGACGGTTACGCGGTCCGCACCCCCGACACCGAGGGCGCCACCGACACCTACCCGTCGGTGCTCTCGGTGGTCGGCGACATCGCGGCCGGCGCCGGCGAACTGCCCAGGGTCGGCCCCGGCCAGGCCGCCCGGATCATGACCGGAGCCCCGCTGCCGCCCGGCGCCCGGGCCGTCGCCCCGGTCGAATGGACCGACGGCGGCACCGGCACCGGGGTGGCCGCCGCCGCGATGACCGCGCCGGTCCCGGACGAGGAGGTCCGGGTCCTGCGCCCGGTCGCCGAGGGCGCGCACATCCGCCGCCGCGGCAGCGACGTCACGGCCGGCACCCGGGTGCTGGAGGCCGGCACCCGGCTCGGTCCCGCCCAGCTCGGCCTGCTCGCCGCGATCGGCCGGCCCACCGTGAAGGTCCGCCCGCGGCCCCGGGTCGTGGTGCTGTCCACCGGCAGCGAGCTGGTCCAGCCCGGCGAGCCGGTCGGCCCCGGGCAGATCGCCGACTCCAACAGCTTCACCCTCACCGCGGCCGCCCAGGAGGCCGGCGCCATCGCCTACCGGGTCGGCGCCGTCCCGGACGAGGCCGAGCGGCTGCGCGCCGTCCTGGAGGACCAGCTCGGCCGGGCCGACCTGATCGTCACCAGCGGCGGGGTCAGCGTCGGCGCGTACGACGTGGTCAAGGAGGTCTTCGAGTCCTACGGGGGCGTCGACTTCCGGCGCCTGCGGATGCAGCCCGGCAAGCCGCAAGGCTTCGGCCGGATCGGCGGCGCGGCCGGGGTGCCGCTGCTCGCCCTGCCCGGCAACCCGGTGAGCGCCTACATCTCCTTCGAGCTCTTCGTCCGTCCGGTCATCCGCACCATGCTCGGTGCCGCGCATGTGCACCGCCCGGTCGTCCGCGCGCTCTGCCCGGCGGCGCTGCGCTCCCCGGCCGGCCGCCGGCAGTTCCTGCGCGGCCGCTACTCGGCGGCGGACGGCACGGTGGAGCCGGTGGGCGGCGCCGGGTCGCACCTGGTCGGCGCGCTGGCCCGGGCGAACTGCCTGATCACCGTTCCCGAGGACACCACCGCGCTGCCGGCCGGCAGTGAGGTGGACGTGGTGTTGCTGGACTCCTGATCGGCTCCCCGGACCGGGGAACGGTACGGTAGCGCGGTATTCGACCTGCGCGCCCCTGGAGTTCCCCGTGACGACACCTCCCCCCGGCGACCGCCTCACCCACGTCGACGACCAGGGCGCCGCCCGGATGGTCGACGTCTCCGAGAAGGCCACCACCGCGCGCACCGCGGTGGCGGCCGGCCGGGTGCGGGTCTCCCCGCAGGTGGTCGAGCTGCTGCGCGGCGAGGGCGTGCCCAAGGGCGACGCCCTCGCGGTGGCCCGGATCGCCGGGATCATGGGCGCCAAGAAGACCCCGGACCTGATCCCGCTCTGCCACCCGATCGCGGTCTCCGGCGTCAAGGTCGACCTCGCCGTCGCGGACGACGCGGTCGAGATCACCGCCACCGTGCGGACCGCCGACCGCACCGGCGTCGAGATGGAGGCGCTGACCGCCGTCGCGGTGGCCGGGCTGACCGTCGTCGACATGGTCAAGGCGGTGGACAAGGGTGCCACGATCGAGTCCGTCCGGGTGCTGAGCAAGACGGGCGGCAAGAGCGGCGACTGGTTCGCGCCGGAGGTGGACGCGTGACGGCGCCGTCCGGCGCGGTGCCCGCCGGCAGGGCGCTGGCCGTCACGGTGTCCAACCGGGCCTCGGCCGGGGTCTACGCGGACCGGGGCGGCCCGCTGCTGGTGGCCGGCCTGACCGCGATGGGCTTCACCGCCGACGGCCCCCGGGTCGTCCCGGACGGCGAGCCGGTGGAGGCCGTGCTGCGCGAGGCCGTCGCGGCCGGTTACGACGTGGTGCTGACCACCGGCGGCACCGGCATCTCGCCGATGGACCTCACCCCCGAGATGACCGCCCGGGTGATCGACCGGGTGGTCCCCGGCATCGCCGAGGCCATCCGTGCGTACGGCCGGGAGAAGGTGCCCACCTCGGCGCTCTCCCGCGGGCTCGCCGGGCTCGCCGGACGTACCCTGATCGTCAACCTGCCGGGCTCGACCGGCGGCGTCAAGGACGGCCTGGCCGTCCTGGAGCCGTTGCTCGCCCACGCCGTCGACCAGCTCGGCGGCGGGGACCACCCCCGGCCCGACGTCCCAGCGACCGGGAGAACCCACTGAACGCCGGCTGGCCGGTAGAACTCCACGAGGGGGACGTCGTGCTGCGCCCCATCCGGGCGCGCGACCAGCGCGAGTGGCAGGAGGTGAGCCGCCGCAACCGGGACTGGCTGCGCCGCTGGGAGGCCACCGTGCCGCCCGGCCCGGCGGGTCGGGCGAGCGGCCCCCGGCCGACGTACCGGCAGATGGTCCGCTTCCTGCGCGGCGAGGCCTCGGCCGGCCGGATGCTGCCCTTCGTCGTGCTCCACAAGGGCCACCTGGTCGGCCAGTTGACCGTCGGCGGGATCACCTGGGGCTCGATGTGCTCGGCGAACATCGGGTACTGGGTGGACGAGGGCGTGGCCGGCCGCGGCATCATCCCGACCGCCGTGGCGCTTTCGGTGAACCACTGCTTCCGCACGCTCGGGCTGCACCGGATCGAGGTCTGCATCCGCCCGGAGAACGGCCCGAGTCGGCGCGTGGTGGAAAAGCTCGGCTTCCGCTCGGAGGGAATCCGGCCGCGCTATCTCCACATCGACGGCGACTGGCGCGACCACCTCGTCTACGCGCTGACCGACGAGGAGGTCCCGGAGGGGATGCTGGAGCGCTGGCGGGCGCTCAGTTCCGGGCGCGAGCGCAGTAATTGAATACATGTTCGAAAGAAATATCGATATGGCATCGAAGGGGCACCGGACCCCCACAAATAGCGGCAAAATAGTCGGAGAATCAGCTTGATCACACGACACGCCGCGCCAAATTGCTGCCAGGCCTTCCCCGGCGCCCGTACGGTGTGAATCGTGAGCAGTAGCGGCCTTATCTACGCCGTCATCGTAGGGGCCTGGGCCGCCTATCTGGTGCCGATGTGGCTCCGCAGGCAGGACGAACTCAACGAGGCGCGCCCGACGGAACGCTTCAGCACCGCCATCCGCCTGCTGGCCGGGCGTTCGGGGCTGGAGCGGCGGGCGGCCCGGGCCCTGGGCGACGAACCACGTGACGGCGAACAGAGCGACGACGGTCCTCCCGAACGGGACGGGACCTCCTCCGGCGACCCCGCGCGGGAGCCCGAACCCCCGGTGCGGCACCCGGCCGAACGGCCGGTCCCCGAGCCGCGGGCCGGCACCGAACGCCGGGCGCGGCTGCTGGCCCGCCGGCGCCGGATGGTCACCGCCCTCTTCTTCTCCTTCGCGCTCGGCGCGGTGGTCGCCGCGGTGGCCGGACTGGCCTTCCTCTGGGTCCCGGCGGTCCCGGCGGTCCTCCTCACCGTGTACATCGGCCACCTGCGCAAGCTGGAGCGCCAGCGGTACGAGGTGAAGCTCGACCGGGTCCGGGCCGCCCAGGCGGCCGAGCGGCTGCGCAAGCGCGAGCAGCAGCGCGCCGAGGCCGCGGCGCCCGGCGCCGCCCCGGCCGAGGCCCCCGCCGTCGCGGAGCCCGCCCCGGCCGCCCCCGCCGGAGGGCGGGCCGCGCGCCGGCCGCACCTGCGGCTGGCGGCCGACCCGGAGCAGGCCACCGTCTCGGTGTCCTCCGCCTCCGCGGTGGCCGAGGCGACCGAGCACGAGGAGTGGGTCGACGGCATGCGCGAGCGCGGAGCGGCCGGCCCGGACTCCTGGGAGCCGGTGCCCGTCCCGCTGCCCACCTACGTGACCGCCCCGGTCGCCCCCCGGGTCTCCCGCGGCCTCGACCTGTCGGCCCCCGGCACCTGGACCGCCGGGCGCCCCGCCGAGTCCCGCAAGACCCCGCTGTTCGACCAGTACGCCGAGCCGCACGCCCCCGAGTCGCGCCCGCGCGCGGCCAACGAATAGCCCGGGCCACCCCCCGACCGGCACCGCGACCCGGGGGGTGGTCACGGACCCCCTCCGAAAGGTGCTAGAGTTTCTTCTCGTTGGGGCTGTGGCGCAGTCCGGTAGCGCACCTCGTTCGCATCGAGGGGGTCAGGGGTTCGAATCCCCTCAGCTCCACCCAACGGACCGGCTCAGGCCGGTCGACGAAATCCCGCCGGGAGGCAACTCCCGGCGGGATTTCGCGTTTTGGGCTCCGGGTTCGGGGCCGCCGCCGCCCGGGGTCCGCTGTGGGGGAGATCACATCACCCTTCCGGGCCCGTTTCTGACGCGGCTTGGGGCTCAGAGGGGTCGGTTATGGTGGGTGGGCCCAGACGCTGACGAGGGAACGATCTGGTCTATCTCAACGGGGTGCCATCGCGGTGCGCGAGTTCGGTCTGAAACGGTGGGTGCGGCGGTCGGGTCCGGAGAATCCCGGAGGCGCAGCGGAAACCGGAAGACCGAATTCCTGGACCCTCCCGGCGGTCTGCGTGGCGGCGGTGTCGCTGGCGGTGTTCGCCTGGTTCCGGCACGGCCACGGGGCCACCATGGTCGACATGCTGGTCTACCGGGCCGAGGGCCAGGCCGTCGTCCGCGGCGAGGACCTCTACGCGATGCGGCTGCCCGGCTGGGACCTGCCGGCCACCTACCCGCCGTTCGCGGCGATGCTCTTCGTGCCGAGCACCTGGTTCGACGTGAGCACCCTGCGCGTCCTGGTGATGCTCCTCAACTACGCGCTGCTCGCCGCGGCCGTGCACCTGTCGCTCAAGCTGGCCGGCTGGCCGAAGCAGCACCGGGCGGCCGTGGTGATCCTGGCGACCGGCCTGGGCATCTGGCTGGAGCCGGTCTTCACCACCTTCCAGTACGGGCAGGTCAACCTCGGCATCCTCTGCCTGGTCCTGTGGGACCTGACCCGCCCGGACAGCCACCGCCTCAAGGGCGTGGGCATCGGCCTGGCCACCGCCATCAAGATCACCCCGGGCCTGTTCGCCGTCTACCTGTTCCTGACCGGCCGGGTCCGGGCCGCCCTGGTCTCGGCCGGCACCTTCCTGGCGGCGGGCCTGATCGGCTGGGCCGTGCTGCCCGACGCCTCGTACGGGTTCTGGACCACCTACCTCTGGGACCCGAGCCGGGTCGGTGTGACCGTCCTGGTGGACAACCAGTCGCTGCGCGGCGCTGTCTGCCGGCTGCTGGACGTCAACGACCCGGGCCTGGTCGGGCTGATCGCCTCGGCGCTGGTCGCGACCTTCGGGCTCGGCGTGGCGGTGCTCGCCGGGCGCTCCGCGCGGGTGCTGCGCCGGGCCGACGCCTGGGGCGCGGTCTGCGCCGCGCTCACCGCGCTGCTGGTCTCGCCGATCAGCTGGACCCACCACTGGGTCTGGTGCATCCCGCTCCTCGCCCTGCTGGCGGTGGAGGCCAGGACCACGGCCCGGAGGGTGCTGTTCGGCCTGACCCTGCTGGTCTTCCTCTCGCACGTGATGTGGACGGTGCCGCACCGCTGGGGCCGCGGGGTCGCCTGGTACTGGCAGCTGCCCGGCGCGATCTACCCGCCGATCGCCATCGCCGTCCTGATCGTCCTGGGCGTGCGCCTGTACCGCGCCCGGCGGCAGGCCGTGGACGCCGCCGGCGGAGGGGTCCGGGCCCTGCTGGGCGCCAGGCTGGACCGCGATCCCGCACTGACGAACCGGACCTGACGGCCGGACCCACGGACCCAGACCGGACGGATCGGACCCGACGTGACCACCCAGACCGCACCCCCGCCGCCGGCCGCCGCCGTGCCCGCCGCCCGCCGGCTGGCCGAGGCCGTCCTGCTCGGCCCGGCCCGGCGCACCCTGCTGCTCACCGCGCTCTGCTTCGCGGTGACCTGCGCCATCGGCCTGCAGGGCTGGACGTCAGTGTCGCTCGGCGGCTTCGACCTCGGCATCTTCGACCAGGGCGTGCGCGGCTACGCCCACTTCGGGCTGCCCGTCTCGACGCTGAAGAGCTTCCACCACGAGTTCCCGCCCGGCTTCTCGCTGCTCGGCGACCACTTCTCGCCGGTGCTGGCACTGCTCGCCCCGCTGTACTGGATCTGGGACGACCCGCGCTCGCTGATCATCGGGCAGTCGCTGCTGTTCGCGGCCGGGGTGCCGCTGATCCGGCGGATCGCCGGGTACGCCTTCGCCGCCGCCGAGCCGCGCACCGCCCGCCGGGCCGCCGACCTGGCCGGCCTCGCCTACGGCCTCGGCTGGCCGCTGCTGGTCGCCGCCCGGGTGGGCTTCCACGAGGTCGCCTTCGCGGTGCCGCTGACCCTGCTGATGCTGGAGCGCGGGCTGGCCCGCCGGTACGGCACGGTGGTGCTCGCCGCCGTCCTGCTGTGCTGCACCAAGGAGGACCTCGGCCTGATGGTCGGGGCGTACGGGCTGGTGCTGCTGCTGCGCACCCGCCGTACGGAGGACCGGGCGGGCCGCCTCACCGGCCTGGGGCTGCTGCTGGGCGGGCCGGTCGCCTCGGCCGTCGCCATCACCTGGCTGATCCCGGCGATGGGCGGGCAGCCGGGCTACTACTGGAACTACGGCTCGCTCGGCACGGACGGCGGGGACGCGCTGCGCAACCTGCTGCACGACCCGTTCCTGCTGGTGCAGGCCGCCTTCGACCAGCCGCTCAAGCCGCTGCTGCTGCTGTGGCTGTTCGGCACCACGCTGCTGCTGCCGCTGCGCTCGGCCACCGTGCTGTGCGCGCTGCCGCTGCTGGCCGAGCGGATCCTGTCCAGCAACCCCAACCACTGGTCGATCGCCCGGCACTACGACTCGCTGCTGTGGCCGATCCTGCTCACCGCCGCGATCGAGGTGCTGGGCCGGCTGAGCGCCGCCGGGCGGCCGGAGCGGAGCGTGCGGCGGGCCCGCCGGCTCGGCCTCGGCGCGGCCGGGATCGCGCTGGTCGCCGCGCTGCCGATCGGGCTGCTGCCGCTGGCCGTACCGTCGTCCTGGGCGCCGAAGACGAGCGAGGCGGCGCTGGTGCGGGCGGCCGCGCTGATCCCGGACGGGGCGTCCGTCGAGGCGGACAACCAGATCGCGCCGCGGCTGACCGCCCGGGCGGACGTGGTGCTGGTCGACGGCACGCCGCGCGGGCGCGAGTACGTGCTCACCCGGGGCGACAAGCGGTCCTTCCCGTTCAAGACGGACAAGGAGCAGGCCGAGCGGATCCGGCTGCTGCTGGCGCACGGCTACCGGCAGCTGTGGGCCGAGGACGGGGTGGTGCTGCTGCACCGGGAGGGCGACGAGCCGATCCCCGGTGAGCACGTGCCGGGGCCGGGCAGCGAGCCGGTCCAGGACGAGGTCCCGTCCGACGTGGGGCACAACCTCTTCCGCGGCTGACAGCCGCCACCCGCACACGCCGCGGGGCCGGCCGGAACGAGGTCCGGCCGGCCCCGCGGGGGTGCCTCAGGGGCGGTCGGAGCTGTTGTAGCTGCCGCTGTGGTGGGAGCCCTGGGCCGGGACGGCGCCGTAGTGGCCGGGCCGGTGGCCGCGCGGGTGCCGGGTCAGCTTGTAGCCGAGGACGCCGGCCAGCGCGGCCAGGAAGCCGCCGGCGATCGTCCAGTACCAGCGGCTGTTCCAGCCGGAGAACCAGCCGGTGTACCAGTGCTCCTCCTGGGCGACCGGGGCGGCCGCCTTGGCCGTGCTCGCGCCGCCGCCGACCGGCGGGACCAGCGGGGCCTTCAGCTCGCCGCCCTCCGGCTGGGCGTTGTCGGCGTCGCCCTTGGCGGCGACGTGCAGCTGGACCGAGGAGGCCAGGCCGAGGTCCGGCTGCGGGACATCGCTGACCGACAGCCGCACGTAGTAGGTGCCGGGCAGCGGGTCGCCGGACCACGGCTCGGCCCAGGTGCGGACCTCGCGCAGGGTGCAGTTCAGCGCCAGGGTGGCGGTGCTCTGCTCGGCGGTGGCGTTCTGGGTGCCGGCGGTGCACGACTGGCGCCGGCGCAGCCCGTCGAAGACCTCGACGGACCAGGTCTGCGGGCCGTGCCGGTCGGCCGTGGGGGCCAGGTTGACGGTCAGGTCGACCGTCGGGGTCTGGCCCTCGGAGGCGCCGAACGCCCAGTACAGGTAGTCACCGGTGGAGACGGAGACGTTGGCGTCCTGGCCGGGGGAGAGGTTGACCGCGGTCAGGAACGAGGTGCCGGCCTTGGTCGCCGGGGCCGGGGTGCCGTTCGCACTCGCCGAGGGGGACGGCGAGGCGGCCGAGGCCGCCGGGGCGCCCAGGGCGCTCAGGGCCAGGGCGGGCAGCAGGGCGAGGGCGGCGAGGGCGCCGCGAATCGTCGTACGCATGGTCAGTTCTCCCGCCAGACGGCGATCCGCCAGCGCGCGATCCAGCCGAAGACCAGACCGAAGGCCAGGCCGGCCAGGGTGAGGGTGAGCAGCAGGATCCAGCCGCGGCCGAGGCCCATCGCGGCGCCCTCCGGGGCGGGCGAGGCGGAGGCCAGGTCGACGGTCAGCTCCAGCGGCATGCCGGGGTCGGCCAGGACGCCGCTCTGCGGGGCCAGCGAGTTGCTGACGACCAGGCAGACGGTGGTCTCCGGCTTCTCCTTGGAGCCCTTCGAGGCGGTGGGGCTCGCGGTGACGTAGCCCTTGGAGTCGTCGGTGGACCAGCGCAGGCCGGTGGAGACCACGTCGGTGCGGCCGCTGCCGGCGTCGGTGCCGCGGACCAGCTCCTGGCCGGCCGCGCTGGTGGCCTGGAGCAGCACCCCGTAGTCCCGGGCGACCGGGCGGTCGAGGGCGACGCTGACCGAGGCGCGCAGTTCCTGGCCGGACTTGACCGGGACCTTGTAGACGCGGTGCTCGGAGAACTTCTCGCGGTCGGTGTAGACGCCCGGGGCGAGCACGGGGGCGCTCTCGCACTTGTCGGTGCCGGCGGTCTTGACCGGGGCCACCGTGTAGGTGTCGTTGGAGCGGTCGACCAGCTGCTTCACCTTGTCGGTGAGCTGCTCCTGGGTGCGGACGTCGGTGTAGGTGCCGCCGGTCGCGTTGGCGATGCAGAGCAGCTGCTGGCGGGTCTTGTCGTCGTGGGCCAGGCCCAGGGTGTCGACCACCAGGTGGATGCCCTGGGAGGCGAGCTCGCGGGCGACGTCGCACGGGTCGGGCGGGGTGCAGGTGTCCTCGCCGTCGGTGATCAGCACCACGCGGCGGGTGGTCTCGCCCTTGCCGAGGTCCTGGGCGGCGCCGCGCAGGGCCAGACCGATCGGGGTCCAGCCGGTGGGCCGCAGGGTGGCGACGGCGGTCTTGGCCTCGACCTTGTTGGTTTTGCCGACCGGGAAGAGCTGCTTGGTGTCCAGGCAGCCCTGGGCCTTGTCGTTGCCGGGGTAGTTCGCGCCCAGGGTGCGGATGCCGAACTCGGTCTCCGCGGGCAGTGCGTCGATCACCTCGTTCAGCGACTGCTGGGCCACCGAGATGCGGCTCTTGCCCTGGATGTCCGTGGCGGTCATGG
Organism: Kitasatospora sp. NPDC058048; assembly: GCF_042885555.1. NCBI lineage: Bacteria > Bacillati > Actinomycetota > Actinomycetes > Kitasatosporales > Streptomycetaceae > Kitasatospora > Kitasatospora sp. NPDC058048. The sequence goes on along the minus strand of NZ_JBHVRT010000024.1, from coordinate 79,156 downwards.
AGCCGCTGACGTCCAGGACGAGGTCGACCCGGGGGGCCTCCTTGGATGCGGGGGCGGCCCCGGCTGATGGTTCGTCGGCGTGGGCGGGCAGGCCGAGGAGCAGCGAGGCGCCCGTTATCGCCAAGGCCGCCAGCAGGCTGCCGAGCCTGGTCTGTGGTCGTCGTCCGGTAGTCACCCGGCCGATCCTAGGGATCATCAGTTCATCGTGGCGAAACGAGTCCGGATCGTGCCTCAACCAGCTCCGGCGCGAACTCCGGCGCATCGGTGCGCAATTCGCTGACGCCGGGCTTACGCGCCGTGGATAGCCTTCCGTACACATCGGACGGCGGAGGGGGCGCGATGGAGCTGGCGGCGGTCGGCAAGCGGTACGGGCGGCGGGGGCGGTGGATCCTGAGCGGGGTGGACCTGGCGGTCGGGCCGGGGGAGCTGGTGCGGATCGCCGGGCGCAACGGGAGCGGCAAGTCGACGCTGCTGCGGCTGGTCGCCGGGATCGAGCGGCCCAGCACGGGGCGGGTGGTGCGGCCCGGCCCGGCGGCGTACGTGCCCGAGCGCTTCCCGCCGGCGCTGCCCTTCGACGCCTCCTCCTACCTGCTGAGGGTGGGCCGGGTGCACGGGCTGTCGGCGGAGCGGGCACGGCGGCGGGCGGGGGAGTGGCTGGACCGGTTCGGCGTCGCGGACCGGGCGGGCACGCCGCTGAGCCGGCTGTCGAAGGGCACCTGCCAGAAGGTCGCGGTCGCCCAGGCACTGCTCCCCGAGGCGCGAGTGCTGCTGCTGGACGAGGCCTGGACCGGGCTGGACCCGCAGGCGCGGGCGGTGCTGGACGAGGCGGCCGCCGAGCGGGCGGCGGCGGGCGGCACGGTGCTGTTCGTCGACCACGACCCGGCCCGGCTGGCCGGGCTGACCAGCGCCGCCTACGGGGTCGGCACGGACGGCGTGCTGCGGCCCGTCGAGGACGGTCCCCAGGAGCCGCCGCGGGACGGGCCGGTGATGGAGGTCGAGGTGGACGTCCCGGACGGCGCCCCGCTTCCTCCGCTGCTGCCGGGGGCGCCGGAGGTCACCGCGCTGGCCGGGACGGCGGTGCGGCTGGCGGTGCCGGCCGCGCACTCGGACGCGCTGCTGCGCCGGCTGCTGCTGGGCCGCCCGGCCGTCCGGGTGCTGGCGGTGCGGCGGCGCGAGGAGGGGCAGCGGTGACGGCGCGGATCGGGGCGCTGACCCGCTACCACCTGGAGCTGCTGCTGCGCTCGCACGCCTGGCTGCCGCCGTTCCTGGCGTACGCGCTGCTGCTGGTGGTCGGGGTGGCGGCGGGCGATCCGCTGCTGGGCGGCCTCGGCTTCGGCGCGGGGGTGCTGCTGCCGGTGAGCGCCTGGTACGTGCGCAGCGTGCTGAGCGCGGAGCCGCCGGCCTCGCGGGCCTGCCTGGTGGCGGCGGCGGGCCCGGTCCGGGTCCACCTGGGGGCGCTGCTGGCGGCGCTGACGGTGTCGCTGGTGCTGGCGGCCGGCCAGGTGGCGGCGGTCTGGTTCACCAGTGGGCCGGTGACCGATCCGGGGGCGCGGCAGGAGCCGGGGGCCGGGGCGGCGGTGGCGGCCGGCCTCGCGGCCTCGGTGGTCAGCGCGCTGCTGGGGGTGCTGGCCGGGGCGCTGGCGAACCGTCCGGTGCTGCTCCGCCCGCAGTACGGCATCCCGACGGCGCTGGGGCTGGCCACGCTGCTGCTGGTGGTGCCGGTCTCGCCGGCCAACACGGCGGTGCGCGGTCTGGTGGCGGCGGCCCGGACCGGGCGGATCGAGGTGCCGTGGGCGAGCCTGTCGGCCGCCGTCGTCCTGCTGGCCGCGGTGGGGGCGGGGGTGGCGGCGCTGGCCGGGCGGCGGCCGGAGTGACGGCCCCGGGACGGACCGGCGGGCCCGGGCGATTCCGCCGATGGGGGACACACCGCAGCGAATAGTCCTACATATGGACAACCCTCGCTAGGGTGCGGAATCGGGACCCGGCGCCACCGCGGTGGCACCGGGACCCGGCCGGCCTGTCCGACACCCTGGAAGGACCCCGCAGTGAGCAACCTCTTCGCGATCGCCTACCCGGACCTCGCCACCGCCCAGGCGGTGCGCGACGAGGCGATCGGGCTCCAGAAGCAGAAGCTGATCGAGCTGGAGGACGCGGTCGTCGTCGAGCGTCGCGCGGACGGCAGGATCAAGCTGCACCAGCAGGTCAGCACGACCGGGGCGGGCGCCGCGAGCGGCGCGCTCTGGGGCGGGGTCATCGGCCTGCTGTTCTTCATGCCCCTGGTGGGCGCGGCGGTCGGCGGTGCGACGGGGGCGGCGGTCGGCGCCTCCACCGACATCGGGGTGGACGACGACTTCATGCGCCAGGTCGGCGAGCACCTCCAGCCCGGCACCGCCGCGGTCTTCCTGCTGGTGCGCAAGGCGACCGCCGACAAGGTCGTCCCGGCGCTGGCCCGGTACGGCGGCCGGATCATCCAGACCTCGCTCTCGGCCGAGGCCGAGGCCGAGCTGAAGGCGACCGTCGAGGCCTCCCGGGCTCAGGCCGCCGTCTGACCCTCCGCCCGACCGCCGCTCCCGTCGGGGCGGACCAGCCCCGGCGCCGGTCCGCCCCGATCGGCATCCCCCGGCCGGCGGCACCGGGCCCTTCCTGATCCCCAGGACGGTCCGTGGCGACACCCTCCGCCGTGTCGGGATCCGCGGCCGGGCCGAGCCGGCCGGTGCCGACCGGACGCACCACCGAGCTCGTCCTGGTGATCGGCGCCGTCCTGATCGCCGTGTTCGGCTACGTCGAGGTCGGCGTCGACCTGGACGGCCATGTCCCGGCCGACGCGGCCGTCACCGGCTTCGCCTCGCAGGCGTACGGCACCACCCGGCTGGAGGGGACCGAGGACGAGCTGCTGACCGGCACCGACGGCCGGGTGGTGCCCCGGCCGCGCCGATCGCCCGGTCGGTGATGCGGGCGGTGCTCGGCGGGTGATCCCCGCGGGGCGCCGGCCTGCTGCTTTAATCGCCGGGAGGTAGAAGCGCCGTTTACGAAGTGTCCGGTTTGTACATCACTGTGCGCCAATTCGGACAATGCGCCGGTTGGGACTGTTCGTTTGCGACACTGGTGCTTTCGCCGGGTACTGTCCCATGTTTGTTCGGTTGATCCCCGATGACACCCCAGGGTGTTCCGGGTGACCAGCCACCAGGACACCCTCCCCCGCCCAGAAGGACCGCAGTTTTGGCCAGCAACACCCTTGGTGCGCGTCTGCTGCGACGCAAGCCCGTCTCGACACTGATCGCCGAGACCGAAGGCAAGAACTCCCTCCCGGCCGGTGCGCCCGAGGAGGGCGGGCGCTCCGGCATCCACCTGCGCCGCTCGATCGGGCTGTGGCAGCTGTCCTCGATCGGCATCGGCGCCACCATCGGCACCGGCATCTTCTTCGTGCTGAACACCGCGGTGCCCTCGGCCGGCCCGGCCGTCATCCTGTCCTTCGTGATCGCCGCGGTCACCGCCGGACTCACCGCGCTCTGCTACGCCGAGATGGCCTCCGCGATCCCGGTCTCCGGCTCCTCGTACTCCTACGCCTACGCCACCCTCGGCGAGGGCGTCGCCTTCGGCGTCGGCATCTGCCTGCTGATGGAGTACGGCGTCTCCGCCTCCGCGATCGCGGTGACCTGGGCCGAGTACCTGAACAAGTTCTTCGACCTGGCCTTCGGGTTCACGATCCCCGAGGAGCTCTCCGGAGCGCCGGACAGCACCCACTGGTTCAACCTGCCGGCGCTGCTGCTGGTCGCCATGGTCTGCGTCCTGCTGATCCGCGGCGTCAGCGAGTCGGTCAAGGTCAACGCGGTGATGGTCGCGATCAAGATCCTGATCCTGCTGATGTTCATCGGCGTGGCGCTCACCGGCTTCCACTCCGGCAACCTGAGCCCGTTCATGCCGCTCGGCTTCAGCGGCGTCCAGATCGCCGCGTCCAGCATCTTCTTCTCCTTCATCGGCCTGGACGCCGTGTCCACCGCCGGCGAGGAGGTCAAGAACCCGCGCCGCACCCTGCCGATGGCGATCATCATCTCGCTGGTCGTGGTGACCCTGCTCTACATCCTGGTCGCCGTGGCCGGCATCGGCGCCCAGCCCTGGCAGAAGTTCGACGGCCAGGAGGCCGGCCTCGCCCAGATCCTCCAGGACATCACCGGCCAGAGCTGGCCCGCCATGGTCTTCGCCTTCGGCGCGATCGTCTCGATCTTCAGCATCACCCTCGTGGTGATCTACGGCCAGACCCGCATCCTGTACTCGATGGGCCGCGACGGCATGCTGCCCAAGCGCTTCGCCCAGCTCTCCCCGCGTACCGGCACCCCGATCTGGAACACCATCGTGGTGGGCCTCGGCGTCGGCGCGCTGGCCGCGTTCATCCCGCTGAGGGTCCTGGCCGACATCACCAGCCTCGGCACGCTCATCGCCTTCTCGGTGGTCTCGATCGGCGTGATCGTGCTGCGCCGCACCCAGCCCGACCTGCCGCGCGGCTTCAAGGTGCCCGGCTACCCGGTCGTCCCGCTGATCAGCGTCGGCTTCTGCATCTACCTGATCACCGGCCTGCACGCCGACACCTTCCGGGCCGGGGCGATCGCCCTCGCCGTCGCCCTGGTCGTCTACTTCGGCTACAGCATCAGGCACTCCCGGCTGGAGCAGGCCGAGCAGCCGTCCGTCTCCTCGGACAGCTCCGCCGACTGACCCGGAAGCAAAACCCGGGTGAAGGGCCGTGGGGGGGCCCCCCCGCCCCCGCCCCCGGTGCCCCCCCCCCCCCCCCCCGGGAGCACAGCCCCGGCCCCCCGCCCCCCGCCCCCCCCCCA
>NZ_JBHVRT010000024.1:0-74317 GCF_042885555.1 Kitasatospora sp. NPDC058048 | reverse complement strand
CCGCGGCGGGTCCCCTGGGCGCGCCCGGCCGCCTGCCCGCCAACAAACCCGGGGGGGCGGGCCGGGCGCCCGCCCGGGGGCCCCACGGCCCTTTTCCCGCCAACGCCCGTCCGGTGTCCAACGCCATGGCGACAGGGCCCGGCTCCCACCCATAACCTTCCACCATGGTGAGCACCCGCACGCCCGGCTACTTCCGCCCGCGCGGCCGCTTCACCGGCCGCAGCAGAACGCCGGCCCAGACCTCCGCGGCCGAGGCGTCGTCCGGACCCGGACGACCGCCGCGCGGCTTCTCCGTCCGCCCCTTCCCCCGACAGCGTGGCGAGAGCACCTTTCCGCCCACGCCCGATCGGCTGAACGGCGCCCGGCTCGCCGGGCTCGCCTCGATGCGGACCGTCCAACTGCTCGGCTGCCTGATCGCGGCCGGCTGGGCCGCCGCCTTCCCGCTCGTGTCCGACCTGGCCAACCAGCGGCTGTGGGGCCTGATCGCGGCCCCCGCCTACGTCCTGGCCGGACTGCTCTGCCTGACCCTGCCGCGTCGCTTCGCGGCCCGCGCCGCCGCCTCGGTCGCCCTCGTCGGGGCCGTTCTGGCCCCGCTGGCCCTGCTCGCCCTGAACGGTCGCCACCAGTCCGAGGTCATGGTGGTCGAACGCTCGGCCCACCTGCTGCTCACCACCGGCACCGCGTACCTGCCGCACCCGGTGGTGGTCACCGACTACAACCCGTACCTGCCGGCGATGTCCCTGTTCGGGATGCCGCGCCAGCTGCTCGGCGACTCCACCGCCTTCGCGAGGGTCGCCGGGGACGCCCGGATCTGGTTCGCGCTGACCTTCTTCGTCTGCCTGCTGGCCGCCTGGCGGCTGCTGCGGCCCGCCCGCCCCGCCGGCGGCGACCCGCGCGCGCCGCTGCTGCCGCTGGCCGTCCTCACCGCCTCGCCGCTGATCGCGCTCGCCCTGGCGGTCGGCGGGGTGGACCTGCCGCTGATCGGGGTCTGCTGCCTGGCCATGGCGCTCGCCGAGCGGGACCGCACCGTCGGCGCGGGACTGGTGCTCGCCCTCGCCTGCACCCTGAAGTGGACGGCCTGGCCCGCGCTGCCGGTCGCCGTCCTGCTGCTCTGGCGGCTGTACGGCCGCCGCCCCGCGGCCCGGACCGCGCTGATCGGGGTCGGGGTGAGCACGCTGGTGATCCTGCCCTCCGCGCTGGCCCAGCCCGACGCGCTGCGCGAACAGGTGGTGCGCTTCCCGCTCGGGATGACGGCGATCCGCACCCCGGCGGGCAGCCCGCTGCCCGGCAAGGTGCTGGCCGGCTTCGGACCGACCGGGCACGCGATCTCGCTGGCGCTGATGACCGTGGCCCTGGTCGCGGTGGCGATCTGGCTGCTGGCCCGGCCGCCGGTCTCCGCGATCGCCGCGGCGGACCTGCTGGCCGCCGGGCTCGCCATCGCCTTCATGCTGGCCCCGGCCGGGCGGTTCGGGTACCTGGCGCTGCCGGTGGTGCTGATGATCTGGCCCCGGCTGGCGGCCCGCCGCTGGAGCAGCCGGCGCCCGGTCCCGCCCGGCCGGGTGCGGGGGAGGCCGCAGCCCGCGCTGCCGCGCGGCTGAGAAAGCCCCGGCCCGCCCTGCCGTGAGGCCGGGCGGGCCGCCGTTCGCCCGGGGGCCGGTTGCCCGGGGCCGTTCGCTCGGGGGCCTACCGGCCGGCGGCCTTCAGGATGGAGGCGACGGCCGGGCCGGCCGCGTCCACGCCGTGGCCGCCGCCCTGGACCTCGGCGGCCACCGCGAGGTTGCCCCGGTAGGCGGTGAACCAGCTGTTGGTGACGTCGACCCCGGCGACCTCGGCCGAGCCGGTCTTGGCGCCCGCGTTGTCGGTGATGCCGGCCATCACCTCCTTGGCGGTGCCGCCGGTGGCGGTGGCCGCCATCATCGCCTTCAGCTTGGCGTCCACGTCGGGGGAGAGCGGGCGGGCGGCCTTCTGCTGCGGCAGCTCCGCCACCAGGATCGGCTGCTTGAACTCGCCGCTCTGCACGGTGGCGGCGACCGAGGCGATGGCCAGCGGGTTCATCTGGACCTTGCCCTGGCCGATGTAGTTCATGGCCTGCTCGTCCTTGCTGCCCGGCGTCGCCGGCACCTTGCCGTCGGTGTTGGGCAGACCGGTCTTCCACTCCAGGCCGATGCCGAACACGTCCTTGGCCGTGCCGGACAGCGTCTCGGGCTTGAGGCTGGCCAGGCCCTGATTGATGAAGGCGGTGTTGCAGGACATCATGAAGTCCTGCTGGAGCGTGTTGTTCGGGAAGGCGCCCGGGAACGAGTTCGGGATCGGGTGCGCGTTGCCGCTCTTCTCCGGGCAGGCCACCACGGTGTCCGGGTTGACCCCGTTCTCCAGCAGCGCCGCCGAAGTGATGATCTTCATCGTCGAGCCCGGCGCGAGCAACCCGGTGAAGGCCCGGTTCTGGCCGTTGGCCGGCGAGTTGGCGAAGGCCAGCACCTGACCGGTGCTCGGCTCGATCGCCACGATGGAGGCCGGCTTGCCGCCCAGGTCGGTCATCGCCTTCTCGGCGGCGGCCTGCAGGGTGTTGTCGATGGTCAGCTTGAACGGCTTGCCGGGCTTCGGCTCGACGATGGTGAACAGCTTGTCCTGGGCGCCCTTGCCGGCCGGGTCGGAGATCACCACGGCGCTGCCCGCGTCCTGGTCCTTGGCCGGGTCCGGCGGCAGCAGCTTGTTGGCGTTGTCCTGGAGGGTGGTCATCAGCGCCTGGGTGAGCGAGGCGCCCTGGACCGGCTTGCCGTTGCGGTCCACCACCGTGGACGGCGGGGCGAAGACCGGCTGGACGGCGATGGTCTCGTTGCCGGACAGGTGGGGGTGGACCACCGACGGCGCCCAGTGCACGGCCGGGGTGTTGTCGCTCATCTTCACGACGCCGAGGAAGCCCTGGTAGTCCCAGGCCCGGCTGGTGCCCGCGAACTCGGCGCGCGCCTTGTAGGACATCAGGGTGCCGGTGGGGCCGGGCGTGGCGGTGGCGGACGGCGTGTCGCTCGCGCCCGGCGTCGCGGAGGCCCCGGCGGACGGCTTGGCGGCGGGGGCGGGGGTGCCGGTGGCGGCGGAGAAGACCTGCTGGGTGGTCGGGCCGAACGGGGTGAGGGTCAGCGCGCTCGGCTTGACCTGGTCGCGGAAGGCGGTCAGACCGGCCGTGGCCGCGGCCGGGTCGTCGGTCAGCGAGGCCGCCTTGGCGATGTCGCCGGCCGCCCAGGCCGTCAGGAAGTCCTTCAGACCGGCTGTCGCCTGCTCGGCCGACGGCGGCTCGGCGACCACGGTGCGCGGCTTCTTGCCGCCGGAGCCGCCGTCCGAGTCGTTCATCAGGCTGTACGCGCCGTAGCCGCCGCCCGCGAGGACGGCGATGGACACGCCGGTGATGATGCCGATCTTCGCGCCACTGCGCATGGTGCAGGTCCCCCAGGGGTCTCGCGGCCGGGCGCAACCGGCCGGGGCCGGAAACGCGGTACCCCCCCAGCCTAGGCAGCACGGATCGGTGCGCCGGCGAATCGCCCGGCACTTGTGACGGATCTGGTACGTGTTGTGCACCGCATACGGACGAATCGCGGGAACCCGGTGTGTCCGGGGCGGATCAGATCCAGGTGTTGAACCACATCCGGCGGCGCCAGTCCTCCAGGGGAATGGTCTGCCCGGTGAACAGCGGGAAGAAGAAGAGGAAGTTCCAGAGGATCAGCAGGATCAGCAGGCCGGCCGCCGCCGATCCGATGATCCGGCGGTCCCGGGAGGCTCCGGGCGGCCCGATCAGCGCGCCGATCAGCATGGTCACCGCGAGCACCAGGAACGGGACGAAGACCACCGCGTAGAAGAGGAAGATCGTCCGCTGCTGGTAGGCGAACCAGGGCAGGTAGCCGGCGGCCAGGCCGCAGAGCAGCGCGCCGGCCCGCCAGTCCCGCCGGGCCGCCCAGCGCCACAGGCAGTAGGCCAGCGCCACGAGGCCCGTCCACCACAGCAGCGGGGTGCCGATGCCCAGCACCTCGCGGGCGCAGTCGGCGGCGGTGCAGCCGGACTGGCCGTACTTGGGGGACTCGTAGAAGAAGGACACCGGCCGGCCCAGCACCAGCCAGGACCACGGGTTGGACTGGTAGGTGTGCGGGTCGCTCAGGCCGACGTGGAAGTCGTAGACCGTCGAGTGGTAGTGCCACAGCGAGCGCAGAGCCTCGGGTATCCACGGGAAGTCGGTGGAACGGCCGACCGCCCAGTCCCGGCCCCAGCCGCCCTGGCCGGGGGCGGTGCTGCTGGCGAACCAGCCCCACCAGGACGCGATGTAGACCGCGACCGACACCACGACGACCGAGACGAAGGCCGGCACCACGTCCCGGGCGAGCACCGCCAGGAACGGGCGCGGGGCGCCGGCCAGACGGCGGGCGCCGACGTCCCAGAGCACGGTCATCAGGCCGAAGGCCGCCGCGACGTACAGGCCGCTCCACTTGGTGGCGCAGGTCAGGCCGACGCAGACGCCGGCCGCGATCCGGTACGGGCGCCAGCCCAGGTTCAGCCGCTGGGCGAGCCACGGGTCCTCGACACCGCCCAGCCTCCGGGCCAGCAGGGCCCGGGTGCGGTCGCGGTCCAGCAGCAGGAAGCCGAAGGCGGCGAGGGTCCAGAACATCACCACCAGGTCGAGCAGGGCGGCCCGGCTGAGCACCAGGTGCAGGCCGTCCACCGAGAGCAGCAGGCCCGCCACGCAGCCCAGCAGGGTGGAGCGGAACATCCGGCGGGCGATCCGGGCCACCATCAGCACCGACAGGGTGCCGAGCAGGGCCACCGCGAACCGCCAGCCGAAGGGGTTCATGCCGAACAGCTGCTCGCCCGCACCGATGATCCACTTGCCCACCGGCGGATGCACCACGTACGAGGGCGTCGCCCGGTACGGGACGGCCGCGCCCGGCGTCATGATCGTGGCGTTGGCGTCCTCCGGCCAGCTGATCTCGTAGCCGCCGTGCCAGAGCGCGTACGCGTCCTTGGCGTAGTACGTCTCGTCGAAGATGATCGCGTGCGGCTGCCCGAGGTTCGTGAACCGCAGCAGGCCGGCGAACACCGCCACCGCGACCGGGCCGAGCCAGCCGGCCCAGCGGCAGAGGAAGAACCACAGGCCCTGCGGCAGCGAGACGCCCAGCCGCAGCAGCAGCGGCGACTGCGGCACGTCCCGGGGCGTCACCCGGGGGCCGTCCGGCATCGGCGGCGCCAGGCGCTCGGTGAGCGTCGCCGTGGCGCGGGCGGTCCAGCCGTACCCGGCCAGGCGCTCGCGCCAGCCGGCCGGCCCGGACCGCGGCGCGGGCCCGGCCTGGGGCGAGCGGGGGGACGGCAGGCCGACACCGCCGTACGCGGAGTGGTCCGTACCAGTGGGCGTCTGGGCCGCCGTGTCGCCGTTCATCCGCCACATCGTAGGGGCGCTCTTCGTACGCGTGTCCGCTCCCTCGGAAGCTGACCGAATCGTCACCAAAAGCCCCGGGCGCGCGACAGCTGCAAGGATGGGGACCGTGACAGGAGTACTCGTTCTCGCAGGCACCCCCATCGGCGACGTCTCGGACGCCCCGCCCCGGCTGGTCAACGAACTGGCCACGGCGGACGTGATCGCGGCCGAGGACACCCGGCGGCTGCGCCGGCTCACCCAGGCCCTGGGGGTGACCCCGGCCGGGCGGGTGGTCTCCTACTTCGAGGGCAACGAGGTCGGCCGCACCCCCGAACTGGTCGAGGCGCTGCTCGGCGGCGCCCGGGTGCTGCTGGTCACCGACGCCGGCATGCCCTCGGTCTCCGACCCCGGCTACCGGCTGGTCGCCGCCGCCGTCGCCGCCGACGTCAAGGTCACCGCGGTGCCCGGGCCCTCGGCGGTGCTCACCGCGCTCGCGCTGTCCGGCCTGCCGGTGGACCGCTTCACCTTCGAGGGATTCCTGCCGCGCAAGAACGGGGACCGCGCCCGGCAGCTCGCCACGATCGCCGCCGAGCCCCGCACCATGGTCTTCTTCGAGGCGCCGCACCGGATCGCCGAAGCGCTCACGGCGATGGCCGAGGCGTTCGGGCCCGAGCGTCCGGCCGCCGTCTGCCGCGAGCTCACCAAGACCTACGAGGAGGTCAAGCGCGGGCCGATCGGCGAACTGGCGGCCTGGGCGGCCGAGGGCGTCAGGGGCGAGATCACCGTCGTGGTCGCCGGCGCCCCGCCGGCCGCGCCCCAGGAGCTGACCCCGGCCGAGCTGGCCCGGCTGGTCGCCGTCCGCGAGGAGGCCGGGGAGCGCCGCAAGGAGGCCATCGCGGCCGTCGCGGTGGAGCTCTCGCTGCCCAAGCGGGAGGTCTTCGACGCGGTCGTGGCGGCGAAGCGGGAAGGCCTGGGAGGAGCCCCGGGACAGGGGTGAATACCGGGGGTTGCGTTGCTCACGGGGAGTCGTACCGTGGAGGGAAGGCCCCGGTAAACACCCGCTGAGCTGAAGCTTCGGTCGCGGTTTCCGGTCCCGGGGAGGCCCTTCGTATAGGGCTCCCCAACCGGCATCCAAGTCTTCACAAGTGGGGCGTCACCCGGGCATGTCCGGGCATTTCCTGGAAGGGAAAGACCCAGCCGGGCGAGCGTCCGGCGGGCGCTGGGAGACGGCCATGAGCGATGTTGTCGGTAGCCCGCGCAGTGGCAACGCACTGAGCACCGCCGGTCTGGCCGGCCGGCCGCACACTCCCGTCGAAACCGTACGGGAGGCCTACTCCTTCGCGTGCCTGCGCTGCGGGTACGGCTGGGAGCAGGCGTACGACATCGAGCACCACGTGGGCAAGGACGGCCACGTCGTGTTCGAGTACCACGCCAACGGCGTCCGGGTGCCGTCCCCGCTGCTCAAGCCGACCTGCCCGGGGTGCGGCGGCCACACCGTGCGGATCATGCGCGAGGGCCGGGTGGCCACCGCCGACCAGCAGTGGCAGCACGCCCCCGGCTACCCGGCGCACGCCGAGCCGGCCGGGCCGCCCCCGGCGGCCGAGACCGTCCGGCCGCGCGGACGCTGGGCCCGGTTCTGGTCGCGGCTGCTGGGCTGACACCGGGGCGACGAGGAGGGACCGCCCCCGGCCGGGAACAAACTCGGTCGAGGGCGGTCCGCGCGCCCGACTAAGCTTTCCGACCATGGCGGCCACTGCAGACCACAGCACCACCGGGGCGACCGCCCCGGCGTACTACGTTTCCACCCCGATCTACTACGTCAACGATCGCCCGCACCTGGGCCACGCGTACACCACCGTGGCGGGCGACGTCCTCACCCGCTGGCACCGCCAGCGCGGCGAGAAGGTGTGGTACCTGACCGGCACCGACGAGCACGGTCAGAAGATCATGCGGACCGCCGAGGCGAACGGCGTCAGCCCGCAGCAGTGGTGCGACAAGCTGGTCGAGGAGGCCTGGAAGCCGCTCTGGGAGCACCTGGAGATCGCCAACGACGACTTCATCCGCACCACCGAGGAGCGGCACACCGCCCGGGTGCAGGAGTTCGTCCAGGACCTGTACGACAAGGGCGAGATCTACAAGGGCGGCTACTCCGGCCCGTACTGCGTCGGCTGCGAGGAGTTCAAGCTCCCGGCCGAGCTGCTCGACGGCGCGACCGCGGACGAGAAGCTCTGCGCCGTGCACAAGCGGCCGGTCGAGTGGCTGGAGGAGGAGAACTACTTCTTCCGCCTCTCCGCCTACGGCCCGCGGCTGCTGGAGTTCTACGCGGCGAACCCGGACTTCATCCAGCCCGCCTCGGCCCGCAACGAGGTGCTGCGCTTCGTCGAGCAGGACCTCAAGGACCTCTCGATCTCCCGCTCCACCTTCGACTGGGGCGTCCCGCTGCCCTGGGACGAGAAGCACGTCCTGTACGTGTGGGTCGACGCGCTGCAGAACTACATCACCGCGGCCGGCTACGGCAGCGACCCGGAGCGCTTCGCCGAGCTGTGGCCCGCCTCGGTCCACCTGGTCGGCAAGGACATCCTCCGCTTCCACGCCGTGATCTGGCCCGCCATGCTGATGGCCGCCGGGCTGCCGCTGCCCAAGCGGGTCGTCGCCAACGGCTGGCTGATGGTCGGCGGCGAGAAGATGTCCAAGTCCAACCTGACCGGCATCGCGCCCACCGACCTGACCTCGCACTTCGGCGTGGACGCGTACCGCTACTACTTCCTGCGGGCGATCCCGTTCGGCACCGACGGCTCGTTCTCCTGGGAGGACTTCACCGCCCGGTACACCTCCGAGCTGGCCAACGACTTCGGCAACCTGGCCTCCCGGGTCGCCGCGATGGTCGGCAAGTACTTCGACGGGGTGCTGCCCGCCGCCACCGCCGCCGGTGACGCCGAGCAGGCCGTCGCGGACGGGCTGACCGCGGCGGTCGCCGCCGCCGACCTGAAGATCGGCGAGGAGCTGGACTTCGCCGGCGGCCTCGCGGCGATCTTCGAGTTCGTCAAGCAGGTCAACGGCTACCTCACCACGCAGGAGCCGTGGAAGGTCGCCAAGGACGGGTCCGAGGAGGGGCAGGCCCGGCTGGCCACCATCCTCTACACCGCCGCCGAGGCGCTGCGCGCCACCGCCGTGCTGCTCAACCCGGTGATGCCGTCCACCGCCGAGAAGCTGTGGGTCTCGCTGGGCGCCGAGGCCGCCGGGCTGGGCGCGCTCGGCGCGCAGACCGTCGCCACCGTCGCCGACTGGGGCCGGCTGCCCGCCGGCGCCACCGTCACCAAGGGCGAGATCCTCTTCCCGCGCCTCGAAGAGAAGCCGACCGCCTGACATGGCCGCCAAGGACGACGCCCGGTCGACCCCGCCGCCGCTGCCGGAACCCCTGGCCGTGGCGGTGGCCGACTCGCACACCCACCTCGACATGCAGTCCGGCACCCCGGCCGAGGGCCTGGCCAAGGCCGCCTCGGTCGGCGTCACCACGGTGGTCCAGGTGGGCTGCGACGTGCCCGGCTCGCGCTGGGCCGCCGAACTGGCGGCCCAGTACGAGCAGGTGCACGCGGCCGTCGCCCTGCACCCGAACGAGGCGCCGCGGATCTTCCTCGGCGACGCCGACGGCTGGTCCGGGCAGCAGCGGAAGGCCGGCGGCGCCGCCGCGCTGGACGAGGCGCTCGCCGAGATCGACCGGCTCGCCGCCCTCCCGCAGGTCGTGGCGGTCGGCGAGACCGGCCTCGACTACTTCCGCACCGGGCCGGAGGGCGTGGAGATCCAGAAGGAGTCGTTCCGCCGCCACATCGAGATGGCCAAACGGCACGGCAAGGCCCTGGTCATCCACGACCGCGACGCCCACGAGGACGTCATCGCCGTCCTGCTGGCCGAAGGCGCCCCGGAGCGGACGGTCTTCCACTGCTACTCCGGCGACGCCGGGATGGCCAAGACCTGCGCCGAGCACGGCTGGTACCTCTCCTTCGCCGGCCCGGTCACCTTCAAGGCCAACCAGCCGCTGCGCGACGCCCTGCTCGCCACCCCGCTGGACCGGATCCTGGTCGAGACCGACGCCCCCTTCCTCACCCCGCACCCCTACCGCGGCCGCCCGAACGCCCCGTACCTGATCCCGGTCACGGTCCGCTCGATGGCCGCCACCCTGGGCCTGGCCGAGGACGAGCTGTGCACGGCCGTCGCGGCGAACACCGCCAGGGCCTTCGGGTACTGAGCCCGAGCACGGGGGCCCCGTCCGGATCGGCGCGTCCGGACGGCGGCCCCCGCGCCCGTATCCTTGGCGCGTGAGCACCACCGACCCCACCCCTGACAGCCACCTTCTGGGCGCCGCCGACATCCGGGAGCTGGCCGCCGCGTTCGGCGTGAAGCCGACCAAGCAGCGCGGGCAGAACTTCGTCATCGACGGCAACACCGTGCGGCGGATCGTCCGGGCCGCCGACGTGACGGAGCAGGACGCGGTGGTGGAGGTCGGGCCCGGGCTCGGCTCGCTCACCCTGGCACTGCTGGAAGTGGCGCGGCACGTCACCGCGGTCGAGATCGACCCGGTGCTGGCGCAGCACCTGCCGGACACCGTCGCCGCCCGGATGCCGGGCAAGGCGGACTCCTTCGACCTGGTGTTCAGCGACGCCATGGAGGTCACCGAGCTGCCCGGGCCCGCGCCCACCGCGCTGGTCGCCAACCTCCCGTACAACGTCGCCGTGCCCGTCCTGCTGCACATGCTGGCGAACTTCCCCAGCATCGAGCGGACCCTGGTGATGGTGCAGAGCGAGGTCGCCGACCGGCTCGCCGCCAAGCCGGGCAACAAGGTGTACGGCGTCCCGTCGGTCAAGGCCAACTGGTACGCCGACGTGAAGCGGGCCGGCGCCATCGGACGGAACGTTTTCTGGCCCGCCCCCAACGTCGACTCCGGGCTGGTCTCGCTGATCCGCCGCGAGCCGCCGAGGACCACCGCCAGCCGCGAGCAGGTGTTCGCGGTCGTCGACGCCGCGTTCGCCCAGCGGCGCAAGACCCTGCGCGCCGCGCTGGCCGGCTGGGCGGGCTCCGCCGCCGGGGCCGAGCAGGCGCTCGCGGCGGCCGGCATCGACCACAAGCTGCGCGGCGAGATGCTGACGGTCGAGCAGTTCGCCGCGATCGCCGAGCACAAGCCCGCCAAGGACGCCGTGTGATCACCGTACGGGTACCGGCCAAGGTCAACGTCCAGCTGGGGGTCGGCGGCCTGCGCGCCGACGGCTTCCACGACCTGGCCAACGTCTTCTTCGCGGTCGCCCTCGGGGACGAGGTCACCGCCACCGCCGGGGAAGGCGTGACACTGAGCTGCACCGGCCCGGACGCCGCCGTCGTCCCGCTCGACGACAGCAACCTCGCCGCCCGCGCCGCCCGGCTGCTCGCCGCCCACCACGGCATCGCCGACCCGGGCGTGCACCTGCACATCGCCAAGGCCATCCCGGTGGCCGGCGGCATGGCCGGCGGCAGCGCCGACGGCGCTGCCGCGCTGGTCGCCTGCGACGCGCTCTGGCAGCTGGACACCCCGCTGCCGGTGCTGCTGGAACTGGCCGCCGAACTCGGCTCCGACGTGCCGTTCGCCCTGCTCGGCGGCGTCGCACTCGGCCGCGGCCGGGGCGAGATCCTGGAGCCGCTGACCACCGGTGGCACCTTCCACTGGGTCTTCGCGGTCGCCGAGGGCGGCCTGTCCACCCCCGCCGTGTTCCGCGAGTGCGACCGGCTGCGCGAGGAGGCCGGCACCGGCTCCAGCGACACCGACGTCCCCACCCCGGACGCCGACCCGGCGCTGCTCGCCGCCCTCGCCCACGGCGACGCCGTCGCCCTGGCCGACGCGCTCGCCAACGACCTCCAGCCCGCCGCGCTCTCGCTGCGCCCCGCACTCGCCGCCACCCTGCGCGCCGGCACCGAGGCGGGCGCGCTCGGGGCCCTGGTCTCCGGCTCCGGGCCGACCTGCGCCTTCCTGGTCAAGGACGCCGAGGCCGCCGCCGCGGTGGCCGGGGCGCTGCGGGCCTCCGGCACCTGCCGGACCGCCCACGCCACCCACGGACCGGTGCCGGGGGCGTCCCTGCTGGACTGACGCGGTGAGGGCGGCGCCCGCGGAACAGTGCCGGGGGCGTCCCCGGTCGACCGACGCGGTGAGGGCGGCGCCCGCGGAACAGTGCCGGGGGCCTCCCTGGCGGACTGACGCGGTGAGGGCGCTCCGGCGGGCCCATTAGGCTGGAGAGATCGGGGTGTCCCGACAGGGGCACCCGGCCGTTGAGCGGCGGACCGCCCCGAGACCGCCGAACCCAGGAGCGCAGCACACGTGGCCGTCAACCTCGCCACCATCGAGTCCGTCACGAAGGTCTACGGCACCCGCGCCCTGCTGGACGCGGTCAGCCTGGGCGTCAGCGAGGGCGACCGGATCGGCGTCGTCGGCCGCAACGGCGACGGCAAGACCACCCTGATCCGGATGCTCGCCAAGCTGGAGGAACCCGACGGCGGCCGGATCACCCACTCCGGCGGCCTCCAGATGGCCGTCCTCACCCAGCACGACTCGCTCGACCCGACGGCCACCATCCGGCACGAGGTGATCGCCGACCGGGCCGACCACGAGTGGCTCGGCGACGCCCGCATCCGCGACATCATCGAGGGCCTCTTCGGCGGCCTCGACCTGCCCGGCTTCGCCGACGGCCTGGACACCGTCATCGGCCCGCTCTCCGGCGGCGAACGCCGCCGGATCGCGCTCGCCAAGCTGCTGCTCGGCTCGCCCGACCTGATCGTCCTCGACGAGCCCACCAACCACCTCGACGTCGAGGGCATCAACTGGCTCGCCGAACACCTCCAGAAGCGCCGCTCCGCGCTCGTCTGCGTCACCCACGACCGGTGGTTCCTCGACCAGGTCTGCACCCGCATGTGGGACGTCCAGAGCGGTGAGGTGCACGAGTACGAGGGCGGCTACTCCGACTACGTCTTCGCCCGCGCCGAGCGCTCCCGGATCGAGGCCGTCGAGGAGCAGAAGCGCCAGAACATGGCCCGCAAGGAGCTGGCCTGGCTGCGCCGCGGCGCCCCCGCCCGCACCTCCAAGCCGCGCTACCGGATCGAGGCCGCCAACGCCCTGATCGCGGACGTGCCGGACCCGCGCGACACCTCCGAGCTGATGAAGTTCGCCAACGCGCGGCTCGGCAAGACGGTCTTCGACCTGGAGGGTGTGACCGTCACGGCCGGCCCGAAGCTGCTGCTGGAGAACATCACCTGGCAGCTCGGCCCCGGCGAGCGGATCGGCCTGCTCGGCGTCAACGGCGCCGGCAAGACCTCGCTGCTGCGCGCACTGCGCGACGCGTACACCTCCGAGGGCGACGTCCAGCCGGCGTCCGGCGTCATCAAGGTCGGCAAGACCGTGCGGCTGGCCTACCTGTCGCAGGAGGTCGCCGAGCTGGACCCGGCGACCCGGGTGCTCCAGGCCGTCGAGCAGGTCCGCTCGCGGGTCGACCTCGGCAAGGGCCGGGAGATGAGCGCCGGCCAGCTGTGCGAGCAGTTCGGCTTCGGCAAGGACAAGCAGTGGACGCCGGTCGGCGACCTGTCCGGCGGCGAGCGGCGCCGGCTCCAGCTGCTGCGGCTGCTGATGGACGAGCCCAACGTGCTGTTCCTGGACGAGCCCACCAACGACCTGGACATCGAGACGCTCAACCAGCTGGAGGACCTGCTCGACGGCTGGCCCGGCTCGATGATCGTCATCAGCCACGACCGCTTCTTCATCGAGCGCACCACGGACACCGTCCACGCGCTGCTCGGCGACCGGAAGATGCGGATGCTGCCGAACGGCGTGGACGAGTACCTGGAGCGCCGGGCCAGGATGGCCGCCGCGGCTCCCGCTGCCGCTCCGGCGGGCGCGGGCGCGGGTGGCGCGGCCGGCGCGGGTTCGGCCGGTGCGGGTGCCGCAGGTGGCCCGGGTGCCGAGGGCGGTGCCCCCGCGCTGTCCGGCGGGGACCTGCGGGCGGCGAAGAAGGAGATGCAGAAGCTGGAGCGGCAGATCGCCAAGCTGGACCAGAAGGAGTCCAAGCTGCACTCCCAACTCGCCGAGCACGCCGCCGACTTCTCCAAGGTCGCGGAGCTGGACGCGCAGCTGCGCGCCGTCCGGGAGGAGAAGGAGGAGCTGGAGATGGGCTGGCTGGAGCTGGCCGAGCAGGTCTGAGGCGGGTCGCTGGTCCGGCTGCCGGTCCGGCTGCCGGTCGGGGCGGCCCGCGCCGGGTCGCTCGTCGGCGCGGCCCGCGCCGGATCACCTGCCGGGGTGGCCGCCGAGGAGCGTTTCGAGCTCCTCCGCCGCACGGCCCAGCGCACTGCGCGCCGGGTCGTGCGGGGCGGTCGGACGGGCCGCCGGGTTCGTCGGCGGGCGGTGCGCCCGTGCGGCGGCCGTCAGTTCGTCCAGCGCGTGCCGTACCCGGCCCACCTCGCCCGGGTCCGGCAGCCGGCCGCCGTACCGGATCTGCGCGGCGAAGGCCGCCACCGCGCCACCCAGTCGCTCCAGGGCCGCCGTGGCCGGCAGCCACCGCTCGGCCAGCCGGCCGGTGGGCGGCGGCTCCGCCAGACCCTGCTGGACCTCCCGGCGGGCGTCCGCCAGCGACCGGTAGGCCGAGCGGCGCAGCCACACCTGGGCGTTGCCGTTCCGGACGGTGGTGTCGCCGCCGTGGTCGGCGCCGGTGGCGGCGGTGGTGTCGCCGGCGTTGATGGTGGCGGTGGTGGTGGCGTCCTGGACGACGGCGTCGAGGTAGGCCCGCAGCGCCGTCGTCGCGTCGACCAGCCTCGGCTCGATCCGATGGCGCGGGCGCTCCGGCCACAGCAGGTAGCCGAAGAGCAGGACGATCGCGCTGGCCAGCACGGTGTCCAGGACCCGCGGCCAGAACTCCGCGGCGCCGCTCTGCCCGCCGAGCTGGAGCAGGACCAGCGCCATCGGCGTCATCACCACGGTGTTCAGCCCGTAGTGCGCCGCCGTCGCGTACGGGAGCAGGGCCACGCAGCCCGCGGCCATCGCGGTCAGCGCCCACTCGTCGGTGGCGGCCGTGAGCAGCGCCGCGGTCACGGCCACCCCGAGCACCGTGCCGACCGAACGGCTCACCGCGCGCAGGAACACCGACCCGAGGTCCGGCTTGAGCACGAAGGCGATCGTCATCGGCACCCAGTAGCTCTTGCTGAGCGGGTAGTTGGCCGTGACCGCCGAACCGACCGCGATGCACAGCGCGACGCGCAGCCCGTACCGGACCGAACCCCGAGACAGCAGCCGCGCCCGCAGCCGCCACGGATCCGGCGGCGGCGCGGGGGCGGTGCCGAGCCGGGTGTCGCGGCCGGCCACCGTGTCGGCGGCGGCGCGCAGAGCCACGTCCAGGGCCTGCCGCGACGGGGTGTCCGGCCGCCAGTCGGGTACGGCGACCTCGCCGCCGCCCTGCCGCACGGCGGCCGCCAGCCGGTTCGGCACCTCGGCCACCTCCGGCGGGACCGGACGGCGGGCCCACACCAGACCGGTCGCCGCCTCGGTGGCGGCGAGGGCGGCCTCGTACATCCGGCCGCGGCGGTCCTGTGCGGTCCGGTGGTCCTGTGCGGTCCCGCGGTCCTGGGCGGTCCGGCGGCTCCGCCGGTTCTGTCGGCTCCGCCGGTTCGTGCCGAGGAGGTCCTGGAGCTGGTTCAGACGGGCCGTCAGCACCTGGCGCGAGACCCCCGCCCGCGGCCCGCCCAGATCGGCGAGCGTACGGCCGAGCGCTTCGTACGCGGCCGCCAGCGCCCGGTTGCGCGGATCCGCGGCGGGCCGGTTCGGCGCACCCGCCGGCAGCCCCAACAGCACCACGAACGCCGCCCCGACCAGCAGCATCGGCGCCGCCGCCCACCACGGCCGCGGCAGCGGCATCCCGCTGCCCAGCGCGGCCGACACCAGCAGCAGCATCCCGGCCGCCGAACCGCGCGGACCCGTCGCACTCAGCGCGCCCGAGACGAAGGCGGTCAGCGTCAGCGCGACACCCAGGACGAGACCGTCCACGTCGGCGCGCTGAAGCGCGGTGCCGATCAGCATGCCGAACGCCGAGGCGAGGACCGCCGTCCCGATCCGGGCGGCCCGCAGCCTGCCCGGCTCGACCCGGTCGTTCATCGTCGCGTGCATCGCCCCGAGCCCGGCGAACACCCCCAGATCCAGCCGGTGCGTCAGCAGCCCCACCGTCAACGGCACCGCCATGCCCACCGCCGCCCGCACCATCAGCGCCACCGGCACCGGCGGCCGCGCGGGCCGCGCGGCACGGGCCCACCAGGGGGAAGGAGAGACGTCGGAAGAGCTCACGCGGTCACGTCCGTTCTGCGGCCTTGGGTCGCTGCTGTGCGACATTGCGCGGCAGATGGGGCGTACCGGGTCAGTCTACCCAGGGCCGCCGCGGCAGCCTCGTACGTGTCAAGTTCGTACCGATCGCGTACGGGCGGGCCAAGGTCCCTGCCGGGCCGACAGAGGTGGTGGCTACGATGACGGAGGTGAAAACCGTCCACAGGGCGGTCGGTGCTCCGACCAGGACGGTACGAACCAGAAGTTGACGGTGTGTTGCGGCACGCGGCAGCCCGGGACGCCCCGGGCGCGGCGGGCCGTACGGGGGAGAGGTGAACTGCTGTGGCAGGCAATGGTGCAACTAGTCCGGGGACGCCGACTCCTTCGGTGAGTCCGTCACCCAGTCCCACGCTGACGCCGTCGGCGAACCCTTCGCCGAGCGCGACGCCCAGTCCGTCGGCGAATCCTTCGCCGAGCGCGACGCCCAGTCCGTCGGCGAGTCCCGCGCCCAGCGCGTCGTCCAACCCCGCGCCCAGCGCGTCGGGCACCGACCCGAACGCTCCGGCGCCTTCCGGTGACGCGACGCCGTACATGCTGGAGCACAAGCTCCCGTGGCCTCTGGGTGGCGTCGACCTCGCTCCGTTCGTCAGCACCCTGCAGACGAACGGCAGCGCCAACGACCTGGTGGCGGCCTTCGGCAAGCAGAACGTCCAGGTCGAGCTCGACACGCTCACGACGTTCGCCGGCAAGGTCGAGGCCCTGCTCGCCGCCATGGAAGGCTCGGCGGCGGCGCCGTACAAGCTCCAGGAGCAGAAGCTGACGGGCAAGAGCTTCGCGAGCGCGGAGTTCGCCGAGGCGACGGCCCTGACCGCCGCCTACGAGAAGGTGCACGCCCAGCTCGTACAGCTGCACAAGGACCTCGCGTCGCAGATCCAGGCGATGCAGACGGCGGTTTCGCGGACGGCGAGCATCTACGGAACCAACGAGGACCACACGACGGCCGCTCAGAACGCCGTCGCGCAGAACGTGGGTGCCACCACACCGGCACCGGGGTCGGGCGACGGCAAGTACTGATGGCGGTCCGGGGAGAGTCCCACGGGGAGACGGGGAGCAAGTAGTGGCAGGCAGCACGAACTTCGAAGGAATGGAACACACCCACCTGCGCAAGATGGTGGACAGCACGGATCCGGCGACGATCCTCAGCCGCGGCACCCAACTGCAGTCGGCCGGGCGGGTGTTGAAGGAACTGAGTACGGCGCTCAAGTCGCACGTCGGAAATGTCACCTGGGAAGGGCCGGCTGCCGAGAACTTCAAGACCTGGGTGAACAACCTGCAGCAGTCGGCGCAGATCATCGGCGACCACGCCACGACTGCCGGCGACGCGATGCACCAGGCCGGCGAGGCGCTCAGTACCGCCAAGGTCGCCGTGCCGGAGCCTCCGAAGACGGAGATCCAGGCGGTCAACAAGTACAACAGCCAGTCGAACCTGGTGAAGGTGCCCCAACTCGCCGTCGGTCAGTCCGTCGATGCCTACATGAAGACGGTCGACCCCAAGTGGGTGACGGGGACGGAGTTCAGCCTGGCCAAGGCGAAGGTCGAGAAGGAGCACCAGGAAGCCGTTCTCCAGATGGAGAAGCTGGCACAGGCCTACAGCGCGGCGACGACGACGCTGAACGGGATTCCCACGGACGTGGTGCTGCCGGGAACGCCTGGTTCGGCCAGTAGGGGCGACACTTCCGTCTACCCCAACGGTGGAGGCACCGGCGGCTCCGGGGGTTCGGTACGCACACCCCGTTCGAGTGGTGGACGTGTCGGTGGAGGCGATGGGTCGCCTGGCGGAAACTACGGCGGCGGCACGGTCCAGCCCCGTGACCCGGGTTCGGGCGGTCCCGGCCCGGGCACCCCGGGCAACACCCTGCCCCCGCCGCACGGCGGCGGTCAGGTGCCGCCCGCGCCGCAGGACCCGGGGACCTCGACCCCGCCGTCCTACCCGTCCGACCCGGTCAACCGTCCGGGCACGGATCTCAACAGCGTGCCCACCCTGCCGACGATCCCGACCCAGACCGGCCCGTACGGTCCGGGCGGCGGCCAGCTGCCCACGGACGGGCCGACCACTCTCCCCGGCTACCCGAACGGGACGGGCGGCCCGAACAACGGGCCCGGCGTCCCCGGCGGCGGCGGTCCGATCACGGGCTTCCCCGCCGGAGCGGGCGGCGGCACCGTCCCGACCAAGGGCGGCGGCAGCGGGTACGTCCCCGGCAAGGGCGGCGGCCAGATCCAGCCGCGGACGACCCCGTTCGGCGGCGGCCCGGGGCAGGGGAGGAGCGGTACTCCGGGACTGCCCAGCGGGACGGTCTTCGGCGCCCGCGAGGCGGGTCCGGGTGGCGGCCGGGTCGGTGGGCCCGGCGGTGCGGGCGGCATGCACCCCGGCATGGGCGGTGCCCACGGCGGTGCGGTCGGGTCCGGCGGCGGTTCGCGTGGCCGGGGCCTGTCCTCGACCACCGGCGGGACGGTCGGCGGTCGCAAGGGGCCGAGTGCGGGCGGGGAGTTCACGCCCGGCGGTACCGGCCTGCGCAACCGCGCGGCGGGCGCTGCCGAGGGCGGTGCGCAGTCCAGGCAGAACGGCATGATGGCGCCCGGGTCCTCGGGCCACGGCAGCCGGAACGAGCGTGACCGCCGCAAGCGGGCCGACTACCTGCACGAGGACGAGGAGACCTGGACGAGCGGTACGCCGCACAGCAACCCGGACGTGATTGAGTAGGACGGCAACGACTGCCCGGCCACTGGGCATCCCCAGTGGCCGGGCAGGCTTGTTCGGGGCACGCTTCCCGGTCGACGGAGAGATTGACGAGGAGTTGTGATGGGGCGGACGGACGCGCGAGCGCGGTGGCGGGCTGCTGCTGCGGCACTTCTGGCGGCGGGAATCGTGGTCGGCCCGGTCGCAGCACCCGCGGTTGCCGATGGCTCGATCCGTGCCGATCAATGGCATCTCGATGCCATGCATGCCCCGGAGATGTGGAAGGTCTCCAAGGGGGAGAACGTCACCATTGCCGTGATCGACAGCGGCTTCAAGTTGGATCACCCGGATCTGGTCGGACAGTTCCTTCCGGGCAAGGACTTCAGTGGAAGTCCAGGTGGAGTCGGGTCCTATGCGGAGGATCACGGCACGCAGATGGCCAGCCTCATCGCGGGGTCCGGGAAGTCGGCCGGGGGCAAGGGCGCCTACGGCCTTGCCCCCGGTGCAAGGATCCTTCCTTTGAAGATTGCGAATGGGTCCGAGCATGCGGTGGTTTCGGCTGACTTCCTGGACCAGATCGGGCAGGCCGTGACGTATGCGGTCGAGCAAGGCGCCAAGGTCATCAGCATTTCGCAAGGGATGGCCGCTGTCACGACTTCTCCGGCCGATGTGGAGAAGTTGGGCAAGATCCTGGCGTGGGCTAGGGCAAAGGGATCGCTCGTGGTCGCCAGCGTGGGAAACTCCGGCGACAAGGGGAACATCGTCGAATACCCGGGTGGCCTATCCAATGTGGTCGGGGTGGGCGCCTCGGACCGGAACGGCACAGTCACCGCTGAGTCAGAGCGCGGACCGCAGGTTGCATTGGTCGCTCCCGGTGTGGACATGATCGGGGCCTGTGCAAGTCAGACTGGGTACTGCAAGGGGCATGGCACATCGGATGCGACCGCCATGGTTTCCGCATCGGCAGCTCTAGTGTGGTCGTTGCATCCGGACTGGACGGGAAACCAGGTCCTGCGGGTGCTCATCAATACCGCGGGGAAGGCGAATGACGGAGCCGGTCGCAACGACCTCATCGGTTACGGTGCGGTGCGCCCGCGCATTGCGCTGACGGATCCTGGGGATCCCGGTGCGGCGAACGTATCGCCGCTTCCGGCTGACGCGGCTGTGCCGTCGGCGCCTCCGTCGCCTTCGGCGAACGCGTCGGCTCCCGCGTCGTCGGCGCCGAGCCCGGCCGGGAGCCCGACCGATGTGGCCGCTGGTGCGCCGTCGGCGCAGCCGGAGACGGGGAAGTCGTCGGGTTCGAGCAGTGCGCTGCCGATCGTGGGGGGTGTGGCGGCCGGGTTGGTGCTGGTGGCAGGCGTGGCGTTCGCAGTGATGCGGCGTCGGAAGCCGGCTTCGCAGCCCGAGCCGGCTCAGGTCCCACCGGTACCGTCACAGCAGCCGATGGGGGCGGTGCCGTCGGCTCCGCCGTCCTACCAGCCGCCGGTGCCGCCGGAGGACAACCCGTACACGAGGTAGTTCACGTTGTTGGGGGAACGCGGGATGTGGGCTCGTCGGCTTGTGGCTCTTGGAGCTGCGAGCCTGTGTGTGGTGGGGACCGCGGTGACACCGGCCGCCGCCGATGGCTCGATTCGTGCCGCTCAGTGGCATCTGGACGCCATGCACGCTCCGGAGATGTGGAAGGTATCCACGGGGCAAGGGGTCACCGTTGCGGTGATCGACGGTGGCTTCAAGTTGGATCATCCAGATTTGGCGGGGCAGTTCCTGCCGGGGCAGGACTTCAGTGGGAGCCCTGGCGGGGTTGGCACGTACGGTGACCCCCACGGCACGCTGATGGCAGGTCTCATCGCGGGGACGGGAAAGGCCAACGGGGGCAAGGGTGCGTATGGATTGGCGCCCGGAGTAAAGATCCTCCCCTTGAAGATCAACAATGGTTCGGTGGGAAGCCTTGTCTCGGCCGACTTCCTGGGGCAGGTCGGGGAGGCTGTCAACTACGCCGTCGACCAGGGCGCCAAGGTCATCAGCATTTCTCAAGGGATGAACTCGGTAACCGCCACCCAGGAGAATGTGGCCAAGCTGAACCGCATCCTCGCGTCCGCGAGAGCGAAGGGTTCATTGGTCTTCGCAGCGGCGGGGAATGAGGCGCAGTCCGGGAACCCGATCGAATATCCGGGGGCTCTTCCGAACGTCGTCGGCATCGGCGCGATCGATCACAATGGAGCCGTGACGTCGGAATCCTCCTACGGGCCACAGGTGGCTCTTGTCGCCCCGGGGATGGACACGATCGGAGCCTGCACGACTTCGTCCGGCTACTGCAAAGGCCATGGAACATCGGACGCGACCGCACTGGCTTCCGCATCGGCGGCGTTGATCTGGTCGGCTCATCCGGAGTGGTCTCCTAACCAGATTCTGCGAGTTCTCATCAACACGGCGAGCAGGCCGAACGGGGGAACGGTCCGTACGGATGACGCCGGTTGGGGTGCGGTGCGGCCGCGTATCGCGTTGACGGATCCGGGGGATCCGGGCCCGGCGAACGTGTCGCCGCTGTCGGCCGATGCGGCTGCGCCGTCGGCGGTTCCGCAGCCGACGGCCAGTGCGTCCGCTCCTGCGTCGGCGGTGCCGGTTCCGTTGGAGACTCCGACCGATGTGGCCGCTGGTGCGCCGTCGGCGCAGCCGGAGGCGGGGAAGTCGTCGGGTTCGAGCAGCACGCTGCCGATCGTGGCGGGCGTGGCGGCCGGGTTGGTGCTGGTGGCGGGCGTGGTGTTCGTGGTGATGCGGCGTCGGAAGCCAGTCGCACAGCCGGAGTTGGTCCAGGTGCCGCCGCCGTCCCTGCCGTCCTACCAGTCGCCGGTGCCGCCGGAGGACAACCCGTACGCGAGGTAGTCGTCTGCGCGAGCAGGGCCGTGCGCGAAGGGCGCCAGGGAAGCCTGGCGCCCTTCGCGCGTGGTGGGGGCGCGAGGGCGGTGGGGGTGCGCCGGGGTCACTCGGGTGGCGGCTGGTGGGGTGGGGTGGGGGTGGTGAGGGTGGTGGTATGGATGCGGAGGATGCTGGGCGGGTCGGGCAGGTGCGGCGGGCGGCGGCTGCGGCGCTGATCGGGACGGCGATCGAGTTCTACGACTTCTTCCTTTACGGGACGGCGGCCGCGTTGGTGTTCGGGCCGGTGTTCTTTCCCGGGCTGGGCACGGTGGGGGCGTTGCTGGCGGCGTTCTCGGTGTACGCGGTGGCGTTTTTGGCCCGGCCAGTGGGGGCGGTGGTGTTCGGGCACTTCGGGGACCGGGTGGGGCGGCGGGCGACGTTGGTGGTGTCGTTGCTGCTGATGGGGCTGGCGACGGCGGGGGTGGGGCTGCTGCCGGGGTTCGGGGTGTGGGGGTGGTGGGCGCCGGCGGTGCTGGTGGTGCTGCGGGTGTGTCAGGGCGTCGGCCTGGGTGGGGAGTGGGGCGGGGCGGCGCTGCTGATCGCGGAGAACGCGCCGGCCGGGCGGCGGGGGCGGTACGGGGGGTTCCTGCAGCTGGGGCCGACGATCGGGTTCGTGCTGGCGAACGGGGTGTTCCTGGCGTTGCAACTCGTCCTGGACGAGGGGGAGTTCCGCGCGTGGGGTTGGCGGGTGCCGTTCCTGGCCTCGTTCGTCATGGTCGCGGTGGGGTTGTTCGTCCGGCTGCGGGTCGAGGAGTCGCCGCTGTTCCGGACGGGGGTGCGGCGGGAGCGGCTGCCGGTGCTGGAGGTGCTGCGCGAGCACTGGCGCCCGGTGTTGGCGGGCAGTGGGGCGATCACGGTGGGGTACGCGCTGTTCTACCTGACCACGACGTACGCCCTGGCGTACGCGACCACCGGGCTCGGGGTGGCGAGCACGCTGGTGCTGTCGATGCTGCTGGTCGGCGCGGCGGGCATGGCCGCGACGGTGTGGCTGAGTGCCTCGTGCAGTGACCGGTGGGGGCGGCGGCGGACGCTGCGGTGGGCGACGGGCCTGGCCGCGGTCTGGTCGCTGGTGCTGTTCCCGCTGCTGGAGACGGTGAGCCGGCCGCTGATGTTCGTGGCGCTGGCGGGGGCGATGGTGGTGCTGGGCGCCATGTTCGGGCCGTTGGCGGCGTTCCTGCCGGAGCTGTTCCCGACGCGGGTGCGCTACACGGGCGCGGCGTTGACGTACAACCTGGGCGGGGTGGTCGGCGGGGCGACGACGCCGCTGGTGGCCACCCGGCTGACCGGGGCGTACGGGACGGCGCAGCCGGTGGGCTGGTACCTGGCGGTGCTGGGTGTGCTGGCCCTGGGGTGTCTGCGGATGCTGCCGGAGAACACCGGCGCGGAGCTCGGGTCGGTGGGCGGCTCGGTGGACGGGTCGGTGGACGGCCTGGCGGACGGGTCCGCGGACGGCGAACGCCGCCGGGCGCCCCGGTTGGGGGCGGACCCGGCGGCGTAGGCAGCCGTGGGCGGGCTTGGTCGCCCGTGGGCGGACGCGGTCGCCCGGGGCTCAGCCGGCCAGGGCGGCGCGGCCGGCCAGCACGACGGCGGTGTGCCGGGCGACGCGCTCACCGAGGTGCTCGGCGGTGGCGATGTCGGACTTGTGGACGGCCTCCGGGCCGGCGTCGGACGGGGAGGAGGCGGCGGCGCCGTTGAAGAAGCCGAGCCGGTTGAGGTCGTCCTCGGAGGCGGTGGTGGCGTTCCAGCCGGGCTTGAGGCCGAGGTTGACCCAGCTCATGCCGTGCTGGGCGGCGAGGGTCTGGAAGAAGGCGAGGGTGCCGGCCTTGTCGCCGCTCTTGGAGGCGGAGTTGGTGAAGCCGGCCGCGACCTTGTCCTTCCAGGCGTCGGTGAACCAGCGCTTGCTGGTGGCCTCGGCGAAGACGTGGAAGGCGCCGGAGGCGGTGCCCATGTAGGTGGGGGAGCCGAAGACGATCGCGTCGGCGGCGTCCAGCTGCGCCCACTGCTCCTCGGTGATGGTGTCGACGGCGATCGAGAGGACCTCGGCACCTGCGGCGGCGGCGCCGCGGGCGACGGCCTCGGCGATCACGGCGGTGTGGCCGTAGCCGGAGTGGTAGGCGAGGGCGACGGTCGGACGGACGGCGGTCATGCGGCACTCCTGGGGGACGGGCGCGGGCCGGCGGAGGCCAGCGGGCAGGCATGGGGACGGGACGGGGCAGGGCAGAGCAGGGCAGAGCCGGGCGCACCGTGATGGCCCGCGGCCCCGGCCTCGGCTGGTCTCCAATATAGACCAGGTCTCTATTGGTTACCAAGGGTGGATTGGAGACCTCGGGACTACCCTGGAGGCATGACGACGGAGGAAGCGGCCCGGGTCCGGCCCGGACAGCCCGCGGAGCAGGACGAGCGGGACGAGCAGGACGAGCGGGAAGGTCGGGATGGGCAGGAGTACGACGTGTTCGCCCGGCTCTGTCCCAGTCGCGACGTGTTCGCGGAGCTGGCCGACAAGTGGTCGATG
Source organism: Kitasatospora sp. NPDC058048 (assembly GCF_042885555.1). NCBI lineage: Bacteria > Bacillati > Actinomycetota > Actinomycetes > Kitasatosporales > Streptomycetaceae > Kitasatospora > Kitasatospora sp. NPDC058048. Next base: position 50,445 of record NZ_JBHVRT010000024.1, on the reverse strand, counting down.
CTGATCCTGATGAGCCTCCTCGGCTGCGGGCCGCAGCGCTTCTCCGAACTCCAGCGCGGGGTCGGCGGGGTCAGTCGCAAGATGCTCACCCAGTCCCTGCGCAACCTGGAGCGCAGTGGACTGGTGCTCCGTACGGTCTTCCCGGAGACGCCGCCGCGAGTGGTCTACGACCTGCTGCCGCTCGGTCGTGAACTGGCCGAGCTGCTCGCGCCGGTCGGCCGGTGGACGGAGCATCGCGCCGGGCGGATGGTGGTGGCCCGCGAGGAGTTCGACGCGGCCCACGGCGAGGACTGAGCCGGCCGCGGCGGGGCCAGGACCGCTCCGCGGCGCGGGCCGGATCGCCCGCGGCGGGGTCGGGACCGGCGGAGTGCTCCGGGTGGAGGCCGATTTCCCTTCCCGGCCCGGAGCCGTGTAATGTCTTCCTTGTTCGAGCGGCCGGGAGAAACACCCGGGCAAGCGAGCAAGCCCCTATAGCTCAGTCGGTAGAGCGTCTCCATGGTAAGGAGAAGGTCTGCGGTTCGATTCCGCATGGGGGCTCAACTGAAAGACCCTCGCCTGGCGGCGGGGGTCTTTCGCGTTCTCCGGCCGGTTCCGTGCCGCCGATACGCCCCGGCCTAGCGGGTCGGGTACGGAATGCGCTGTGATGGTGCGTCATCGGCCGCCCGCCCGAGGGGTGCGGGCGCGAGCCGGACCCCGACCTGGAGGGCGTCATGGGTGTTCGACTCGTGGTGGTGGACGACCACCGGCTGCTGGCCGAGGCGCTGGCCACCGCACTTCAACTGCGAGGCCACCGGGTGCTCGCGGTCGGTTCCCCGGCTGCGGTCGCCGCCGATCTGGTGGTCGGACGGCGGCCCGAGGTCTGTCTGCTGGGGGTGGCCGCGCCGGGGGAGTCGGGGGCCTTCGACGGGTTGCGCCGGATCCGCCGGGAGCGTCCCGAGGTGGCCGTGATCGTGCTCGGTCCCGTGGGTGAACTGCGCGGAGTGGCAGGGGCGTTCGCGGCCGGTGCGGCCGGGTACGTGCCCAGCGACGAGCGGATCGAGGTGGTCGAGCGGGCCATCGGGCGGGCGCGCGCGGGCGAGGCCGCGGTCGCGGTGGACATTCTGCGCGGGGCCTTCGACCAGCTGCTGCGCCCGGCGGTCGAGCCGGACGACGAGGCCGTCCGGCTGCTGCGGCTGCTGACCCGCCGTGAGGTGCAGGTGCTGGCCCGGATCGCGGACGGCGAGGACACCGCGGCGATCGCCTCCGGGATGCGGATCGCCGCGAGCACCGCCCGGACGCACGTCCAGCGGGTGCTGATGAAGCTCGGCGCGCGGACCCGCCTGGAGGCGGCCGCGGTGGCGGCGCGCACCGGCCTGCTGGAGCGGATGGCCGGCGGCTGAGGACTTGGTGAGAAGGCTGGAAGCAGTCGCCCGTGTGGCGCGGAGCACCCCGGTGGCATTGGGAGAATGACCCCAGTCGTACGCATTCCGTCGATGGCTTCCGCTCGAACGGGCGGACCGTCGTTCGCTGGAGGTCGCAACATGAGTAAGTACCTGGTCACGGGTGGCGCCGGCTACGTCGGCAGTGTGGTTGCCGCCCACCTGCTGGAGGCGGGTCACCGGGTGACCGTCCTGGACGACCTCTCCACCGGTTTCCGCGAGGGTGTCCCGGCCGGTGCCGAGTTCGTCGAGGGCCGGATCCAGGAGGCCGACAAGGTGCTGGACGGCTCCTTCGACGGCGTGCTGCACTTCGCCGCGTCCTCGCAGGTCGGCGAGTCGGTCGCGGACCCGGAGAAGTACTGGCGCAACAATGTGGCCGGTTCGCTGGAGCTGATCAGCGCGATGCGCGCGTCGGGTGTGCGCAAGCTGGTGTTCTCCTCCACCGCCGCCACCTACGGCGAGCCGGAGGCCGTGCCGATCGCCGAGACCGCCCGCACCGCGCCGACCAACACCTACGGCGCCACCAAGCTCGCCGTGGACCACCTGATCACCGGTGAGGCCGTCGCCCACGGCCTGGCCGCCGTCTCGCTGCGCTACTTCAACGTGGCCGGTGCGTACGGCAGTTCGTCCGGTGTCGCGTTCGGTGAGCGGCACGACCCCGAGTCGCACCTGATTCCGCTGGTCTTCCAGGCCGCGCTGGGGCAGCGTCCGCACATCGCGGTGTACGGCGACGACTACCCGACCCCGGACGGCACCTGCATCCGGGACTACATCCACGTCGCCGACCTGGCCGAGGCGCACCTGCTGGCGCTGGACGCGGCCGAGCCGGGCGAGCACCTGATCTGCAACCTGGGCAACGGCAGCGGCTTCTCGGTGCACGAGGTGATCGAGTCGGTCCAGCGCGTCACCGGCCGGGAGATCCCGGTGCGGGTCGAGGGCCGCCGGGCCGGTGACCCGGCGGTGCTGGTGGCCTCGGCCGCCCGTGCCCACGAGACGCTGGGCTGGACCCCGCGCCGCTCGAACCTGGACGAGATCGTCGCCGACGCCTGGAAGTTCACCCTGGCGAAGAACGGCGGGTGAGTGACGGCCGGTGAGCAGCGGCCGGCGGGCGACGGCCGGACCGGCCGCCGCGGGGTGTCGCTCCAGGGGCCTCCAGGGGCCTCCGGGAGCGGCGCCCGGAACGGCCCCGGACGGTCCAAGTCCGGCCACTCACGCATCTTCTGACGAAACTTCACCGAATCGCCACGAGCGCGTTTCCCGCCCCGTAGGCTGAGTGCGGTACCGGTGGGGGCCGGCGACCGTTCGGCCTCACCGGCCACCGGTGGGCGGGCGGAACGGCGGGTCCGGAACGTGGATGCCGGGCCGGTTCCCGTCCCCGGGCTCGGGCGGTCTGAGCAGGGGGAGGGACTATGGGGCGGATTCGCGTCCTGGTGGTCGACGACCACCGGATCTTCGCCGAGGCGCTGGCCGCGGCACTGGCCGCCGAGCCGGACGTGGAGGTGGGGGCGGCGGGCAGCGCGGCCGCCGCCGAGCGGGCCTTGGAGCGCGCGGCCGGCGAGGGCCGGGCCTACGACGTGGCACTGATCGACGCCGACCTCGGCGTCGAGGCGTCGGGTGTCGGCACCGCCGCCGGTGCGGCCGGGCCGATCGGAACAGCGGGCCCGGCCGGATTACCCGGCGGGCCCGGAGCCGCGGGTCCGTACGGAGGCGCCGGTTCGCACGGCGCGTCGGGAGTGCTGGGAGCACCGGCAGCACCGGGAGTCGGGGCGCACGCCCGCCGCCGGCCGGCCGCGGAGCACGGCGACGAGGCCCGGCGCGGTCGTGCCGCCCCGCCCGTGCCGCAGCCGCGCCGGGCGGCCGTACCGCCGGGGCTGCCGGTTCCGCTGTCGGGCGGCCTGCCGCCGGTCGCCCGGTCCGCGGTGGATCCGCTGCGGGGCGACCAGCTCAGACCTTCCGCCCAGCCGCCCGACGGCATCACCCTGCTGGCCCGCCTCCGCCGCGCCCATCCCGGACTGCGCGCGATCGTCCTGGCCACCGCCGACGACCCGCACCGCGCCGCCCGCGCCCTGCATGCGGGCGCCACCGGCTGGGTGGCGAAGGAGAGTTCGCTGGCCCGGCTGCTCGCGGTGGTCCGGGGCGTGCTGCGGGACGAGACGCACCTGCCGCCCGCGCTGCTCACCGGGGTGATCCGCGAGCTCACCACTGCCCGGCGGGACCGCACCGAGAGCGAGCGGCTGGTGGACACCCTGACCCCGCGGGAGAAGCAGATCCTGCGCTGCATGGTCGCGGGTCTCGGCCGGCAGGCCGTCGCGGAGCGGCTCTACCTGTCGCCGCACACCGTCCGGACGCACATGCAGAACGTGCTGGGCAAGCTCGGGGTGCACTCCACGCTGGCGGCCGTCGCGGTCGCCCGCCGGGCCGGGGTCAGCCCGGCCGAGCCGGCCGTGCCCCCGCCGCCCTCGGTGGTCGGCACCGTCGAACGGCCCTGAGCCGGGACCTGCGAGGCGGGCCCACGGGCCGGGAGCCGGGGGTCGTCGTCAGCCCGGGATGTTGTCGAACGGGGCGACCAGCAGCCGCAGCAGCGCGGCGAGTTCGGTCTGCTGGCCGGAGGTGAGCTGGGCGAGCAGTTCGCGCTCGTGCGCGAGCAGTCCGGCGAGCGCCTGGTCGGCGCGGTCGCGGCCGTCGTCGGTGAGCCGGACCAGTACGCCGCGCCGGTCGTCCGGGTCGGGCAGGCGCTTGACCAGGCCCTTGCCGGTGAGCCGGTCGATCCGGTTGGTCATGGTGCCGGAGGTGACGAGGGTCTGGGTGAGCAGCTGGCCGGGGGAGAGCTGGTAGGGGGAGCCGGCCCGCCGAAGGGCGGTCAGGACGTCGAACTCCCAGGGCTCCAGGCCGTGCTCGGCGAAGGCGGTGCGGCGGGCGCGGTCCAGGTGCCGGGCGAGCCGGCTGACCCGGCTGAGCACCTCCAGCGGCTCCACGTCGAGGTCGGGGCGCTCCCGGCGCCATGCTGCGACCAGCCTGTCGACCTCGTCCTCCATGACGATCAGTGTATCGGTGGATGTGTCGATGTGAAGTCTCTTGACGTCGAGAAATGTGCCAGAGAGGCTACCGCGAGATATCTTGATGTCGAGATACATGCGAGGTGAACCATGACCACCCCCGTCTGGGACCCGGCGCAGTACCTGCGCTTCGCCGACGAACGCACCCGCCCGCTGCGCGACCTGCTCGCCCGCGTCCCCGCCCTCCCGCACCCCGGTGCCGAGGTGATCCTGGACATCGGATGCGGCCCCGGCAACTCCACCGCCGTGCTGCGCGAGCGCTGGCCGCGGGCCCGCCTCACCGGCGTCGACAACTCCGCCCCGATGCTGGCCACCGCCCGCAGCGAGGGTGAGCCCGACGCCGAGTACCTGCTCGCCGACGCCCGCGACTACGACCCGGCCCCGGCCGGGCCCGACCTGATCGTCTCCAACGCCACCCTCCAGTGGGTGGACGGACACCTGGCGCTGCTGCCGCGCTGGGCGGACGCCCTCGGACCCGGCGGGGTGCTCGCCTTCCAGGTGCCCGGCAACTTCGACGCCCCCAGTCACACCCTGCTCGCCGACCTGCGCCGCAGCGCCCGCTGGCGGGACGCGCTCGGCGAGGAGGCCGTACGGGCCGGCGTCCATCCGCCCGAGCGCTACCTCGACGCCCTGGCCGCCGCCGGCTGCCTCCCGGATGTGTGGGAGACCACCTACCTGACCCTTCTGCCGGGGCCGGACCCGGTCCTGGAATGGGTCAAGGGCACCGCGCTGCGCCCGGTCCTCACCCGGCTCGCCGACCCGGCGGACCGGGCGGCCTTCCTGGCCGAGTACGGGCGGCTGCTGCGCGAGGCCTATCCGGCCGGGCCGCACGGGACGGTGTTCCCGTTCCGGCGGATCTTCGCCGTGGGGACCGGGCGGTCGGGCTGAGCCGGGCGTGCCGTGGCCGGGCCGGGGCGTTCCGGCCCCGGCCGGTCAGGCCGTGCGCTCGCCGACCAGCCGCGGGTGCCGCTCCAGGCCCTCCAGCCCGTGCCAGGCGAGGTTCACCAGGTGCGCCGCCACCGTCGCCTTGTCCGGCTTGCGGACCTCCAGCCACCACTGCCCGGTCAGCGCGACCATCCCGACCAGCATCTGCGAGTACATCGGGGCCAGCCGGGCGTCGAAGCCGCGGGACTTGAACTCCAGGCCCAGGATGTCCTCGACCTGCGTGGCAATGTCGCTGATCAGCGAGGCGAAGGTGCCGGTCGACTGGGCGACCGGGGAGTCCCGGACCAGGATCCGGAAGCCGTCCGTCGAGGTGTCGATGTAGTCCATCAGCGCGAAGGCCGCCTGCTCCAGCAGCTCGCGCGAGTGCCCGCCGGTCAGGGCCCCGGTCACCATGTCCAGCAGCAGCTGCATCTCGCGGTCGACGACCACCGCGTACAGCCCCTCCTTGCCGCCGAAGTGCTCGTACACCACGGGCTTGGACACTCCGGCGCGCTCGGCGATCTCCTCCACCGAGGTGCCGTCGTAGCCGCGTTCGGCGAAGACCGTCCGGCCGATCTCCAGCAGCTGCTCGCGCCGCTGCTTGCCGGTCATCCGGACCCGGCCGCCCCGGCGGCGCGGGGCCGCGGTCGAGCCGCCGCCGGCGCCCCGGTCCGGACCGCTGTCGCCGGTGCCGGCCGCCGGTGCAGCGGCCCGTGGACGGGCCGGCGCCGTGGCGGGCGCCGCGTCCGTCCGCGTGCCGTGGTGACCGCCTGTGCTGTCTGCGCTGCTCCCGTTCACCCCTACATCATGCTGGAAGCGCCGCCTCATGCGGCGCGGCGGGCGGCGATCCGCTGCGCGTCCGGCCAGCGGACGTCCCGGACCCAGCCGGCCAGCTCGAACCAGCGGATCAGCCGGGCCGAGGAGTCGATCTGCCCGCGCAGCACCCCGTGCCGGGCCGCGGTCGGGTCTGCGTGGTGCAGGTTGTGCCAGGACTCCCCGCAGGAGAGCACGGCGAGCCACCAGACGTTGCCGGAGCGGTCCCGGGAGCGGAACGGGCGGCGGCCGACGGCGTGGCAGATCGAGTTGATCGACCAGGTGACGTGGTGCAGCAGCGCCACCCGGACCAGCGAACCCCAGAAGAAGGCGGAGAGCGCCCCCTCCCAGGACAGGCTCACCAGGCCGCCGATCAGCGCGGGCAGCAGCAGCGAGATGGTGGTCCAGAGCCAGAACAGCCGGGAGATCCGCCTTATGGCCGGGTCGCGCACCAGGTCGGGGGCGTACGTGGCCTGCGAGGTCTGCTCCTCGTCGAACATCCAGCCCATGTGGGCCCACCACAGGCCCTTCATCAGCGCCGGGACGCTCTCTCCGTAGCGCCACGGCGAGTGCGGGTCGCCGTCCTTGTCGCTGAACCGGTGGTGCTTGCGGTGGTCGGCCACCCAGCGCACCAGCGGGCCCTCGACCGCGAGGCTCCCGGCGATCGCCAGCGCCAGGCGCATCGGGCGGTTGGCCTTGAAGGCGCCGTGGGTGAAGTAGCGGTGGTAGCCGATGGTGATGCCGTGGCAGGTGAGGTAGTACATCGCGACGGTGATCGCGAGGTCCGTCCAGCCCAGTCCCCACCCCCAGGCCACCGGGACGGCGGCGACCAGGGCGGTGAACGGCACGAGGATGAACAGGGAGAGCGCGATCCGCTCGGCCAGGCCCTGTTTCTCCCCGCCGCGGGTGGCGGACAGCCGGGTGGCCGCGGCGTCGGCGTCGGCGGTCCCGACGGTCCGGGTGATCGGGGCCGGTTCGGCCGGACCGGTGGGATCGGCGGGATCGGAGTCGGAGGACGGGGTGCGGGACGCGGCGTTCCCCGCGCGCGTCTCGCCGGCCTGGATGGTCATGGGGGTCCCTTTGCGGCGTCCCGGAGCGGGAGGGAAGCGGAGCTACGTTGGCGTAACCTACGGCATCGTAGGTTGCGCTCCGTGTCCAGGGGAACACTCCGCCGCGCGGCGCTTGAGTGAATTCACCCGACTGGATGGATGAACCGGGGGCCCGGCGCGTTCGGTCGCCGGGGGCGTAATCGGGCCCGCGGATCGACGCAAGTCGATACCCACGGCAGGGCCCTCTCCGGTAGGGTCTGACACGACTGTCCGCCGTGGTGTAATGGCAGCACAGGGCCCTTTGGAGGCCTTTGTCTGGGTTCGAATCCTAGCGGCGGAGCCTCTGCACGCCTCGGGTTCGGGCGTTTTCCCTCGCGCCGGTATTGTCGGTGCTGCTCGGCGGACTGTGCGAATGGCGACCGGCCTGGGTCCGGGCCGGGCCTGCTCTGCCCTCTCTGTGAACTTACCGAGGAGCCTCCCCGCATGGGTGCCAATTCGCTTGCCGCCGTTGTCGTGCTCGCCGCCGGTGGCGGGACCCGGATGAAGTCGAACAAGCTGCCCAAGGTGCTGCACGAGGTGTGCGGGCGCTCGCTGGTGGGTCACGCGGTCTCGGCGGCCCGGGAGCTGACGCCCGGCCAGCTGGTCGTGGTGGTCGGCCACCAGCGCGAGCAGGTCGAGGCGCACCTGGCGGAGCACTACCCGGCCACCCGCACCGCGGTGCAGGTGGAGCAGAACGGCACCGGGCACGCGGTGCGCACCGCGCTGGAGTCGCTGGCAGCCGACGGCGTGGCGCTGGACGGCACGGTCATCGTCACCGCCGGCGACTCGCCGCTGCTGACCGGGGAGACCCTGCGCCGGCTGGCCGACGCGCACATCGCCCAGCAGAACGGCGTCACCGTGCTGACCGCCGTCGTCCCGGAGCCCTTCGGCTACGGCCGCATCCTGCGGGACGAGGACGGCACCGTCGCCGCGATCGTCGAGGAGCGGGACGCCAGCGCCACCCAGCGCGCGATCACCGAGATCAACTCCGGCGTCTTCGCCTTCGACGCCAAGCTGCTCACCGCGGCGCTGGGCGAGCTCACCACGGACAACTCGCAGGGCGAGGAGTACCTGACCGACACCCTGGAGATCCTGCGCAAGGCGGGTCACCGGGTCGGCGCCGTGGTGGCCGAGGACCACCGGGACATCCTGGGCATCAACGACCGGGTCCAGCTGGCGCAGGCCCGCCGGCTGCTGAACGACCGCCTGCTGGAGCGGGCGATGCGCGATGGCGTCACCGTGGTGGACCCGGCGACCACCTGGTTCGACGTGCAGGTCAGCTACGAGCCGGACGCCGTGGTGCTGCCGAACACCCAGCTCCAGGGCGCCACGCACCTGGGCGAGGGCTGCGAGGTCGGCCCGAACTCGACCCTCAAGGACACCCTGGTCGGCGCCGGCGCCCGGGTGAGCAACACCACGGCCGACCGCGCCGAGGTGGGCGAGCTGGCCACCGCCGGTCCGTACGCCTACCTGCGGCCCGGCGCCAGGCTGGCCCGCAAGGCGAAGGTCGGCACCTACGTCGAGGTGAAGAACTCCGAGCTGGGCGAGGGCGCCAAGGTGCCGCACCTGTCCTACATCGGCGACGCGACGATCGGCGAGGGCACCAACGTCGGCGCGGCCTCGGTCACCGTGAACTACGACGGCGTGAACAAGCACCGCACGGTCATCGGCGCGCACTGCCGCACCGGCTCGGACAACATGTTCATCGCGCCGGTCACCATCGGTGACGGCGCCTACACCGCCGCCGGCTCGGTGATCACCGGTGACGTCCCGGCCGGGGCACTCGGTGTGAGCCGGGCCACGCAGCGCAACATCGACGGCTGGGTCGAGCGCAAGCGCCCCGGAACGGCATCCGCGCAGGCCGCGCAGGCTGCGGCGGACGGCGCCGAGCAGGCCTGAGCGGCCGGGCCGGGGGGCCGGGGGCGGTCCCGAGGCGGACGGTTTCTGCGCGGGCGCGTAACCTTGGGGACATACGTGCGCCACTGGGCTTACCGCCCGTGTCCAGGCGTACCGACAATTCCCCTACCCGTGCCACGAGCGGGCCCTGCCTGCCCGCCACCGGGTCGAGGGTTCAGCGTTCGCAACGCGAGGAGACGGTGCAGTGAGCGGGATCACGACGTCGGGTGAGAAGAAGCTGAAGCTCTTCTCCGGCCGTGCCCACCCGGAGCTGGCGGGGGAGGTGGCCGCGGCACTCGGGACCGAGCTGGTCCCCACCAAGGCCCTGGACTTCGCCAACGGCGAGATCTACGTCCGCTTCCTGGACTCCGCGCGCGGCGCGGACTGCTTCGTGATGCAGAGCCACACGGCTCCCATCAACCAGTGGATCATGGAGCAGCTGATCATGATCGATGCTCTGAAGCGGGCCTCCGCCAAGAGCATCACCGCGATCCTGCCGTTCTACGGCTACGCCCGCCAGGACAAGAAGCACCTCGGCCGCGAGCCCATCTCGGCCCGGCTGATCGCCGACCTGCTGCGCCAGGCCGGTGCGGACCGCCTGATGGCCGTGGACCTGCACACCGCGCAGATCCAGGGCTTCTTCGACGGCCCGGTGGACCACCTGTTCGCGCTGCCGCTGCTGGCCGACTACATCGGCGGGAAGGTCGACCGCTCCAAGCTGACGGTCGTCTCGCCGGACGCCGGCCGGGTGAAGGTCGCCGACCAGTGGTGCGACCGGCTGGACGCCCCGCTGGCGATCATCCACAAGCGCCGCGACATCACCCAGGCCAACACCATCCTGTCGGCCGACGTCGTCGGTGACGTCGAGGGCCGGGTCTGCGTGCTGGTCGACGACATGATCGACACCGCCGGCACCATCTGCGCCGCGGCCGACGCGCTGTTCGACAACGGCGCCGCGGACGTCGTCGTCGCCGCCACCCACGGTGTCCTCTCCGGCCCGGCCGCGGACCGGCTGAAGAACTCGCGGGTCAGCGAGTTCGTGTTCACCAACACGCTGCCCACCCCGGCGGAGCTCCAGCTGGACAAGATCACCACCCTCTCCATCGCCCCGTCGATCGCCGCCGCGATCCGCGAGGTCTTCGAGGAGGGCTCGGTGACCAGCCTCTTCGAGGGTGTGCACTGACGAAGGCCCGTGCAGGCGGCCCCGGTCCGGACGGACCGGGGCCGCCGCCGATTTCGCGGGAGGCCGCAGGTGCGGTTAGACTCGTGAAACTGCTCGGCGAGGGATGCCGTGTGCCCGTTCGACGGGTGCCCGATCCGTGATCGACGCGCTGCCGGTGCCGGACTCCCGTCCGCCCGGCAGGCCGTTGCCGCCGAGTGACCCCCGAACGTACTGAGGGTGTGGTCCCGGCGGTTTTTCGCGTTGCCTGCACCCCCGCGCCATTTCCACGAGGAGTGCAGTCGTGTCCGAGATCCGTATTGCCGCTGAGACCCGTTCCGAGTTCGGCAAGGGTGCCGCCCGTCGTGCCCGCCGCGCCGGCTTCGTCCCCGGTGTCGTCTACGGCCACGGCCACGCCCCGGTTCACCTGAACCTGCCCGGCCACGACCTGATGATGGCCCTGAAGACCCCGAACGCCCTGCTGGTCGTGCCGATCGAGGGCAAGGACGAGTACGTGCTGCCGAAGGCCGTCCAGCGCGAGGCCATCAAGCGCACCATCGAGCACGTCGACCTGCTGCTGGTCAAGCGCGGCGAGAAGGTCACCGTCGAGATCCCGGTCCACACCGAGGGCGAGCTGGCCCCGGGCGGCAACCTGGTGGAGCACGTCCTGCAGTCCCTGCCGATCGAGGCCGAGGCCACCCACCTGCCCGAGTCGGTCACCGTCTCCGTCGAGGGCCTGGAGGCCGGCGCCTCCATCCACGCCAAGGACATCGTCCTGCCGGCCAACGTCTCGCTGGCCGTCGACGCCGACGCCGTCGTGCTGCAGGTCATCGCCGCCCAGGCCGCCCCGGTCGAGGACGAGGCCGCCGAGGCCGAGGGCACCGAGGCCTGAGCCTCCTGACGCCCAATAGCTGAGACCGCTGCCCCGGTCGCTCCCGCTGGAGCGACCGGGGCAGCGGTGTGTCCGGGATGATGACGTCGAGCGCGAAGGCGAGGAGAGAAGCGTGAGCGAGCGCAGCGAGCGAGCCATGGAGAGGTGCGCGGTCCGCGAAGCGGCCGCCGAGCGCAGCGAGGTGGGCGCATGAGCGAGGACTACGACGGCCCCTGGCTGGTGGTGGGGCTGGGCAACCCCGGGGATCAGTACGCCCGGAACCGGCACAACATCGGCTTCATGGTGGTGGACCTGCTGGCGCAGCGGATGGGCGCCAGGTTCAAGGCGCACAAGAGCCGGGCGCAGGTGGCCGAGGGACGGCTGGCGGGCAAGCGGGTGGTGCTGGCCAAGCCGATGTCCTTCATGAACCTCTCCGGCGGGCCGGTGACGGCGCTGCGCGACTTCTACAAGGCGCCGGCCTCGGCGCTGATCGCGGTCCACGACGAGCTGGACATCGACTACGCGGCGCTGCGGCTGAAGCTGGGCGGCGGGGACAACGGCCACAACGGCCTGAAGTCGATCACCAAGTCGCTGGGCCCGGACTACCACCGGGTGCGCTGCGGGATCGGCCGTCCGCCGGGCCGGATGGAGGTCGCGGACTTCGTGCTGAAGGACTTCTCCTCGACCGAGCGCAAGGAGCTGGAGTGGTTCGTGGACCGCTCGGCGGACGCGGTGGAGGCGCTGCTGTCCGAGGGGCTGGAGCGGGCCCAGGGCACGTACAACTCCTGATCGCCGCTGACCGTCCGTCAGGACCGTGTGCGGGTACGCAACGGTCGTACAACGCTTGCCCGTCCACACCTGAATCGGTGTGAGAACCCCGTGCGGGATCGGATAGCGTCGACCGGGTACGCGAACGAGTCCTGGGGAGTTCTCGATGCGGGGATTGCGTCCGGTCCGCCGAGTGCGGCGGGGCCGGGTGGTCGAGCTGAAGCGGCTCGGGCGGCGGGTCGGTACGGCCGGTGCGCTGGGGGCGGCCGGCGTCCTGCTGTCGAGCGGTGCGCTGGCGCACGCGGAGCCGGTGGCCGAGTCGGACCCGGCGGTCTCCCCGGAGCCGGCGGCGGCGCAGTTCGGCCCGGTGCTCGGCGATTCGATGGGCCCCGACGCCGGGCTGCTGGCGGTCGGCGGCGGCCTGGTGGTGGCGGCCGGCGGCGCGGCGCTGTGGCTGAAGCGCAGGCGCGCGGGCGAGGCGGCGGAGTAGCACCCGCGCGGATCAGGAACCTCACGGCGATGGGCCGGTGTCCCGGACGGGACACCGGCCCATCGGCCGTTCTCGGGCGGCCGTCAGCCGGTGTTGCGCAGGCCGGCGGCGATGCCGTTGACGGTCAGCAGCAGCGCGCGGGCGCGCAGCGGGTCGTCCTGACGCCCGGCCGAGAGCTCCTCGCGCTGGCGGCGCAGCAGCGCGACCTGGAGGTAGGAGATCGGGTCGAGGTAGGCGTCGCGGACGGCGAAGGTCTGCTTCAACACCGGGTTGTGCTCCAGCAGTTCGTTCTCGCCGGTGAGCCGCAGCAGCTCGCGCAGGGTGAGCGCGTGCTCGGCCTTGATCTCGTCGAAGACGTGGCGCAGCTCGCCGGGCACCAGCTGCTCGACGTAGTGCTGGGCGATCCGCAGGTCGGTCTTGGCCAGCGTCATGGCGACGTTGGACAGGAAGTTGCGGAAGAAGTGCCACTCGCCGTACATCTCGTCCAGCACGCCGCCGAGGCCCGCCGCGCGGGCGGCCGCGAGGCCGGAGCCGACGCCGAACCAGCCGGGGACGATCTGCCGGGACTGGGTCCAGCCGAACACCCACGGGATGGCCCGCAGGCCGTCCAGGCCGGCGCCGGAGTCGGGGCGGCGGGACGGGCGGGAGCCCAGGTGCAGCGAGGCGAGCTGGTCGACCGGGGTGGCGGCGAAGAAGTACTTCGGCAGGTCCTCCTGCTCGACCAGGCCGCGGTAGGCGGTGTGGGCGGCCTCGGAGACCTGGTCCATCGCGGCGTCCCAGCGGGCCAGCGACTCGGGGGCCTGGCGCGGGGCGGTGTGCAGCGCGGAGGCGGAGAGCGTGGCGGAGATCGTCAGCTCCAGGTTCTCCCGGGCCAGCGAGGGGAGCAGGTACTTGTCGGAGATGACCTCGCCCTGCTCGGTGACCTTGATCTCGCCCTCCAGGGTGCCCCAGGGCTGGGCCAGGATGGCCTCGTGCGAGGGGCCGCCGCCGCGGCCGACGGTGCCGCCGCGGCCGTGGAACAGGCGCAGCCGGATGCCGTAGCGGTGGGCGACGTCGCGCAGGCGGCGCTGGGCGCGGTGGATCTCCCACTGGGAGGTGGTGATGCCGCCGAACTTGGAGGAGTCGGAGTAGCCGAGCATGACCTCCTGGACGTCGCCGCGCAGCGAGACGAGCAGGCGGTAGGACGGGTCGGAGAGCATCTCGTCGAGGATGCGGTCGGCCTGCTGGAGTTCGTCGGTGGTCTCCAGCAGCGGCACGATGCCGATCTTGGCGATGCCGGCGTGCAGGTCGATCAGACCGGCCTCGCGGGCCAGCACGGTGGCCGCGAAGACGTCGTCGGCACCCTGGCACATGGAGATGATGTAGCTCTCGACGATCTCGTCGCCGAAGCGCTCGAAGCCTTGGCGGATCGTGTTGAACACGCCGAGGGTCTTGGTGCCGGCCTCGTCCAGCGGGGCCGGGGTGGGGGCGAGCGGGCGGCGCGAGCGGAGCTCCTTGGCGAGCAGCTTCTGCCGGTACTCGCGGGGCATGTCGGCGTAGCGCCAGGCCTCTTCGCCGAGCCGGTCGAAGAGCTGGCCGAGGGCGTGGTGGTGGGCCTCGGCGTGCTCGCGCACGTCCATGGTGGCGAGCTGCAGGCCGAAGGCCTCGACGGTGCGGATGGCGCGGGCGAGGCGGCCGTCGGCGATGAGCTCGCCGCGGTGGGCGCGCAGCGAGTCCTGGATCAGCCGCAGGTCGGCGATCAGCTCGCGGGTGCCGAGGTAGTCGCGGCCCTCGACGTGCGGGGTGCCGCCGGCCAGCCGCTCGCGGGTGTTCTCCAGCTTGAGCCGGATGCAGGTGGCCTTGAGGCGGTAGGGCTCCTCGGCGTTCATCCGCTTGTAGCGCGGGCTGAGTTCGGGGAGCAGGTGCAGATCGGTGTTGAGCGAGGCGAGCAGTTCGACCGAGGCGCCGGCCAGCCGCTCGGAGGTGGAGAGCGTGTTGCGCAGGTCGTCGATCGCGGAGAGCGCGTCCTTGATGCCGTACTCGTGCTGGAGGTTGAGGACGTCCCAGGTGACCTGCGGGGTGACGTTGGGGTTGCCGTCGCGGTCGCCGCCGATCCAGGTGCCGAAGGTGAGCGGCCGCACGCCGTCGGGCAGGCTCAGGCCGACCCGGGCGAGCTCCTCGTGCAGCTCCTCCAGGACCTCGGGGACGGCCTCGCGGTAGAGCTCGTCCAGGTAGTAGACGGCGTTGCGGGCCTCGTCGGTGGGCTCGGGGCGGGCGATGCGCAGCTCGTCGGTCTGCCAGAGCAGGTCGATGACCTCGGCCAGGCGGCGGTCGGCGGAGCGCTTGGCGCTGCTGGTGCGGGCCTGGTCGGCGGCGGCCAGGCCGGAGGTGACCTCGTCGCGGTGGATGCGGTCGAGGAGCTCGCCGATCCGGCGCAGCTTGTTGAGGACGCTGCGGCGGGCGGCCTCGGTGGGGTGCGCGGTGAAGACCGGGCGGACCGCGAGGTGGGCCAGGGTGTTCTGGAGGTGCTTGGGGTCGGCCTCGGCGAGCTGGTCGGCGGTCTGCGCGAGCAGCGAGCCCTCCCGGGCGCGGCGGGTGGCGAGCTCGCGGCCGCGGTGCACCTGCTCGGTGACGTTGGCGAGGTGGAAGTAGGTGGAGAACGCCCGGACCAGCTTGGCGGCGGTGTCCAGGTCGATGTCGGAGAGGAGTTCGGCGGTGGCCTCGCCGTCGGTGCGGCTCAGCAGGCGGACCTGTTCGACCAGGCCCAGCAGCTGGGGGCCCTCCTGGCGGACCAGCGTCTCGCCCAGCAGGTCGCCGAGGCGTCGGATGTCCGCACGCAGGGCGGCGTTGTCGGCGACGACGGGCGTGGGGCTGTCCGCCGGGGTGGGGACCGGAGCGGTCACGGCTGGCTCCCTCTGGTGGTGGGGTTCGGCAACGGCTCATCGTCACAGGTCCACACGGGTGTGGCGGGTGTGACGCGTGCGGACCGCGCTGTCCGACGCGACCAGCATAGGTGTCGGGGCGGGTGCTGTCCGCGAGGTGGCCGGATGGCGGACAGGGCTGCCGAAAACCACCTGTGGTCTGGACCACTTGGCGGCTTCGGGGGGTGTGCCGGGAGATCCCGGTGGGGAGGGGAGGGGGTTGCCGCTTACGCTGTGGGGCATGAGCAAGTCGCCTGGGGAGCGCATGCCGGTCCGGTGGTTCTGGTGGTGGAAGCGGCCGCGCAGCGCCTTCCTGGACGTCGGGCTGGGGCTGCTCGCCGCGGTGGAGTGCGCGGCCAGCACGATCGCCTTCCTCTCCGCCCGGATACACGTCAGCACCGCGGGAGCGGTCGGCATAGCCGTGCTCGGCACGCTGGCCGGCGGCTCGCTGGTGGTGCGCCGGCGCTGGCCGGCCGTCCCGGTACTGGTGACGCTGCTGGTGATGCCCGGCATGCTGGGCGTGGTGCTGCTGGTGGTGGCGCTGTACACGCTGGCCTCGACCTGGGAGTGGCCCTCGCGCCGGCGCCGGGTGGTGGCGCTGTCCGGGCTGGCCTTCGCCGAGGCGGCCGCGGTGATGGCGGTGTCGCTGATGACGCCCGGCGACATGATGGACCCGCCGCCGCTGTGGGGTCAGATCCTGCTGTCGCTGCTGGTGTCGGTCGGGCTGACCGTCGCCCCGGTGGTGACCGGACTGTACGTCGGCGCGCGGCGGCGGCTGATCGAGTCGCTCAAGGACCGCGCCCACGGCCTGGAGACCGAGCTGGACCTGCTGGCCGAGCAGGCGCAGGAGCGCGCCCGCCGGGCCCGGCTGGAGGAGCGCACCCGGATCGCCCGGGAGATGCACGACGTGGTGGCGCACCGGGTGTCCCTGATGGTGGTGCACGCCGGGGCGCTGGAGCGGATCGCCGGCAAGGACCCGGACAAGGCGGCGCAGAGCGCCAAGCTGATGGGCGAGGTGGGCCGGCAGGCGCTGAACGAACTGCGCGAGATCCTCGGGGTGCTGCGGATGGACGACGAACGGCAGCCGGAGCCGGACTCGCTGGCCGGGCTGCCGCGGCTGGTCGACCAGTCCCGCGCGGCCGGGATGGCGGTGACCCTGACGGTCAGCGGCAGCCGGCAGGAGTTCACCGGCGAGGCCGAGCAGACCGCCTACCGGGTCGTCCAGGAGGGCCTGACCAACGCGCACAAGCACGCGGGCGGCGCCCAGGTGTCCGTCCTGCTCTCGTACGCGCCGAACGGGGTGCGGGTGGCCGTGGTGAACGCCTGCCCCGGCGGGGAGCGGGGCGCGGCGAAGCTGCCCAGCGGCGGCAACGGGCTGGTCGGGATGCGGGAGCGGGTGATCGCGCTGGGCGGCACCTTCTCCTCCGGGCCGGAGGCGGACGGCGGGTTCCGGATCGAGGCGGTGCTGCCGTCCCGGCTGGCGGTGCGGGCCGAGCGGCTGCGCTGAGCGGCTGCGCTGTGCCGTCCCCGGCCCCCGGCCGTCAGTACTCCTCGGCGGTGCGCAGCCGCTCGGGGGCGGTGCCCAGGACGAGGGTGGAGATCGCCTGGTCGATGCCGTGGCCGAGGAACCACTCGCCGGTGTGGTCCAGGCTGTAGACCCGGCCCTCCTCGTCGACGGCCAGCAGCGCCTGCCCGTACGCCTCCTCGCCGAGCGGGGCCAGCCGGGTGCCCAGCGCCCGGCCCAGGTCGAGCAGGGTGCGCGGCTGGTGCAGCCCGCACAGCGGGTCGATCAGGAACGGGGTGCGGGCCAGCTGGCGGCCCGGGCCGGACAGGTCGAAGGCGAGGCCGCCGAACTCGGCCCAGGCCTCCACCGCCGCAGGGAACACCGCGTGCCGTACGCCGGCGGGCGCGCCGTACCCGGCCAGGGCGTCGGCCCACTCCTCGGCCTGCCGGATCTCCCAGCGGCCGGGGTGCCAGCCGGCCGCCTTGAGCTCGGCGGCGACGTCGGCGGGGAAGCGCGGGCGGGTCCGGGTGCCGGCGGGGGAGAGGGTGGCCGGTGGGGACGGGATCGGCGGGTTCAGGACGGACTCCAGGGCTGGGGGACGGGGGACGTGCCGGCGCTCGGCCGGTCAGTGCGCGGGCGGTCCGACGGCGACGCTGCGTACGGTGAAGTGCTCGAGCATCGGAGCGCAGGAGCGGCACGGCGGGGCGTGGCTGCCGTGCGCCGGGTCGTCCTCCTCGCGGATGCGCACGGTCGTCATCCGGGCGCCCTTGAGCGACTTCCGGGCCTCCTGCAGGGTCATCGGCTTGCGGGCGGCGCGCTTGGAGCGCCGGCCGTCGACCGCGGCCAGGTGCTGGGAGAGCAGGACGGCCTCCGGGCAGCGGCCGGTGAACCGTTCGCGGGCCTCCGCCGGCAGGGTGTCCAGGAAGTCGGCGACCAGGTGGTGCAGCACCGGGCGGCGCGGGTCCTTGTCGCCCGCCAGGGTGTGCACCTCGCCGCCCTTGAGCGACAGCGCGGCGGCGACGGCGGGCAGCAGGCTGTCGCGGTGGTGGCGCAGCACGGGCGGGCCCGCCGGCTCACCGGTGGTCATCCGTCGTCCTCCTCCTCGTAACCCGGCATCGGCCGGAGTGACCGGGCCGGTCCGGGGCAAGCCTGTCAAACGGTACTGACAACCGCACAACCGGGGTGCGGCGGCGGCCGGTGCCGCGGCGGGCCGGCCGGCGGCCGCCCGATGCCGGCCGAACACGCACCCGCCCGTCACGACTTGTCCGCCGATCTACCGAAACGGCCCCCGGGCCCGGTGCCCGGCCGGTACCGTTCCGGCAGCGAGCCGAAGGGGACGCGGCCGACCGTGCGGACAGCCGCCGGCAGCCCGACTCCGGTGCCCGCGCCGGACGTTGAGGCCGCCGGGGAAGGCCTGTCGCCCGCCCCGGCGCTGAGCGAAGGGGCTCGTGCGATGACGTCGGAACCGCAGGACGAGCACTGGCAGACCGCCAACCAGGCACCCGGCGGACACGTGCCCGCACCGGACGAGCCGCCCCGGCCGGTGCCCGAACACCCGGTGGGACTGGCCGTGGTCGGGGCCGGCTACTGGGGCCCGAAGCTGGTCCGCAACGCGCAGCACACCCCGGCGCTGCGGCTGCACTGGCTGTGCGACCTGGACGAGGCCAAGGCCCGGGCGGTGCTGGGGGAGTACAGCACCGTCGGGGCGACCGACAGCTACCGGCGGGTACTGGCGGACGGGCGGGTCGGCGCGGTCGCGGTGGCCACGCCGGCGGGCGCCCACTACGCGCTGGTGCGGGCGGCCCTGGAGGCCGGCAAGCACGTCCTGGTGGAGAAGCCGATCACCACCTCCGCCGCCGAGGCCCAGGAACTGGTCGACCTGGCCGAGCGGCGCGGGCTGGTGCTGATGTGCGACCACACCTTCTGCTACACCCCGGCGGTGCGGCGGATCCGCGAACTGGTCCACGGCGGGGACATCGGGGACGTCCAGTTCTTCGACTCGGTGCGGATCAACCTCGGCCTGGTGCAGCCGGACGTGGACGTGCTGTGGGACCTCGCCCCGCACGACCTGTCGATCCTGGACTTCGTGCTGCCGCCCGGGGTCGAGCCGGTCGGGGTGTCCGCCCAGGGCGCCGACCCGATCGGGGCCGGCCGCGCCTGCGTCGCGTACCTGACGGTCCGGCTCAGCAACGGCGCGCTGGCGCACTGCCACGTCAACTGGCTCTCCCCGACCAAGGTCCGCACCACCCTGATCGGCGGCTCGCGGCGCACCCTGGTCTGGGACGACCTCAACCCGCAGGCGCGGCTGGCCGTGCACGACCGCGGGGTCGACCTCACCCCGCCCGACCGGCTGACCGACGCGATCCGGCACCGGGCGCTGATCTCCTACCGGGTCGGCGAGATGGTCGCGCCCGCACTGGTCGAGCAGGAGGCGCTGCGCAACGTGATGGCCGAGTTCGCGGCCGCCATCACCGAGGGCCGGGCCCCGCTCACCGACGGCCGGGCCGGGGTGCGGGTGCTGCAGCTGCTGGAGGCGGCCTCGCTCAGCCTCGAACTCGGCGGCGCCACCGTCCCGGTGGGCGCGGCGGCCCGGACCGGGGCGGAGGCCGCCCGGTGAGCGGGCCGGTGCGCGGGGGCGCGGCGCGGGATCCGGTGCGGGAGTGCGTCCCGCTGGTCGATCTGGCGGCGGCGCACGCCGAGGTGGCGGACGAGGTGCGGGCCGGCTTCGACCGGGTGCTCGCCTCCGGAGCCTTCGTCAAGGGCCCCGAGGTGGCCGCCTTCGAGCGCGAGTACGCGGCCTTCGCCGGTGCCCGGCACTGCGTGGGCGCCGCCAACGGCACCGACGCCCTCGAACTGGCCCTGCGCGCCCTGGGCCTGCCACCCGGCAGCGGGGTGGTGCTGCCCGCCAACACCTTCGTCGCCACCGCCGAGGCCGTGCTGCGGGCCGGGCTGCGCCCGGTGCTGGTCGACGCCGACCCGGAGTACCTGCTGATGGACCCGGAGCGGGCCGCCACCGCGCTGCCCGGCGCGGCCGCGCTGCTGCCCGTCCACCTCTTCGGCCAACTCGCCCCGATGGGGCCGCTGCTGGCGGCGGCCGACGGAAAGCCGGTGGTGGAGGACGCGGCGCAGTCCCAGGGCGCCCGCCAGCACGGGCGGAGCCGGTACGGGCGGATCGCGGCCACCAGCTTCTACCCGGGCAAGAACCTCGGCGCCTACGGCGACGCCGGGGCGGTGCTCACCGACGACGACGCCCTGGCCGGCGCCGTCCGGCTGATCGGCGACCACGGCGCCCGCGACCGGTACCGGCACGAACGGTTCGGCTTCAACTCCCGGCTGGACGCGCTGCAGGCCGTCGTGCTGCGCGCCAAGCTGCGCCGGCTGCCCGCCTGGAACGCCGCCCGCCGGGCCGCCGCCGCCCGCTACGACGAGCTGCTGGGCGGGCTGGACGGGCTCGCCCTGCCCCGCACCGCGCCCGGCAACGAGCACGTCCGGCACCTGTACCCGGTACGGATCGGCCCCGGCCGGGACCGCGACGCGGTGCTGGCCGAACTGCGGGCGGCCGGGATCGGCGCCGGGGTGCACTACCCGCTGCCGGTCCACCGGCAACCCGCGTTCCATCACCTCGGGCACCGCGAAGGGACGTTCCCGGTCGCCGAGCGGGCCGCCCGTGAACTGCTCAGCCTGCCGCTGCACCCCCACCTCACCGAGGCCGGGCAGCTGCGGGTGGCCGAGGCGCTGGGGCGGGCGCTGGGCGCGCGGTTGTGACGTCGGGGACGCTCCCGGGCGCGGCTCCGGGCAAGGCTCCGGGCAAGGCTTCGGGCAAGGCTCCGGACGGGTTCCGGGAAAGGCTCCGGGCGGGGTTCCGGGCGGGCTCCGGGCGAGGTCCCGGCCGTGCGCCGCCCCCGGGGCCCGCCGTCGCTCCCCCGTCGTCCGCCTGACGGACGGGGGGTTGAAGGCAGGCCCTAGGCTGGTGCCCAGCAGGCACCGTATTTGCAGCAGCCAGTGGGGGCTCCCAGATGACGACAGGTCGGCCCGGCGTCGCCGCCGCACCGAACGCGGCGTACGCAGGTCAGGTGGTGCACTTCCCGGACCCGGTCCGCGCGGAGCGGCACCCCGCCGGGGTCAGGGTGGACGAGTACGGCTTTCCGGACTTCGGCCCGTACGCCGCCGCCGCGGCCGAGGTGGCCGACCCGCCGGAGGGCTTCGGCGTGGACGAGCTGCGGCTGACCGACTACGTGTCGGCCAACGCCGCGCTCTACACCCAGGGCCACCCGCTCTGGGCCGACCTCCCGACCGCCGTCGCCACCCCGCCCGGCTGGACCTGGCACCACGCGGTCGGCCGGGCCGCCCCCGGCTGGCGGCGGATGGAGCTCGTGCCGGTCGAGGTCAAGGCGCTGCTGCGGCACCACGGCGGCCTGGCCACCTCCGGCGCCGACCACACCCGCCGCGGCACCCGCCCCCTGCAGGAGCGCCGGGCGGTGCACTTCTCGCTGGCCGGGGACGGCGGCGACCCGATCGGCGTCCCCGAGGACCTGGTGCAGCGCGCCGAGCAGCGCCTCGGCTACCGGCTGCCCGACGCCTACCGCACCTTCCTCAAGCTGGGCGGCGGCCGCACCCCGGTCGGCGTGGCGCTGGACACCGAGCTCGGACTGCTGCTCGACCAGCCCTTCCTGACGCTCACCGAGGAGTACGGCACCGCGGACGTCGTGTACGCCAACAAGTGCCTGCGCGACCACCTCACCAAGGACTACCTGGCCGTCGCCTACGCCCAGGGCGGCCTGGTCGCGCTCAAGGTGCGCGGCGAGCGGACCGGCTCGGTCTGGTTCCACCTGCACGACGACGCCCGCGACACCGGCGCCCCGGAGGCCCCGGAGGACCGCTGCGCCCGGCTGCTGCTGCCCTGCGGCGAGGACTTCGACGCTTTCCTGCTGAGGCTGGCGGGCAGCCCGCCGGAGCTGGAGACGGTCGCGGAGCTGATGGTGGACGGCGGGTTCGCCCGGGCCGTCCCGATGGGCTGAGGCGCGTGGTCTCGGTGGTCGCGATGGTCGCGGTGGTGTCGGTGGAACGGGGGACGAAGAGGATGCGGACAGGGGTGAACCGGGCGTGGTGACGTACGCGCAGGCGCAGGAGCTCGCCGAGGAGTGGATCAACGGCGGGGTGCCGCGCTCGCAGCAGCGCGAGGTGCGGGTCCGGGAGTTCGACCTGGGCTTCGTCTGCTGGGCGGTCGCGCCCGCGGGCCCGGCCGAGGGCACGGGCGGTGCGGGCGGCGGCACGGGGGAGGCACGGCTGGTGATCGCCCGGGACTCGGGCGCCAGCACGCTGTGGCCCGCGCTGCCCGTCAACGAGGTGGTCCGGCAGTACGAGGAGGTCTACGGGCGGCCGGTGGCGGCCAACCCGGCCGGGGCGGCGAAGCCCGCGCCCGGACCGGTGGAGGCCACCTCCTTCCTGCTCAGCCCGCCGCAGTGGCTCCAGGAGGCGGGGGCCGCGGCGATCGCGGCGGAGGCGGAGCGGCTCGGGACGGCCCCGGCCGGGCCGCAGGGCGCCGAGACTCCGGTCGCGGCCGCTGCTGCCGCTGCCGTGCCTGGCGCCGCCGCTGCCACGCCCGTCGAGGAGCAGCCCGTTCCGGCGCCGCAGCGCGTTCCCGCGCCGCTGCCCGTCCCGGCCGTGCTGACCGAGCCGCCGGTCTCCGGCCGGCCCGCCGGGGACGCGCCCACCATGCTCGCGCCGCCGCCCGGGCACGAGGAGCCGGTCGTCGCTCCGCAGCCCTCGCCGCAGCCGCAGGCCGTCGCGCCGCTGCCGCCGCCCGTGGCTCCGGTCGCCCCCGACGCGCCCGGTGTGCCCGGTGTGCCGGGCCCGTCGGACGGGGCCGACGCCGCCACCGTCCTGATGCCCGAGGGGCTGCGGATCACCGGCTCGGACCTGCCCGGGCCCGCCGCGCCGGCGGGTGCCGAGGCCGCGACCATGCTGATGCCGCCGACGAGCGGCGGCCCCGGCATGCCCCCGGTCCCGCCGTTCGCCGACCGGCCGCAGGGGGCGCAGCCGCCGTTCGCCGAGCCGCCGGCCGCCCCGCCGGCCCAGGCCCCGGCACCCGCCCCGGCCGCCGAGCCGGCGCCGACCCTGCTCGCCTCGCCGGACGCCATGCCCGGGCTGATGGGCCTGCCGGGTGCCCCGGCCGCCCCGCCCGCCGCTGGTCCGCAGGCGGAGCACGCCCCGACGATGCTGGCCCCGCCGGGCGGCATGCCCGGCCTCGCCGGCCTGCCCGGTGCCCCCGTCCCCGGTGCCCCGGAGGGCGCCGCGCCGCAGGGCGGACTCGGACGCGGTGCCGGCTCGGTCCCGCCGCCGCCCCCGCCGGCCGCGCTGCGCGGTGGCCCCGCCGGTGCCCCCGGTGCGGGCGCCGCCCCCGCCGGACTCGGACGCGGTGCGGGTTCGGCCCCGCCGCCGCCCCCGCCGGCCGGGCTGAAGCACACCCCGGGCTCCGGTACGCCCGTCGCCGCCCCGGCCGGTTCCGGCGGCCGCGGCGCGGCCTCCGCCCCGCCGCCTCCGCCCCCGGCGGGCCTGCGCGGTGGGGAGGCCCCGCCGGCCCCGCAGGGCGCGCCGTCCGCCGGCCCGTCCGCCTCCGGTACGGCGTACGAGGCGACCCAGCTGGCGGGCGCGATCGACCCGGCGCTGCTGGGCGGCCCGGCGGACCCGGGCACCCCGCCGTCCGGCGGTCCCGCCGTCCCGCCGCCGCCCGGCGGCCCGGCGGCCCCCGCCGCGCCTGCGGCCGGCTACGGCTACCCGAACACGGGCGGTGCCGCGGGGATCGTCCCGCCGGCGGTGCCCGGTTCGCCGCAGGCCGCGCCGGTGCCCCCGGGGGTGCCCGCGGTCGGCCCGGGGTACTTCGCCGCGCTCAGCTACCGGGGCCCGGACGGCTCGGAGCAGAAGCTGCTGCACCGCAGCGAGCCCGGCACCCCGCACCCGGAGTGGAAGATCCTGCAGGACCTGCGCCGGCTCAACGTGCCGCCGGAGCAGGTGCTGGAGCTCTACACCGAGCTGGAGTCCTGCGACCTGCCGGGCGGCTACTGCAACCGCATGATCGCCGCGTCCTGGCCGAACGTCCGGCTCACCCACACCGCCCCGTACGGCCGCGACCACGCGTCCCGGCAGGCCGGGATGGCCGAGCTGCTCGACCACCTGGACGAGCTGCACCAGCTGGCGTCCGGCGCCCAGCGGGTCCGCCCGTTCCGGGTGCCGCCGCCCGCACCCGGGACGGTCCAGGCGCTGCCGCCGCTCCCGCCGCAGCAGCTCGCCCAGGAGACCGGCGCCGCCTTCGGGCAGAACCTGTTCCGGTACGAGCAGCGCGCCGTCTCCCGCCAGGGCGTGCCCGAGCCGGTGTCCCAGACCCTGATGTGGGCCGGGCTGCCGCGCGACTTCGGGCCGTTCTTCTGGGCGCAGGCGCAGGAGGGCCGCCCGATCCCGACGCTCGCCGAGCTGGCCGCCGAGCGCGGCCTGGCCGCGGGCCCGGACTTCGGCGGCTACCTGGTGCTGGGCAACGACTACGGACGGCAGCTGTGCGTCCAGTACGGCACCGCGCACGTGGTGGCCGTGGACATCGAGGGAACCGGCCAGCCGCCCCGGTTCGTCAACAGCGGTGTACCGGAGTTCGTCCGCTCGATGGCCCTGCTGGGCCGGATGTGGCGGCTGCGGTACGGGCTGACCCCGGACCAGGCCGGTCGCTGGACGACCGACTTCCAGGCCCAGCTCGCCGCGATCGACCCGGCGGCCCTGCAGAACGCGGACACCTGGTGGGCCGTGCTGCTGGAGCAGTTCTGGGACGGCCTGCTGTAGCGGACCGTCGCAGGTCCTCGCAGGTGGGAGGGGTCGTTCCGGTGTCCGGAACGGCCCTTCCGGCATGCCTACGCAGCTGTGCCTCGTTGGGGTTTCGCCCAGATCTGCGCAAAATAGGTCAAGAGGATGGGTCTATTCGTCTCGTCCTCGACATATTCCGGTCCGCACGACGACGGAATCCGGCCCGGGGCACCGAACCGGTTCCGGATCCGTCCGTTCCGTCCGATCATGGGCTCCGCAGCCCGCGAAACGAGGGGAAGAGCCCATGAGCGACGCCGTCCCCCAGTACGGCTTCACCCAGGCCCGCCGTGGCTACGTGCCCGAGCAGGTCGACCGAGCCCTCGCCGCCCTCACCGCGCAGCGTGACGAGGCGTGGGAACGGTTGAGCGTCCTGGGCGCCGGCATCCGGCAGATGGAGGCCCGGCTGGCCGACATCCGCCGGACTGCCGAGGAGGCCCCGGAACCCGACTACCAGGTGCTCAGCGAGCAGGCCGCCGGACTGGCCGCGATGGCCGAGAACGAGGCGCGCGCCGTCCGGGAGAAGGCCGAGCGCTTCGCCGAGGACCTGCGGGACGAGGTCTACGAGGCGGGGCAGGCCGCCGACCGCGCCGCCAAGGAGTACAGCACCACGACCCGTACCGACGCGGACGCGGCCGCCCGCCGCACCGAGGAGCGGACCCGGGCCGAGGCCGAGGGCATCCGGTCCGACACCGACCGGGAGAGCCGTTCCGCCCGGGACACCGCGACCGCGTACGCCGCCAAGGTGCGGGTGGCCGCCGCCGAGGCCAGCGAGCAGGCCGAGGCCGAGCTGGCCGCCCGTCGCCGCAAGGCCGACGAGACCTTCGCCGCCGCCCAGGCCGCGGCCGACGCCGAGGACACCGAGGTCTCGGCGACCGCCGAGCGCAAGGTCAAGGAGGCGGAGCAGCAGCGGGAGACGGTGCTGAACCGGATCAAGCAGCTGGAGACGGACGCCCAGGCCAAGGCCGACAAGCTGGTCGAGCAGGCCCGCCGGGAGGCCGAGAAGATCAACGCGGAGAGCGAGCGCGAGCAGCGCGAGTTCGACACCCGGCTGGAGACGGTGCAGCAGCACCTGGACCACATCAAGGCCACGCTGGCCTCGCTCACCGGGGCGGCGGTCGGCCAGATCGAGCCCGGGGTGGCGGCGGCCGCCGTCGCGGCCGCCCGGGCCGCCCAGGACTCCGTCGGGACCGTCGTGCCCACCGCGGCGCCGGCGCCCCCCGCGCAGCGGGAAGCGGTCGCGGACGCGGTCGTGGACGCGGTCGTCGACGCCTCGCCGGTGGACTCGGAGGCGGACACCGGGGAGATCCCGGTGGCCGACCTGCGCAAGACCCTGACTCCCGCGGCTCCCGCCGGGGCCGAGGCCCCCGCCCGGGAGAGGTCGGCGACCGTGCTGCGGACGCCGGTGGTCGGCAGCAGTGCCACCAGGGCCATCGGCGGGCCCGTGGCGACCGGCCCGGTGCCGCCGAAGCCGGCCTCGGCGCCCGCCGAGGAGACGGTCGAGGGGACGGCCGGGGCCGAGGGCGCGGCCGATGGAACGGCGGAGGGAACGGCTGAGGGAACGGCCGAGGCGAAGTCGGTCGACGGGCCGGCCGCTGCCGGGAAGGGCGACGGGCGGTCCTCGGAGGCCGAGACCCGGATCGTTCCGAAGATCATCATCGTGGACGACGGCAGCGACTACGCGACCCCCCACACGGTGAGCTACAACCGCCGCTGACCGGCGCGCCCGACCACGCGTCGCGAAGGCCCCGACCGCCCGGTGAGAGGCGGTCGGGGCCTTCGCCGTGCCGGGCGCGCCCGGGCCCTCGGGCGGGGCCGGGGCCGGAGGCCGGGGAGGACGGGCGGGCTTCGGGGTAGGACGGCGGTCGACGGGGTAGGTCCCCGGGAACGAAAGAGGCCGAGACCCGTGGCGCCCTCCAGGAAAGGGCGCCACGGTTCCCGGCGCTTGGGCGGGCGCCCCCACCCAGGGCCGCCCGGCCTCGCACCTCCGACCCCCATCGGGGGTGCGACAGTGCCCTCCACAGCCATCCCCCACGGTTGGGTGCGGCGGGCACGTTCACCATGGTGCGCGATCTCCATGGACGGCCAGTGACAGGAGTATGTCCAGTTCGTGGCGGATAGCCGTGCCCCGTTCGGGACGGCTCCCGGTTGGTTCGTCCACCGGCCGGTCCGGTGTTCCGTCCAGTCGTTCGTTCTCGGACGTGTTCCTGACAACCCGTCCGGGTGGCCGCGCGGATGCCCGGTGCTCCGGATCCCCTGCCGACCCCTATCGCCCCCTATCGCCCCCTTTCGACCCCTTCCAGCCCCGGCGCGGCCCCGGCGCGGGTCCGGGACGGCCCCGGTCCGGCCTCGCCGAAGCCGTGGACCGCGTGCGCGTCCCTGCCGCGGCGTAGGCTGGAGACCCCCGGCCGCTCGGCGTGCCGGGCCGTTCGCGTTGCCCCGGCGGGCCTTCGCCGCCCCGGGGCAGCATCAGCCACGGGACGAAGAAGAGACCCCAGATGAGCCTGACCGGACTGCTCGATGTCGTCGCGCGGGACGCGGCGCTCGCCGAGGCGATCGAGGCGGCCACCGCCCCCGGAGCCGCGGCCGGTGGACGCCCCCACCTGGACCTGGTCGGACCGCCCGCCGCCCGGCCGTTCGCCATCGCCGCGCTGGCCCGCGCGCTCGCCGGGCAGGCCGCCGGGGACCGGGGCCGCCCGGTGCTCGCCGTCACCGCGACCGGCCGGGAGGCCGAGGACCTCGCGGCCTCGCTGCGCTCCCTGTTGCCCGTCGACGCCGTCGCCGAGTTCCCGGCCTGGGAGACCCTGCCGCACGAACGGCTGTCGCCCCGCTCGGACACCGTCGGGCGCCGGCTGGCCGTACTGCGCCGGATCGTGCACCCGCGGGCGGACGACCCGGCGGCCGGGCCGGTCCAGGTGGTGGTCGCCCCGGTCCGTTCGGTGCTCCAGCCGCAGGTCAAGGGGCTGGCCGAGCTGGAACCGGTGGCCGTCCGGCGCGGTGAGTCGTACGACCTGGGGGAGGTGGCCCGCCGGCTCTCCGCCGCCGCCTACGCGCGCGTCGAACTGGTCGAGAAGCGCGGCGAGTTCGCCGTCCGCGGCGGCATCCTGGACGTCTTCCCGCCGACCGAGGAGCACCCGCTGCGGGTGGAGTTCTGGGGCGACGAGGTCGAGGAGGTCCGCTACTTCAAGGTCGCCGACCAGCGCTCGCTGGAGATCGCCGAGCACGGTCTGTGGGCGCCGCCCTGCCGCGAGCTGCTGCTCACCGAGGAGGTGCGGGCCCGGGCCGCCGAGCTGTCCGCCGAGCACCCCGGGCTGGCCGAGATCCTGGACAGGATCGCCGAGGGCATCGCGGTCGAGGGCATGGAGTCGCTGGCGCCGGTGCTGGTGGACGACATGGAGCTGCTGGTCGACGTGCTGCCGCTCGGCTCGGTCGCGGTGGTCTGCGACCCCGAGCGGGTCCGCACCCGGGCCGCCGACCTGGTGGCGACCAGCCAGGAGTTCCTGCACGCCTCCTGGGTCGCGGCCGCGTCCGGCGGGGACCGCCCGATCGACCTGGAGGCCATCGACGTCTCCGCCGCCTCGCTGCGCTCGCTCGCCGAGGTGCGCGAGCACGCCGCCGAGATCGGGCTTCCCTGGTGGTCCGTCAGCCCGTTCGCGACCAGCGAGTCGACCGTCGACGGCATCCCGGCCCGCGACGGAGTCGCTGGTTGGCACGGCGACGCCAACACGCTGACCCTCGGCATGCACGCCGTCGAGGCCTACCGGGGCGACACCGCCCGGGCGATCGCCGACGCCAAGGAGCGGCTGGCCGCCGACTGGCGGGTCGTCATGGTGACCGAGGGCCACGGCCCGGCCTCCCGGCTCGCCGAGGTGCTGGGCAACGAGGGCATCCCGGCCCGCCTGGTCGCCGACCTCGCCGATGCGCCCACCCGGGACGTCGTCCACGTCTCCTGCGGCTCGATCGAGCACGGCTTCGTCGACGAGAACCTGAAGCTCACGGTCATCACCGAGACCGACCTGTCCGGCCAGAAGTCCTCCACCAAGGACATGCGCCGGATGCCCTCGCGCCGACGCAACGCGATCGACCCGCTGGCGCTGGTGGCCGGCGACTACGTCGTCCACGAGGCGCACGGCGTCGGCAAGTACGTCGAGATGGTGCAGCGCACCGTCCAGGGCGCCACCCGCGAGTACCTGGTGCTGGAGTACGCCCCGGCCAAGCGCGGCCACCCCGGCGACCGGCTGTTCGTGCCGACCGACCAGCTCGACCAGGTCACCAAGTACGTCGGCGGCGAGGCCCCGACGCTGCACCGGCTCGGCGGCGCGGACTGGGCGAAGACCAAGCAGCGGGCCAAGAAGGCGGTCAAGGAGATCGCCGCCGACCTGATCAAGCTGTACTCGGCGCGGATGGCCGCCCCCGGCCACACCTTCGGCCCGGACACCCCGTGGCAGCGGGAGCTGGAGGACGCCTTCCCGTACGCGGAGACGCCGGACCAGCTGACCACCATCGCCGAGGTCAAGTCGGACATGGAGAAGTCCGTCCCGATGGACCGGCTGATCTGCGGCGACGTCGGCTACGGCAAGACCGAGATCGCCGTGCGGGCCGCGTTCAAGGCCGTGCAGGACGGCAAGCAGGTGGCGGTCCTGGTGCCGACCACGCTGCTGGTGCAGCAGCACTTCTCGACCTTCGCCGAGCGCTACGCGAACTTCCCGGTGAACGTGAAGGCACTGTCCCGCTTCCAGACCGACACCGAGGCCAAGGCCGTGCTGGAGGGGCTGTTCGAGGGCTCGGTGGACGTCGTCATCGGCACCCACCGGCTGTTCTCCTCCGAGACCAGGTTCAAGGACCTCGGCCTGGTCATCGTCGACGAGGAGCAGCGCTTCGGCGTCGAGCACAAGGAGCAGCTGAAGAAGCTGCGCGCCAACGTGGACGTGCTCACCATGTCCGCGACCCCGATCCCGCGCACCCTGGAGATGGCGGTCACCGGCATCCGCGAGATGTCCACCATCACCACCCCGCCGGAGGAGCGGCACCCGGTGCTGACCTTCGTCGGGCCGTACGACGAGAAGCAGATCTCGGCCGCGATCCGGCGTGAACTCCTGCGCGAGGGCCAGGTGTTCTACATCCACAACCGGGTGGAGTCGATCGACAAGGCGGCCGCCCGGCTGAAGGACCTGGTGCCCGAGGCGCGGATCGCCACCGCGCACGGGCAGATGGGGGAGAACCAGCTGGAGAAGGTCGTCGTCGACTTCTGGGAGAAGGAGTTCGACGTCCTGGTGTCGACCACGATCGTGGAGTCCGGCATCGACATCTCCAACGCCAACACCCTGATCGTGGAGCGCGGCGACACCTTCGGCCTCTCCCAGCTGCACCAGCTGCGCGGCCGGGTCGGGCGAGGCCGCGAGCGTGGCTACGCGTACATGCTGTACCCGCCGGAGAAGCCGCTCACCGAGACCGCGCACGAGCGGCTGGCCACCATCGCCCAGCACACCGAGATGGGCGCCGGCATGTACGTCGCGATGAAGGACCTGGAGATCCGCGGCGCGGGCAACCTGCTCGGTGGCGAGCAGTCCGGGCACATCGCGGGCGTCGGCTTCGACCTCTACATGCGGATGGTCGGCGAGGCGGTGGCGGAGTTCCGCGAGTCGCTGGCGGGCGGCGGGGAGCCGGAGGAGGAGCCGCTGGAGGTGAAGATCGAGCTGCCCGTCGACGCCCACGTGCCGCACGACTACGCACCCGGCGAGCGGCTGCGGCTGCAGGCGTACCGCTCGATCGCCGCGGTCAACTCGGAGGAGGACATCCAGCAGGTCCGGGACGAGCTGGTGGACCGCTACGGCAAGCTGCCCGAGCCGGTGGAGAACCTGCTGCTGGTCGCGGCGCTGCGGCTGTACGCCCGGCGGTGCGGGATCTCGGACATCACCCTCCAGGGCTCCAACGTCCGCTTCGGGCCGGTGGAGCTGCGGGAGTCCCAGCAGCTGCGGCTGAACCGGCTCTACCCGCGCAGCCAGGTGAAGGCGGCGGCCCAGCAGCTGCTGGTGCCGCGCCCGAGCACCGGGCGGATCGGCGGTAAGCCGCTGGTCGGCCGGGAACTGCTGGGCTGGTGCACCGAGTTCCTGTCGGCCATGTTCGACGACCTGGCGGGGGCGAAGAAGTAGGCATCCGGAGGGCCTCCGCCCTCCAGGTGGTTCACGGCGGTCTCGGGCTCTGCCCCGGGGCCGCCGTTTCGTGTGGACGGGCGCCGGCCGTGGTTGACGCGGTGCGGCGGCCGGCCGGCTGTGAACGGATGCGTCAGCCGAGCTTCCACTGGCCGGTCTGCGGGGCGAAGCCGCTGTCGAGGCCGAACTGGGCCTTGTCGAGCTTGGCGTCCTTCGGCACCTCGAAGGTGACGAAGCCGAGGGCGCTCTCGCCGGGCGCGATGTTGGCGGGGACCTGGAAGCCCGGGCCGGCCTTGGTGTCCGCGATCGTGCTGCCGAAGGCCTGGCCCTGGGCGTCCACCACCTTGGCGCTGTTGCCCGGGACGTCGCTGTAGGCCTTCTTGCCGCTCGCCTTGATCCGGAACTGGACCGAGACGAAGCGCTTGCCGTCGGCCGGGTGGGTGAACTCGTCCTCGCCCTCGGCGTTGTCGACCACCTTCACCAGCGTCACGTCGGCGGTGTCGGCCGGGTCGTTGCCCTTGAGCGCGATGGTGTCGCCGAGCTTGGCGGGCGCCTTGCCGGTGTCGGCGGGCTTGTCCCCGGCGGGCTTGGCGGCCTCGGAACCGGTGGCGGCCGCGGTCTGGTTCGCCTCCGTCGAGACGGAGGCGCCGCCGGTGGAGTTGCACGCCGTCGCGCTCAGGGTGACCAGCGCGGCGCCCAGCAGCAGGACGGCGGTGCGGCGGGTGGCGCCGCGCCGGGCGGTGGCGCGGCGGACGGCGGTGCGGCGGGCGTTCGCGGACATGGGTGTCTCCCGGTGATCGGTGGTCTTCCCTGCGCCGCCCCGTTCGGTGGCGACGGAGAGATCACACCACTCGGCCGTGAACCATGTCAATGCGATTTCACAAAAGAACTCTGTTCACATGTGAACTGTGATCGAGGGGTGCGTCGCTATGCTGTGCGGTCACAGCCCCCGCCCCCGCCCCGGCTGTGCGGTCGCAGCCCCCACCGAAGGAGCCCCCGTGCCGGACCGTCCCGAAGTGACCGCCGCCGAGATCGCTCGGCTGGCCGGCGTCGGCCGGGCCGCGGTCAGCAACTGGCGCCGCCGCCACCCCGACTTCCCGCGCCCGGTCGGCGGCACCGACGCCAGCCCGGCCTTCGCGCTCGCCGAGGTCGAGTCCTGGCTGCGCGCCCAGGGCAAGATCGCCGAACTCCCGCTGCTGGAGCGGGTCTGGCAGCTCGTCGACACCCTCCGCGACCCGGCCGGCCACCCCGCCGCCCCGCTGGTCGAGGCCGGCGCCCTGCTCCTGCTGCTGCACCGCGAGCCCGCGCAGTGGGCCGGGCTCGCCGACCGGCCCGACACCCGGCTCGCCCTCGCGCTGCCCCGGGCCGTCACCGGCGCCGCCGTGCACGCCTTCGGCCCCGACGGCGCCCGCACCCTCGGCCTCCCGGGCCTGCTCGGCAGCACCCAGCTGGACCTCGCCCGGCTGCTCGCCGAACTCGCCGCGCAGGCGGGCCCGGTCGGCGCGTACGAGCAGCTGCTCACCCGGTACGCCGAGGCCAACACCCGGCAGCTCAGCCCCACCCCGCCGGAGGCCGCCGAACTGCTCGCCGCCGTCGCCGGCGTCCCCGCCACCGTGCTCGACCCGGCCGTCGGCCTCGGCTCCGTCCTGCTCGCCCACCCGCCGACCACCGGCCGCTACGGCCAGGACGCCGACCCGGTCACCGCCGCCCTCGCCCGGCTCCGGATCGCCCTGCACACCCCCGCCGACGAGCCCGGCCCGCTCCCGCTCGACCTGCGGGCCGACGACGCCCTGCGCGCCGACGGCTTCCCCGGCGACACCTTCGAGGCCGTGCTCTGCCAGCCCCCGTACAACGAGCGCGACTGGGGCCACGACGAGCTGCAGTTCGACACCCGCTGGCCCGGCGGGCTCGTCCCGCCGCGCGGCGAGTCCGAACTCGCCTGGGTGCTGCACTGCCTGGCGCACACCCGCCCCGGCGGCCTCGCCGCCCTGCTGCTCCCGCCGACCGTCGCCGCCCGCCGGGCCGGCCGCCGCATCCGGGCCGAACTGCTCCGCTCCGGCGCGCTGCGGGCCGTCATCGCGCTGCCGGCCGGCGCCGCCCCGCCGTACGGCGTCCCGCTGCACCTGTGGGTGCTGCGCGCACCCCGGCCGGGCGCCGACTTCCGCCAGGTGCTGATGCTCGACGCCGGGGCGGCGCTCGCCGGTCCGGGCGGGGCCGCCGGGACGCAGGCCGCCGAGGGCGGCCGGGACAAGGTCGACTGGACCGAGCTGCGCCGCACCGTCCTGGAGGCCTGGCGCGGCTTCGACCTCGCCGCGCGCGAGGGCCTGCCGGTCCCCGCCGACCGTCCCGGCGTCCACCGGGCGATGGCCGCCATCGACCTGCTCGACGACGAGACCGACCTCTCCCCGGCCCGGCACGTCCCGCCCGCCGCCCCGCTCGGCGGCGCGGCCGAACTCTCCCACCTCGGCGGCCGGCTGGCCGAGCTGCTGGCCGGCCTGCCCGACCCGGTTGCGCTGCTGCCGCGGCCCGGCGCCGCGTCAGGTGCCGCGTCCGGCGGGGTGGCCGGCGCGGCGCCCGGCGGGGCGTCCGGTACGGCTCCCGTCGGGGTGGTCACCATCGGCGAGCTGGTCCGCGGCGGCGCGCTGGAGGTGCACTCCTCCGGCACCGGCGCCGCCACCCGGCCGGCCGGGGCGGGCTCGGGCGGCACCCCCGTCGTCACCGACCAGGACCTCGCCACCGGCGCCGCGCCCAGCGCCGTCCTGGCCGCAGGCCCCGGCCCGGCCGGGGACGTCCGCACCCGCCCCGGCGACGTCCTGGTCCCCGCCCTCGGCGGCGGCACCGCCCGGGTCGTCCCCGCCGAGGGCCCGCTGGTCGGCGCCGCCCTCGGCCGCCAGCTCCACCTCCTGCGGCCCGACCCGGCCGCCCTCGACCCCGAGTTCCTGGCCGGCCAGTTCCGCTCCACCGCCGGCACCCGGCGCGCCGCCAGCCACGCCACCACCACCGCCCGGCTCGACATCCGACGGGTCGAACTGCCCCGCCTCCCGCTCCCCGCCCAGCAGCGACTCGGTGCCGCCTTCGCCCGCCTCGCCGCCTTCGACACCGCCCTCGCCCAGGCCGCCGCCCTCGGCCGCAGCCTCGCCCAGGCCGCCACCGACGCCCTGGCGACCGGCACCCTGGCGCCGCCGGACTGACACCCGCCCCGCGGGCCGGGGCCGGGTCCGCGGGGGCCCGATCCGGCAGGACCCGCGCCGCGCGCCCGCAGGTGACCCCGGCTCAGTAGCGGCGCGGTACCGGCGGGATACCGATGCGGCAGCGGGCGGACGGAAGCCCTCCGGAGCGGCCGGGCCGGGCGGTACGGTGTGCGGAACCGGTCGCACCGCCCTCGGTGCCGGTCCTCACCAGCTCAGGAGCGCGCATGTCAGGGCAGTACCCCGGGCAGTTCGGACCGCCGCCCGGCGGGGCGCCGTACGGGCCGGGGCCCGGGCAGGGGTACGCGCCGGGGTACGCGCCGGGCCCGGTGCCGGGCTCGCCCGCACCGGGGGGAGCGGTCGGGCCGGGGGGAGCGGTCGGGCCGGGGGGAGTGGCCGGGCCGGCCCCGATCCCCGGACGGTTCGGGGTGGTTGTGCGGGTGCTGTGCGCGCTGGCCCCGCTGGTCACCTTCGGCCTGCTCGGGGTCGTCCCCTCGCTGCTGCTGGCGGTCCGGCGCCGACGGGCGTACGACATCCTCGGCGCGGCGGTGTTCTGCGCGCTGCTGCTCGCCATGATCGTCTCCGCCGGGGTCGCGGGCACCCTGAAGGACCCGACCGCCGACATCACCGGCCAGATCACGCTGGCCGTGCTGTGGCTCCTGCCGACGGCTCACTTCCTGGTGATGGACAGCCGCGCGGTCTGGCTGGCCGGGCCTCCGGCGCCGCAGGCCGTGCCGCACGCCGCTCCGCAGGTCCTCTCGCCGTACGCGGTGCCGAACGTCTCGCCGTACGGGGCCACCGTGCCCGGGTACGGGGCGCCCACGCAGGCCCCCGTGCCCGCTCACGCCCCCGTGCCCGCTCCCGTCGCGCCGACCGCGACCGCTGCCGTCGCCCCCTCGGCCCCCGCCCCCTCGGCCCCCGCCCCCGAAACCGCCCACGACCTGCGCGAGCTGGGCGAGTTGCTGCGCCGCCAGGCCCGCGAGGACCGGCCGTGACCGCCACCCGGCTGATCGCCGGCCGCTACCGGCTCACCGAGAAGATCGGCCACGGCGGCATGGGCCAGGTCTGGGCCGGCCAGGACGAACGACTGCACCGCCCGGTCGCGGTCAAACTGCTCCGCCCCGAGCACCTGCTCCCCGGCGGGACCGGCTCCGGAGGCGAACGGGCCCGCCACGGCGACGAGTTGAGCCGCCGCTTCCTGCGCGAGTGCCGGATCACGGCCGCGCTCGACCACCCCGGGCTGGTCACCGTCTTCGACGCGGGCGAGGACGAGGGCGAGCTCTACCTCGTCATGCAGCGCATCCCCGGGGTCAGCCTGGCCGACCTCATCGCCGAGGACGCGCCCTTCCCGATCGAACGCGCGGCGGCCGTCGCCGCCCAGCTGTGCACCGCGCTGGCCGCCGTCCACGCCATCCCGGTGGTCCACCGCGACCTCAAGCCGAGCAACGTCATGGTCCGCGAGGACGGCCGCACCGTCCTGCTCGACCTCGGCATCGCCACCGCCCTCGACACCGAGACCACCCGGCTGACCCTCACCGGCGTACCCGTCGGCAGCCCCTCCTACATGGCCCCCGAACAGGCCCTCGCCGCCACCACCGACCCGCGCAGCGACCTCTATGCGCTCGGCTGCCTGCTGCACGAGATGCTCGCCGGCGAGGAGCCGTTCCGGGCCCCCACCGCCCTCGGCGTCCTGCGCCGACACGTCGACGAACCACCCGTCCCGCTGCGGGAGTTGCGCCCCGACGTGCCGCAGCCGCTGGAACAGCTGGTGCTCGACCTGCTTGCCAAGCGGCCCGCCGACCGCCCCGCCGACGCCCGGAGCGTGTACGCGCGGCTGCTCCCGCTGCTGCCCCCGGCCGACGGCGCCCCGCAGCCCCGCTACACCCCGCTGCCGGACCCGGCCCGCCCCTTCCGCTACCCGCACCAGCCGCAGCCGCCGGCCGCGGCGGCTGCCCCGGCGCCCGTGGTCCGCTCCGAGTCACGGCCCTTCCTCATGCCACCCGCCCCCGCGACACCTCCGCCCGTCCCCGCGGAATCCGACCTCGGCGCCGAGTGCGCCCGGCTCTCCGACCTGGTCGACGCCGGCCGCCACACCGAGGTGCTCGGCCTCGCCGCCCGCCTGCTGCCCCGGGCCGAGGCCGAACTCGGCGCCGCCGCACCCCTGGTGCGCACCATCCGCACCATCTACGCCCGCACCCTCCTGCACGAGGGCCACCCCCAGCAGGCCCTCCCCGAGTACCGCCGCCTCGCCGCCACCGCCGACGGCGGCCCGCACGGCCCCCAGGGCCTCGACCACCGCTACCGCGCCGCCATCTGCCTCGACCGGCTCGGCCACGGCGCCGAAGCCCTCACCGAGTACCAGGCCCTCCTCACCGCCCACACCGCCCGCCTCGAATCCGGCCTCGACACCGACCCCGAGCGCGCCTACGACCTCCGCGAACGCATCGGCCTCCACCTCGCCGCCACCGGCGACCCCCAGAACGCCTGGCAGTGGCTGCTCCCCCTCCTCCTCGACCGCGAACGCCGCGACGGCCCCCACCACCCCACCGTCCGCCGCCTCCGCCAGTCCCTCTCCACCCTCACCCCCACCTCCACCCCCTGGCCCCCGACCCCGCACTGACCCCACCACCCCGGTCCCGGACCGTTGCGCCTCCCGGCGCCGCCGGTGGGGATGCGGTCCCGGCCCCGGGCACCGGCTCCCGGGTGTCGGCTCCGGGTACCGGCTCCCGGGTGTCGGCTCCGGGCGCCGCCGGTGGGGTCGTTGTGCTGCCCCGGCCCCGACGCCCACTGCTGTCGCCGGGGTTCCGTGCCGGCCCGACTCCCGGGCCCGGCACGGCCGGTGGGGTTGCGCCGCCGACCTGTGCAGCAGCCTCGATCCTCGCGGGCCGGCCACTGGAAAGCCCTGGCCTCGGCGCATCAGCAGTGGCGCCGTACCGGCCCAGGTGTGCCGTCGTGCCCTCTTCGGAGATTCCCCAGCGGCTCCAGCCCGCCTGAAGCCCCGGACTGTCGGGACGCACGGCTCCTCCACCGGCCCTCATCCCGGCCCGCGTGTTGGCTTCCCGCGTTGGACCGGGACGGGCCCGGCCGGCACTCCGGGGCGGGGAGTCGACGGGCTGCGGTGAGCACAGGGGGCTGCGCTTGCGCGGGTGGGTGGGGTCCATGCCCGGGAAGGGAGCCCCGGGGCGGGGAACGGGCGGGCGGGGTGGGGGTGCGGGGGTAGGTTCGGGGGGTGACGACGAATGCTGTGCCGACGAATTCTCCGGGCGCGAAGCTGATCCTGCTGACCACCACCCACCGGGTGGCTCCCGGCCTGCTGGCGTGGCCGGCGTGGGAGGCGTTGCGGTCGGCGGGGCGGGTGCTGGTGGGGGACGAGCGGCATCCGCAGGTGGCGGCGGTGCGGCAGGCCGGGGTGGTGGTGGAGGTCGTGCCGGCCGGGTCGGCGCCCGCGTTGGCGCGGCTGCTGACCGGGCAGCCGGCCGGGGCCGGGCCGACGGTGTGGCTGGGCAGTCCGGACGGGGATCCGGGGCTGACCGACGCGCTGGCGAGGCTGGCGGTGGAGCACGCCGGCGAGGTGCCGGAGATCGAGGTGCTGCCCGGCTCGTACGACCTGCCGGGGTCGCGGCTGCTGGACCTGGTGACGGTGATGGACCGGCTGCGCTCCCCGGGCGGCTGCCCCTGGGACGCCGAGCAGACGCACGAGAGCCTGGTGAAGTACCTGGTCGAGGAGGCGTACGAGCTGGTCGAGGCGATCGAGGAGGGGGACCGGGAGGCGCTGCGCGAGGAGTTGGGCGACGTCCTGCTGCAGGTGTTCTTCCACTCCCGGATCGCAGAGGAGCACCCGACCGAGCCGTTCACCGTCGACGACGTGGCCGGGGACATCGTCGAGAAGCTGATGTACCGGCACCCGCACGTGTTCGGGGACGTCGAGGCCGGCGGCGCCGCCGAGGTGGAGGCAAACTGGGAGCAGCTGAAGGCGGCCGAGAAGGCGGACCGCGAGTCGGTGCTGGACGGTGTGCCGGCCGGGCTGCCCGCGCTGGCGTACACGGCGAAGCTGGTGTCCCGGGTGCGCCGGGCGGGCTTCACGGGGGTGCCGGACGAGTCGTACGAGCTGCCGGTCGAGCTGACCGCCGACTCGGCGGGCCGGCTGCTGCTCGCGGTGGCGCAGCGGGCGCACGACGCCGGGGTGGACGTGGACGCGGCGCTGCGGTCGGCCGCGCGCGGTTACCGGGACGCGGTGCGCGCGGCCGAAGGCCTCAAGCCGGCCGGAGAGCCCGACGGGGACCCGGCCGGGGAGTCCGACGGGAAGTAGGCGCTCAGGCCGCCGTGGCGGTGTGCTCCGGGCACCGCTGCGGCGGGACGAGTTCGCCGATGGCCTCGCCGACGAGGACGACGAGTTCGGCGAGCCGCTCCAGGTCGAGGTGGTCGGGCAGTTCGGCCAGCGAGATGATCCGCTCGCCGTCCGGGCCGGCCACGGCGAACAGGTCGATCGGTCCGAGGTGCTTCTCGGCGGTGTCGACGAGGGCGGCGACGTCGCTGGGGCGGCGGATGTCGCCGCAGACGCCGACGACGGGGCAGCCCGGCCGGTCGAGTTCGGCGGCGAGGTCCTCGGCGATGCCGACGTACTGGTCGGCGATGAGCATTCCGGAGGCGCCGGCCGCGGCGAACCGGCGGGCGAGTCCCGCGCCCGAACCGCCGTCGAGGACCGCGATGACGACGACTGACCCGCTGACCCGCATGGCCTGCTCCTCCCTGTGGACGACACCGCACCGGCGCCCACGCGTACTGCGGAGGATCGTAGGCACGTCCTGACCCTCCGCAACAGGGATTACCCCGCAGGTGACCAGGCTCACGCCCGCACCGCGGCCAAGAGTCGGCCAAGAGCTGTCCATTGACCGTCCGCGGACAGTCAACGAGCCGTCCATGAACCGTCCATGGGCCGTCCATGGAGCATCGGCAGGACGGCCGCGGACCGTCGGCGGGAGGAGCGGCGGCCCGCCGGGGCGGGGCGTGCCCGTCGCACCGGATACGGTCGGTCCATGCCAGCTCAGCCCGACTCCGCCCGGCCCGCCGCCACGCCGTCCGACGCCACCGCCCCGCAGCTGTTCACCTGGGAGTTCGCCTCCGACCCGTACCCCGCCTACGCCTGGCTGCGCGAGCACGCCCCGGTGCACCGCACCACGCTGCCGAGCGGGGTGGAGGCCTGGCTGGTGACCCGGTACGCGGACGCCCGGCAGGCGCTCGCCGACAGCCGGCTGTCGAAGAACCCGGCGCACCACAGCGAGCAGGCGCACCGCACCGGCCGGGTGGGCATCCCGGGGGAGCGGCAGGCGGACCTGATGACCCACCTGCTGAACATCGACCCGCCGGACCACACCCGGCTGCGCAGGCTGGTGTCGAAGGCGTTCACCCCGCGCCGGGTGGCCGAGTTCGAGCCGCGGGTGCAGCAGCTCACCGACCGGCTGATCGACGGCTTCGCGCAGCGCGGTTCGGCGGACCTGATCCACGAGTTCGCCTTCCCGCTCCCCATCTACGCGATCTGCGACCTGCTGGGCGTGCCGGCCGAGGACCAGGACGACTTCCGGGACTGGGCCGGGATGATGGTGCGCCACACGAAGCCGGGTCACGGCGGCGGCCAGCGCGGCGGCGTGGGGCGGGCGGTGAAGCGGATGCGGGCGTACCTGCTGGAGCTGATCCACCGCAAGCGCGCGGACCTCGGGGACGACCTGATCTCGGGTCTGATCCGGGCCAGTGACCACGGTGAGCACCTGACCGAGAACGAGGCCGCGGCGATGGCCTTCATCCTCCTGTTCGCGGGTTTCGAGACCACCGTGAACCTGATCGGCAACGGCACGTACGCCCTGCTGCGCAATCCGGAGCAGCGCGGGTTGCTGCAGGAGTCGGTGGCCCGC
Source organism: Kitasatospora sp. NPDC058048 (assembly GCF_042885555.1). Lineage (NCBI taxonomy): Bacteria > Bacillati > Actinomycetota > Actinomycetes > Kitasatosporales > Streptomycetaceae > Kitasatospora > Kitasatospora sp. NPDC058048. The sequence goes on along the minus strand of NZ_JBHVRT010000024.1, from coordinate 10,464 downwards.
GGGGAGAGCGCGCTGCTGGAGACCGGGATCGAGGAACTCCTGCGCTACGACGGGCCGGTGGAGATGGCGACCTGGCGGTTCGCGACCCGTCCGCTGGCCATCGGCGGGGTGGACATCCCGGTCGGTGACCCGGTGCTGGTGGTGCTCGCCGCGGCGGACCGCGACCCGGCCCGGTTCGCGGCCGAGAACACCCTGGACCTGGCCCGGACGGACAACCCCCACCTGGGCTTCGGGCACGGCATCCACTACTGCATCGGCGCTCCGCTCGCCCGCTTGGAGGGCCGTGCCGCGCTGACCACGCTGCTTTCCCGGCTGCCCGATCTCCGGCTCGCGGAAAACGCGGACGACCTGCGGTGGCGCGGTGGTCTGATCATGCGTGGGCTGCGCGAACTGCCGGTGGAATTCAGTCCGGAGAGCCGCTCCCCGCACGCCTCTCCGCAGACCCCTTCGCACGCGCCTTCGCAGGCCTCTCCGCAGGCCTCTCCGAACACTCCCGCCACGCCTCCGACGTGCTGAGATCGCACTGACGGGACGTCGTGAACCACCTGCCGACGGGGGTGTGAACACCCATCAATCCGGACATAACACCGCCGTTGGTAGGCGATCGAACACACGCCGTAATTATTGTGTGATATCGACGATATGAGCTTGTGATTGGTCTGATGATCTGTCTACTCTCCCTGGAGTTCGCAGCTGCGGACCTCGTACGCGGAACGCCGAGTCCTGCCCGCCGCGTCACGGGAAACCGACCAGAACCCTGGGCAGGGGCGGGGGAACCAGGTTTGTTGCCGTCTCCCCACGGCTTGGGGTGAAGCCGCCCGAGCGGAATCGTTTCCGCATACGGCGGCCGGGCCACCTCCCGGTCCGAACCCGACAGCTCACCTCGCAGGCGTGCGGAGAGGGACCTCTTCATGCTGTTCGTTGGAACTGGCCGTCACCGTCGTCGCACCCAGGCCGAGAAGGCCATCGCCGTCGCCGGTGTGGCCGGCGTCGGACTCGCGATGCCGCTCCTCACCGCCACCGGCGCCTCCGCCGCCCCCGCCTCCACCTGGGACGCCGTCGCCCAGTGCGAGGCCGGTGGCAACTGGAGCATCAACACCGGCAACGGCTTCTACGGCGGCCTCCAGTTCACCTCCAGCACCTGGAAGGCGTACGGCGGCACCGCCTACGCGCCGCAGGCCAACCAGGCCAGCAAGGCCCAGCAGATCTCGGTCGCCGAGAAGGTGCTGGCCTCGCAGGGCCCGGGCGCCTGGCCGGTCTGCTCCCAGAAGGCCGGTCTGACCAAGGGCGGCGCCCCGGCCGCGGTCGACACCTCCTCGGACGCCAAGCCGCAGTCCGCCGCCAAGCAGCAGACCCCGAAGCCCGCCGCCAAGCCGGCCGAGAAGCCGGTCGCGCAGCAGCCCGCCGCCCAGAAGCAGGCCCAGAAGCCCGCCGCGCAGCCGGTCCAGCAGGCCGCCCCGCAGCAGCAGGCGCAGCCGCAGACCCCGGGCTTCTCCGGCAAGGCCGGCTGGGACGCCGACGCCAAGGTGTACTGGTACCAGAGCAACGGCGCCTGGTACTGGACCAGCCACCAGAGCGTCTACCAGCAGTACGCCGGCCAGGCCGCCGCCCAGCCGCAGTACGCCCCGCAGGCCGCGCAGTCGGCCCCGCAGACCGCCGGTCACGACTACACCGTCCGCGCCGGTGACACCCTGTCGACCATCGCCGCCGCCCAGGGCGTGTCCGGCGGCTGGCACGCGCTGTACGAGCAGAACCACGGCACGGTCGGCGGCGACCCGAACCTGATCATGCCCGGCCAGGTGCTGCACCTCGGCTGAGCCGGCCCGCTCGACGTCGCCCGCTCGACGTCGCCCGCTCGACGCCGGCCCGCCCGCCGCACCCGGCGCCGACGCCGCCCCGGCCCACCGTCCGAAGGGGACCGGTCCTACCGGTCCCCTTCGTCCGCATTCGCCCGCTCCGGTGGGACAAGCTGGGACAAGCAGGTGAACTACCGGTGGGTAGTGGGGCCACACGCTGAGACGGGACCGAGGCGGACGTGGCCCCGGGAGCCCGGGCGGTTAGGCTCTGGTCGTAACGACTCCGCAATCGTCCTGCTGACAGCACCCACCGTCAGACCGGACCCTGCTTCCGCAAGGAGATGCCTCGTGCCGTCCATCGATGTCGTCGTAGCCCGTGAGATCCTCGACTCCCGCGGCAACCCCACGGTCGAGGTCGAGGTCGGCCTCGACGACGGCAGCACGGGTCGTGCCGCTGTCCCGTCGGGTGCTTCCACCGGCGCCTTCGAGGCGCTGGAGCTGCGTGACGGTGACAAGAACCGCTACTTCGGCAAGGGCGTCGAGAAGGCCGTCCTGGCCGTCATCGAGCAGATCGGCCCGGAGCTGGTCGGCTACGACGCCACCGAGCAGCGCCTGATCGACCAGGCCATGCTGGACCTGGACGCCACCCCGGACAAGTCCTCGCTCGGCGCCAACGCCATCCTGGGCGTCTCGCTGGCCGTCGCGCACGCCGCCTCCGAGGCCAGCGACCTGCCGCTGTTCCGCTACCTGGGCGGCCCGAACGCGCACGTCCTGCCGGTCCCGATGATGAACATCCTCAACGGCGGGTCGCACGCGGACTCCAACGTCGACATCCAGGAGTTCATGATCGCCCCGATCGGCGCGGAGTCCTTCTCCGAGGCCGTCCGCTGGGGCGTCGAGGTCTACCACACGCTCAAGGGCGTGCTGAAGGAGCGCGGCCTGTCCACCGGTCTGGGCGACGAGGGCGGCTTCGCCCCGAACCTGGACTCCAACCGCGAGGCCCTGGACCTCATCGTCGAGGCCATCGAGAAGGCCGGCTACGTGCCCGGCCGTGACGTCGCGCTGGCCCTGGACGTCGCCTCCTCCGAGTTCTACGAGGACGGCGCCTACCAGTTCGAGGGCAAGGACCTCACCGCCGCCGAGCTCATCGAGTACTACGCCGAGCTGGTCGCCGCCTACCCGCTGGTCTCCATCGAGGACCCGCTGGACGAGTCCGACTGGGACGGCTGGAAGGCCATGACCGACAAGCTGGGCGACAAGGTGCAGCTGGTCGGCGACGACCTGTTCGTCACCAACCCGGCCCGCCTGGCCCGCGGCATCGAGACCGGCACCGCCAACGCGCTGCTGGTGAAGGTGAACCAGATCGGCTCGCTGACCGAGACCCTGGACGCCGTCGAGCTGGCCCAGCGCAACGGCTACCGCTGCATGATGTCGCACCGCTCCGGCGAGACCGAGGACGTCACCATCGCCGACCTGGCCGTCGCCACCAACTGCGGCCAGATCAAGACCGGTGCCCCGGCCCGCTCCGAGCGCGTCGCCAAGTACAACCAGCTGCTGCGCATCGAGGAGATCCTCGACGACGCCGCCGAGTACGCCGGCCGCGGCGCCTTCCCGCGCTTCCGCGCCGCGGAGTAGCAGGAACGGCCGCTCCGTGGAGCGACCGGGCCCGGCCGCCGCGCGGAGCGATCCGCACGGCGAGCACGAGGGCCGGGCGCTCCCGGTAGCGCACGCCTGACCGGTGCCCCGCCGTTCACCCCGTAGGGTGGACGGCGGGGCACCGTCGCGACCAGGAGGGGATACGGGAGATGGCTGGCTGGAGGATCCCGGGCTTGGCGGCCCGGCCCCGGTTCACGAGCCGGGCGACCGTCCTCGTCCTGGTGCTCTGTTCGCTGGTGGCGATCCTCGCCTACCCGACGCGGCAGTTCATCTCCCAGCGCGCCGAGATCTCCGCCCAGCGGGCGAAGGCCGACCACGCGCGCCAGCAGGTCGAGCAGCTGCGCCGGGAGAAGGCCCGCTGGCAGGACCCGGAGTACGTGAAGGCGCAGGCCCGCGCCCGGCTGCACTACGCGGTGCCGGGGGAGACCCCGTACATCGCGGTGGATCCGGCCGGCCGGGCCTCCGCCCAGCCCTCCTCGTCCGCGGCGGGTGCGGCCTCCTCCGGCAGCGCGGCCTCCGGAAGCGCCGCCGACCGGACGAAGGCCGCCAAGCCCTGGTACGCCGGCATCTGGGATTCGGTGGACGCCGCCGACACCGCGGCGGCGGCCCCCGCCACCCCCCTTCCCCTCCCACCGTCCCCCGTTGGAGACACCTCCCCCCATGACCACTGAGAACCACCCCTCCGTCTCCGACGCCGACGTCGCGGCCATCGCCGCCCAGCTCGGCCGGGTGCCGCGCGGCCTGCGCGGCGTGGCGCACCGCTGCCCCTGCGGCAACCCGGACGTCGTGGAGACGGCCCCCCGGCTGCCGGACGGCACGCCGTTCCCCACGCTCTACTACCTGACCTGCCCCAAGGCCGCCTCGCTGATCGGCACCCTGGAGGCGGAGGGCGTGATGAAGGACCAGAGCGCCCGGCTGGCCGAGGACCCGGAGCTGGCGGCCTCCTACCAGAGGGCGCACGAGGACTACATCGCCCGGCGCGACGCGATCGAGGTGCTGGAGGGCTTCCCGAGCGCCGGCGGCATGCCGGACCGGGTGAAGTGCCTGCACGTGCTGGTCGGCCACTCGCTGGCGGCCGGCGAGGGCGTCAACCCGCTCGGCGACGAGGCGATCGGCATGCTGGAGGACTGGTGGGCCAAGGGCCCGTGCGTCTCCCCGGCGGAGGTCGAGGCCGCCGGTGAGCGGGTCGCCCGCAACCGCGCCAAGGAGCAGGACCACGAGGCCGTGATCGCCGCCAAGGAGCAGAAGACCGCCGAGCGCGCCGCGAAGAAGCGCGCCGAGGAGGAAGCCGCGGCGGAGCGGGAGTCCGAGTGAGCACGACCCGCGTGGCCGCGATCGACTGCGGCACCAACTCGATCCGCCTGCTGGTCGCCGACCTCGACCCGGAGACGGGGGAGATCGCCGACCTCGACCGCCGGATGATCGTCAACCGGCTGGGCCAGGGCGTGGACCGCACCGGCCGGCTGCACCCCGACGCGCTGGCCCGCACCTTCGCGGCCTGCCGGGAGTACCAGGAGATCATCGCCGGCTTCGGCGTCGGCCCGGAGCGGGTCCGCTTCGTCGCCACCAGCGCCTCCCGGGACGCCGAGAACAGCGACGAGTACGTCAAGGGCGTGCGCGACATCCTGGGCGTCGAGCCCGAGGTGGTGAGCGGCGAGGAGGAGGCGCACCTGTCCTTCGTGGGCGCCACCAAGGAACTGACGGGTGGTCAGTTCCCCGGTCCGTACCTGGTGTTCGACCTCGGCGGCGGCTCCACCGAGTTCGTGCTCGGCTCGGAGGACGTCCAGGCGGCGCGCTCGGTGAACATCGGCTGCGTGCGGCTCACCGAGCGGTACTTCGGCGACGCCGAGCTGCCCTCGGAGGAGCAGGTCGAGGCCGCCCGGGCGCACGTGCGGGCGGAGCTGGACCGGGCCGAGGAGGTCGTCCCGCTGACCGGCGCGGCCACCCTGGTGGGTCTGGCCGGGACGGTCACCACGGTGTCCGCGATCGCCCAGGGCCTGCCCGGCTACGACTCGGCGGCGATCCACCACTCGCGGATCGGCCGGGACCGGGTCGCCGGGATCGCCCGGGAGCTGCTGGCCGCCACCCACGCCGAGCGCGCGGCCATCCCGTCGATGCACCCGGGCCGGGTGGACGTGATCGCGGCCGGGGCGCTGGAGCTGCTGGAGATCATGGAGCGCACCGGCGCCGCCGAGGTGGTCGTGAGCGAGCACGACATCCTCGACGGAATCGCCTGGGGTATTGCCTCCTGACCCCGTGCGGGGCTTACCCGGACCGGCCCCGGCACCCCTTTCGGGGGGCCGGGGCCGGGGCGCGCCCGAGCGCGGGTGGAAAAGTTCGTGAATTTCTTCACATGGCGATCCGGCCATTCGCCGCACCCACCCGCCCGCTACGTCCGAAATGTGGGACCGAAGGCCTGTCGGCCGGGTAGCCCATGGGATCGCAGGTCAGGGCTCGCTTGAGGTTTGAAATTCGAAATCATGCGCGGGAACCCGGGCGCTGTGCGGATCGTTGCTGCTCAGGCCGGTCGTGCTCCGGCGCGCGCTCGCGCGGGGCCGTCCAGGGGTGGGGGTCGCCGTGCCGGGCCCGGTTTTGCGGCCGCGCAGTGTAGCACGGGGGGTCCTTCATCTTGTGACCGGGCTCACGAAGGCTGCTCCGGACGGTGCTGGATACTTTCGGATATGAGCACCACGGAGCGTCCTCGCATCCTCATTGTCGGCGGTGGTTACGTCGGCCTGTATGCCGCGATGCGCATCCTCAAGAAGATGCGTTACGGCGAAGCGACCGTCACGGTCGTGGACCCGCGGTCGTACATGACGTACCTGCCCTTCCTCCCCGAGGCGGCCGGCGGCAACGTCGCGCCCCGCAACCTCGTCGCGCCGCTGCGCAGCGCCCTCAAGCAGGCGGAGGTGCTGACCGGGTCCGTCACCGGCATCGACCACGCCCGCAAGGTCGCCACCATCCAGCCCGCGGCCGGCGACAGCTATGAGCTGCCCTTCGAGTACCTGGTCGTCGCGACCGGCTCGGTCTCCCGCACCTTCCCGATCCCGGGTCTGGCGGAGAACGGCATCGGCATGAAGACGGTCGAGGAGGCCATCGGCCTCCGCAACCACGTCATGGCCCAGCTCGACAAGGCCGAGTCCACCACGGACGAGGAGATCCGCCGCAAGGCGCTGACCTTCGTGGTGATCGGTGGCGGCTTCGCCGGCATCGAGACCGTCGCCGAGGTCGAGGACATGGCCCGCGACGCGGCCAAGCTGTACAAGACCGTCAGCCGCGAGGACATGCGCTTCGTGGTGGTCGAGGCGGCCAACCGCATCCTCCCCGAGATGGGCCCGGACCTCGGTCTGTGGACCAAGGAGAAGCTCGAGGAGCGCAACATCGAGGTCTACATCGAGACCTCCATGGACTCCTGCGTCGACGGCCACGTCATGCTGAAGAACGGCATGGAGATGGACGCCTCCACCATCGTGTGGACGGCCGGCGTGAAGCCGAACCCGGTGCTGTCCGAGTTCGGCCTGCCGCTGGGCCCGCGCGGCCACGTCGACACCGCGCCGACCCTCCAGGTCCAGGGCTTCGACTACGTCTGGGCCGCCGGCGACAACGCCCAGGTGCCGGACCTCGCCGCCGGCGAGGGCGCCTGGTGCCCGCCGAACGCGCAGCACGCCTGCCGCCAGGCCGTCGTCCTCGGCGACAACGTGATCTCCGGCATGCGCGGCTTCCCGCAGAAGGAGTACAAGCACAAGAACCTCGGTGCGGTCGCCGGCCTCGGCCTGCACAAGGGCGTGGCGATCCTCTTCGGCAAGTACAAGCTGAAGGGCCGTCCGGCCTGGTGGTTCCACCGCCTGTACCACGGCGCGATGGTGCCGACCTTCAACCGCAAGGTCCGCGTCTTCACCGACTGGACGCTCGCGATGTTCCTCAAGCGCGAGATGGTCGGCCTCGCCCAGATGGAGCGGCCGCAGCTTCCGATCCAGGAGGTCACCCCGCCCACCAAGCCCGTCGAGGCCGCCAAGCCGGCCGCCGACAAGGCACTCGCCAGCAAGTAAGCGACTGAGACCCCGGTGTGGGAGCACCGGGGTATGAGTCGGAGGCCCTCCGCCCGGCAGCGTTGCCGGACCACGACCTCCGTGGTGCTCAGCCGGCCGTGCGACCGGGCGGAGTACAGAAGTAGAAGGTCCCCTGCCGAAACCCTCCGGCAGGGGACCTCTCTCGTTGCGGGACCGGTCAGTCGGTCTTGATGCTCGACAGGATGTCCAGCTTGGACGCCCGGCGGGCCGGCCAGATCGCGGCCACCAGGCCGACCACCCCGGCCAGCGCCAGGAACATCGCCAGCTGGCCGTACGGCAGGACCGTGGTCAGGCCGGAGAGGCTGGACTTCAGGGTGCCGTTGATCGCCCAGGCGATGAAGCAGCCGAGCAGCAGGCCGATGCCGGCGCCGAACAGCGAGATCACCACGGACTCCAGACGGACCATCCGCTTGATGCCGCTGCGGTCCAGGCCGATCGCCCGCAGCATCCCGATCTCGCGCTTGCGCTCGAAGACCGACATCGCCAGCGTGTTGACCACGCCCAGGATCGCGATCAGGACCGCCATCCCCAGCAGGCCGTACATCAGGTTCAGCGCGAAGGTGATGGTCTGGCTGAACTCGTCCCGGACGTCCTGCTTGGACTTCACGTCGATCACCGGGTTGGCGCCGGTGGCGTCCTTGAGCGCCTGCTTGAGGCCGTCGGTGGCGCCGTCCTTGCCCTTGACCAGGACGTCGGAGACGTACGGCTTGGGCTCGTGCTTGGCGATCTCGCTGTTGGCCAGCATGACCGGGCCGAGCATGCCGCCGGCCTTGTACACGCCGCCGACGGTGAGCTGCCCGGTGGACTCGTCCGGGTAGGCCACGGTCAGCACCGAGCCGGTGGTGACGTTCAGCTTCTTGGCGGCGTCCTCGTCGAGCAGCAGCTGACCCTTGCCGAAGCCGGCGGTGGAGCCGCTGGTCAGCTCGACGTCGGCGAGCTGGTCGAGGACGGCCGCGTCCAGGCCGTTGACCGTCCTGCTGGTGCCGTTGAGCTCCCAGTACGAGGTCGTCATCGCCGAGGAGGCGGCCACCCCGGGGGCCTTGGCGATCTGGGCGGGCACCTGCTCGGACAGGCTCATGCCGTTGGCGGCACCGACGATGAAGTCGGCCTTCATCGAGCTGGTGACGGCCCGGTCGATGGTGTCGTTGACCGAGGCGCCGATCACGGTGAGCCCGGTGACCAGGGTCAGACCGATGGTCAGCGCGGCGGCGGTGGCCGCGGTGCGGCGCGGGTTGCGCACCGCGTTCTGCTGGGCGAGCTTGCCCGGGGTGCCGCCGAGACCGCGCAGCAGCGGGCCGACCAGCGCGACCACCGGACGGGAGAGCAGCGGCAGCAGGACGAACACGCCGATCAGGGCCAGGAAGGCGCCCAGGCCGACCGGCAGCCGGCCGCTGTCGTTGCCGGTGGAGGCGCCGTAGCCGATCAGGGCGAGGCCGCCGCCGGCGAGCACCGAGCCGATCGTGTTGCGGACCACCAGGCTCTTCTGGGAGACCGGCTGGTCGCCGCTGCTCATCGCGGCCACCGGGGCGATCCGGGAGGCGCGCATGGCGGGCAGCAGGGCCGACATGACCGTCACCAGGACGCCGACCACGACCGTCACCACGACGGTGAGCGGCTTGATCACCAGCGAGCCGTTCGGCATGTTCTCGTTCATCGCGCCGATCAGCGACTGCATCCCGGCGCCGATCCCGATGCCGGCGACCAGGCCGGCCACCGCCGAGACGGTGCCGATCAGCAGGGCCTCGATCAGCACGGACCGGGTGACCTGCTTGCGGCTGGCGCCGATGGCGCGCATCAGGGCCAGTTCCTTGGTGCGCTGGGCGACCAGCATGGTGAAGGTGTTGGCGATGATGAAGATGCCGACGAAGAGCGAGATGAAGGCGAAGACCAGGAGCATCGTGCGCATGCTGCTGGTGCTCCTGGTGATCATGTCCTGCTCGTCGGCCTTGAGCTTGGCGCCGGTCTCGACGTCGAACTGGTGGCCGGAGGGCACCACGGGCTGGGCCTGGGCGAGCAGCGCGTCCTGGCTGGTGCCGGGCTTGGCGGTGAGCACGATGCCGCTGTAGCGGCCCGGTTCCAGCAGGGTCTGCTGGGCGGTGGCCCGGTCGAACAGGGTGAGCGAGCCGCCGGTGTTGACCACCGGGTCGTCGGTGGTGAAGACGCCGGTGAGCCTGGCCTCGACGACCGGGCCGTTGGCGGCGACGCGGACGGTGTCGCCGACCTTGTAGCCGCCCTTGTCGGCGGTCTTGCGGTCGAGTGCGATCTCCTTGGCGGCCTTCGGGCCCTGGCCCTCGACCATCGGGTAGCGCGGGTCCTTGCCGTCCTGGCCCGGCGCGAAGTTGGCGCCCTTGGCGGCCCAGACCTGGCCGATCAGGTTGCCCTTCTTGTCGGCGACGCCGGTGAAGCCGCTGACGACGCCTCGGGCGCCGGCGGTGCCCGGCAGGGCGGACAGCTGCTGGACGGTGGCGTCGGTGAGGGCGGCCGAGCCGCCCTCGCTCTTCTGCCGGGCGGAGGCGGCGGAGCCGGCCGCGCGGTCCACCACCTGGACCGAGACGTCCGAGTAGCTCTTGGAGTTGCTGTCCCGCATGGCCTTGCCGAAGGTGTCGGAGAAGACCATGGTTCCGGCCACGAAGGCGGTGCCGAGCATGACGGCCAGTGCCGTCATCAGCAGTCGGCCCTTGTGGGCCAGCACATTGCGCAGTGCGGTGCGATACATGGGGTGTCCTGGGAAGGGTGGTGAGCGGCTTCGGCCGCCGGGCCGGATCGGTCGGGTGTCAGCTGGTGCGGCCCTTGGCGTCGAAGCGGCGCATGCGGTCCAGGACGGTGTCGGCGGTGGGGTGGTGGAGCTCGTCGACGATGCGGCCGTCGGCGAGGAAGACGACGCGGTCGGCGTAGGAGGCGGCGACCGGGTCGTGGGTGACCATGACGACGGTCTGGCCGAG
>NZ_JBHVRT010000023.1:83785-140338 GCF_042885555.1 Kitasatospora sp. NPDC058048 | reverse complement strand
GCGGGGGCCGGCGCGCTCGGGGCTACTCGACGGTGATGTCCTCGTAGGTGAGGGTGACGGTCTCGGTGGCGACGTTGTTGCTGCCGGCGTCGAGGGCCGGGCCGGACCACTGCGACGCCCAGGCGTTGTGGAGGTGGATGCGGCGCACCGTTGCCTTGGTCGGGTCCTTGACGGAGATCGTGATGTTCTGACGGGCCTTCTTGACACGGTTGTCGAGCGACTGCTTCACCCAGTCGGTGAAGGCGGTGTTCCTGTCCATGCCGCGGGTGACCGTGACCTCGCCTGCCTGGCGGGCACCGGGCTGCTTGTGGATCACCAGTTCGCCGGTGGCGGTGACGTAGCGGGCCTCGGTCACGTCCTGGCCGTAGGTCACCGCGCTGACGCTCTGGACGGTCTCGATGTGGAAGTTCCCCATCTCGATCCCGAAGACGTAACTGACGAGCATGTCCGTGGGCTGAGTCATGATTTTGCCCTGGCCTTTCCTTCGGTCGGCAGCGGTGCGTGAGGTCACGTGGTGGCGGGTTGGGGGGCGAGTTGTTGGATGGTGAGCCGGAGGAATTCGGCGGGGCGGACGGGGGCGACGCCGATGTGGCAGGTGAGGATGCCTTGTCGGATCTGGTCGTCGGGGTTGGTGGTCTCGTCGCACTGGACGTAGTAGGCCTCGGCGGGGGTGGTGCCCTTGAGGGCGCCGTGGCGCCACTGTTCGGTGAGGAAGGCGCCGATGTTGCGGCGCAGGGCGGACCAGAGGCGTTCGTCGTTGGGTTCGAAGACGGCCCAGGCGGTGCCGGTGGTGATGGAGTCCTCCAGGAAGCACATCAGGCGGCGGACGCTGATGTAGAGCCAGTCGGAGGCCTGGGTGGAGCCGGCGAGGGTACGGGCCCCCCAGACGACCGGTCCCCGGTCGGGCAGCGTCCTCAGGCAGTTGATCCCCGCCGCATTGAGCTTGCCCTCGTCGGTAGGGCAGCCGTCGTCGCACAGGCCCAGGACCCCGTTGAGGACCTCGTTCGCCGGGGCCTTGAACACCCCGCGCGTGCCGTCCACCCGGGCGTACACACCCGCCACATGTCCCACCGGCGGCACCGCCAGCGGCTGCGCGGCACCGGAGGGATCCGGCACGTACACCCAGGGACGGTAGACCGCCAGGAAGGGACTGGAGACGCCGGGGGCGGGCGCCGCGGACACACTGCGGTCCAGGCTCAGCACGCCCACCCTGTTCGCCATCTTCAGGCAGTGCTCGGCGAGATCCTGCGGGGAGGTCGTGATGCCGGCCCGGCCGAGGACGATCTGCGGAGCGGCCACGATCGCCACGTCCGGCACGGCCTCCAGAGCGGCAAGCCCGGCCTTGAAGTTCTTTGCCAGATCGGCCGCACTGTCACCTTTGACGGGGACGATGACGCACTCGTTCCCACTATTGTCGAAGAAGCCCGTGATGGTGGCGAGCATGGTCTTCTCGTCGCCGAGGACGGCCACGCTCGTGCGCAGGTTCATGAGGGGGTCGGCCAGTGGTTCGTTGTCCGATGCGACCTTCTGCAGGTAGGCCAGGCTGAGCAGCATGAGGGCGACGTACTCCTCGGCCCCGGCCGAGTACGTGCTCTTCAGCGCTGCCAGGCGGCTCTTTGCTTCTGCGGCCACAATGTCGCGGCTCTTTTTATCGAAGTCCTCATCGACCTTGCTTGCCGCGCTTTCTATATTTTTAAGTATGGCGTCTTTCTGTTTGAGGATTCCAGGTTTTCCGGTGATGGCATCAAATGTGCTCTTGAGCTTGGATCTGTCGGCCAGGGCGTGAAACTTTGGATCGCCTGCAGTTGCCTCGACTTCCAGTTCCTCAATGGCATTGAGTGCAGGCTGGAAAGCATCGGCCGGCTCCACATCATTTTTTATCTTCGCTAGCTCCGCATGCTGTGCTGAGCACGTTTCAGCGAGGTCCTTCCTGTGCTCGGTGTCGATCTCCTCGTGCACGTTCCTCGATGCCTCGGTGAGCGCGACAATTGCGGCTTCGAGGTCTGTCATCAGCGTGATGAAGTCGACTCCGTCTTTTTTGAAGAACGCTTCGCGGAGCTGCTCCAGCGAGCGGATGCGGACCGGGGCGAGCGGCGTCCCGTAGGGCGTGGGGCCGAGGAAGGCCGCGGTGCTCGTGCCCGTCGGCACGATGGGGTGGGAGCCGCTGGAGAGCTCGGTGTAGGTGATGCCGGGCGGTGTCGCGCTGCTCATGGCGGACCTCCGCTGTCAGGCGGTGGGTTGGGGGGCGAGTTGTTGGATGGTGAACCGGAGGAATTCGGCGGGGCGGACGGGGGCGACGCCGATGTGGCAGGTGAGGATGCCTTGTCGGATCTGGTCGTCGGGGTTGGTGGTCTCGTCGCACTGGACGTAGTAGGCCTCGGCGGGGGTGGTGCCCTTGAGGGCGCCGTGGCGCCACTGTTCGGTGAGGAAGGCGCCGATGTTGCGGCGCAGGGCGGACCAGAGGCGTTCGTCGTTGGGTTCGAAGACGGCCCAGGCGGTGCCGGTGGTGATGGAGTCCTCCAGGAAGCACATCAGGCGGCGGACGCTGATGTAGAGCCAGTCGGAGGCCTGGGTGGAGCCGGCGAGGGTACGGGCCCCCCAGACGACCTGCCCTCGCCCCGGCAGCGTCCGCAGGCAGTTGATCCCCTTGTCGTTGTACGTGCCGATCTCGGTGGGCGAGTAGGCGTGCAGCAGGCCGATGACTCCGTCGAGGCTCTCGTTCGCGGGGGCCTTGAACACGCCCCGTTCGTCGTCGACCCGGGCGAAGATCCCCGCCAGGTGTCCCACCGGGGGTACTTCTGTGTTCTTTGATGGATCGTAGGGAGCGGGGACGGTGACCCATGGGTGGTAGAGGGCTGCGAAGGGGGCACTGTCCCCGGCCAAGCTCCTGGGATCGGTACCTGTGGCCGGGTCGGTCGCGCTGTCGTCAAGGCTGAGGACGGCGACCCGGTCGCCCATGTCGTGGCAGTGCTTCAGGATCTTTTGGACCTTCGGCTTGTTGCCGTCGCTCAGGGGAAGTTCGGGGGCCGCGACGATCGCGACGTCTGGGCAGCCCTTCAGTACGTCGGCGGAGGTTCCGACGGTGGCGTCCGACGTTGTGTCCAGTTTGACGACGTAGCAGTCGGTGCCACCGTTCTCGAAGAACCCCCGCACCGCCGCGTAGGCGGTCGCCGTGAGCGTCTTTTTGGTGACCGGATAGGCCGTGTCGAACGCGTTCCAGCCGAAGTACCTCGCCTTCTCGATGGTGTCGGTGGGGTTGGTCACTCCGGTGACGAGGAACGCCGCCGTGCTGGTGCCGAGGCCGGTGATCGGGCGGGATCCGCCGGCCAGTTCCATGAAGGTGATCCCTGGCATCGGTGTCGTCATGGTCGTCCTCCTCCTGCGGGAGCGTGTGTGGTGGGTGCCCGGGCCCTTCCGGTGTCCGGCGCCGGTCAGCCGGCGGGTGGGGCGGCGGCGCGGCGGTGGGCGTCGAATTCCTCCGTGTCGATCAGGAGCCCCAGCTTCCGGTATTCGGTCTCCGCGGCGTCGATGAGGTCGTGTGTGGTGAGCGGGTGGCCGCGGGCGGCGGCGCGGTAGGCGGCGGTGACCGCGCACGACCGGATCGATCCGCCCACGAGCGGGAACGCGTCGGCGACCAGATCCAGGTCCAGACCGGGGGCGCGCGGGGCGCGGGGACCCAGGCAGACGTGCCACAGGGCCCGGCGCTGGTCGGCGTCGGGGAAGGGGAAGTGGGTGATGTGGTCCAGGCGCCGGGTGAAGGCGTCGTCGATGTTGGCCGCGAGGTTCGTGGTGAGCACGGCCACGCCGTCGAAGGCCTCGAGGCGCTGGAGGAGGTGCGCGGTCTGGGTGTTGGCGTGGCGGTCGTGGGCGTCCTTGGCCTCGGCGCGTCTGCCGAACAGTGCGTCGGCCTCGTCGAACAGCAGGACGCCGTGCACGTCGGCGGCGGCGGTGAAGACGCGGTCCAGGTTCTTCTCCGTCTCGCCGATGTACTTGTCGACGACCGTGGCCAGGTTGACGACGTAGAGGTCGCCGCCCACGGCGTGCGCCAGGGCCTCGGCGGCCAGCGTCTTGCCCGTGCCGGACGGGCCGCTGAACAGCGCCGTCACGCCGTGGCCCCGCACGCGGCCCGGACGCATGCGCCATCTGCGCAGGACGAGGTCGCGCCGGCGCGCTCGCAGGACCAGGTCGTCGATCTCGGCGCGCGGGCCGGGCGGCAGGACCAGGTCGTCCAGGGTGGCCGCCGGCTCGACCCGACGGGTCAGACGCTCGAGGCCGCCGGGGGTGTGGGCGCGTACGGCCGTATCGACGTCGGTGGCGTCGAGCGGTCGTCCCTCCAGGGAAGCCCGTCGGTCGGCGGAGGTCACCGCCTGTTCGGCCAGTGCCGGGGAGAGTCGGCAATCGGCCCACAGGTGCGCCCTTCCGGCAAGGGGTGTCCCGGCCAGCAGCCGTTCCCACAGCCGGCCGCGTTCCTCCGGGGTCGGGGCGCGCGCGGTGACGTGGAGCGGGACCGGGTCGCCGACATGGTGCTCCCACGGCTCGGAGCCGACCAGGACGAGGGGCGGACCGGTCGAGGTGTCCCGCAGCCCGGTCAGCCTCCGCAGGAGGTGCTCACGCACCGCGGGTGCCTCCTCCGGCGCTCGGAGCGCCTCGACCGGTCCGGCGACCAAGGGGCAGTCGCGCAGCCGCGCCTCGCGCCGGGCCGCGGCCAGTACGCTCTCGGCCCCCTCCGCCGTGCCGACACGGCGCAGGTCGAGGTGGAGAACGGTGCGACCGGAACCGGCGAACGCGGACAGCACCTCCTCCAGCGCGCAACCGCCGGGCTCCTGGCGCACATAGACCAACGGGACCGACGCGCCCGTCGTCGCCACCAGGCCCGACAACGTACGGTCCTGTCCACTGCGGACGGGGGCGGACTTCTCGACCAGCCGTGCGGCCGGGACCAGCGCGTCGTCGAGGTGGTCGTGGCCCGCCAGGAACGCGACCACCCGCTGCGCCGGCCGCAGCGGCCGCGACAGGAACCCGGCGTCCACCGAGTCGGCCGGCTCCACCAGCCCAGCCGACCTCAACGGTGCCGCACCGGACCAGAGTTCGTAGGCGTCGGCCTCCGGGCGTCCGGCCAGGCGAACGGTCAGGGACGGCGTGGCGTCGCCGGGCGGGCCGATGCCCCCGATGGTCCGGTACAGCGCCGCGAAGCGGGATTCCAGGTGCGGAGCCACGACCGCCACCAGGGCGTCCAGCTCCGACGCACTGAGGCCGAAGGCACGTCGGATCCTGCGCAGACGCAGTTCACGTCCCTCCCGCTCGACCTGGTCCGCCCAGGCCTCCACCTGGCCGATGCGGTTGGCGTCGCCCTCCTCCTGCGGCGGCGGTGGTTCGGGCCCGCAGGGTGACGGCCCGGTCCCGGCGCGGATTCCGTCGGCCTGCCGCTCGAGCAGCAGCCCCGCGCGTGTCGCCAGTACCCAAAGATGGGCCTGGAGGTAGCGCACGTCGGCGGTGCGCACTCCGCGGGACTCGGGGGGCGTGTGGTGACCTCGCACAACCATCTGGACTGTCCTCACCATCGAGGGGCCGCGCTCGCCGGCGTAGCGCACGGGCCGTACATCAGGCCTTCGCACCGGTGACTACCTGCTGGGTCATCTCCATCGAGTCAATGAGGACCCTGCCGTCCACGGCCAGGCCGTCGCCCACCGCCACGGCGTGCAGGGTGTAGGTCCGGTCGGCCGTCGGGTACCAACCGGCCGCTGTGAAGGCCATGTCAGGGCCGTTCGTTGGCGTCATGGACACAGTCATGTCCGACAGGTGCACGTTCTTCTCATCGCAGATCCAGGCTCGAACTCCGGTGGCAGGCGCCGGGATCTTTCCCACGACCGAGATCTTCCGCTGCTCTCTGTGTACCTCGGCGTCGCCCCAGGAAGGGGGCGGGAGCTGCACGGTGGTGAGCGCTCTCTGCTCCGACGGCTTGCCGGTCCCGGGCACGGAGGGCGTGAAATCGAGATTCGCCCGCGTGAACCGCTTGCCCTGCGTGATGCCCGATTCGGCCGGCAGCAAGGGAATGATCACCGAGAGGTCCAGGAACGGCCGCGGGCGCACCTGGAGCGCCGTCCACAGCTCGCCGGCGCTCCGCGCGTCCTCCGGCGGCTGATTGAGGCGCAGCAGCGCAGAAATGCCGTACGGGTACGCCGAACCCGAATGTTCGGAGTCGTCCGGGTCGTACAGCGGGAGGCGGTACGTCGACGTGAAGAGCATCAACAGGCTCTGGTACGGCACGTGGATGTCCATCGACAGGTGCTTCTCGGTCAGGCCTGCCTCCGTCAGGAGAATCCCTTCGGGGTCCGCGGCCTCGGCCCGGTGCGAATTGACGGAGATCATGTACGTGAGCTCCGCGTAGCGGGGCGGTTCGATGGACCGGGGCTCCGCGACGTCTCGCCCGTCCAGCCGGACGGTCCCGGCCTGGCGCCGCTGCACCTCCTCCCTGATCCGGTAGAGGAACACGTTCACCACCGGCTTGTCCTGCTGGGTTTCGGCGAAGGCGGTCGGTGTGGCGAGGGAGAGGTACGTTCCCTGGAGCGTCTTGTCCGTGGCCATGAGCCGGGCGAGTGAGAAGTCGACCATCTTGATGGTGATGGGCTTGGGCAGGGCGTTCATGGCGATGGCTCCTCAACGAAGCGGGCCCGGGAAGCAAAAGGTGCGTACCCGGCTCCCGGGCACGCACCACCATGATTCATCCTTAATGTGACATGCCGGGTGCCGCCCGGCAAACGCAGCGAGGACCCCCGCACCGGAGCGCGGTCGGTGGGTCGCGTCCCGGCCGATCTCCCGAACAGCGCGGTCGGTTCGGCCGAGGCACACTGGGGGCTGGGAAACCTGATGGGCGTGCACCGACGCACACGAGCCGCTGTGTCGGGGCGTCATGGAATCACGGATCAGGACCAGGAGGGCGGCATGCCACCCCACTCCGTACCCTGCGGCACGCAATCCTGCCTGCTGTGTGCCGGTCCCGTGGCCGGCGGCCGGCAGGGGACGACCTGCACCGTTTGCCTGTCGAGGCTGCGCCGCGCCCTGGACGAACTACCCTCCCTTTACGTGCAGTTGCACCTGGCGCTGCCTCACGGCACACCGCACAGCCGGCTGGAGCAGGTCGTCGCGCGGGTGCCCTGGAAGAGCCGGGACAGCACCCAGCCCGTGCGGCTGGCGCTGCTCGACCAGTGCGAACGCTGCGTCGGATCGGTGCGGGCGTGGGCCGACCACGCGCTGCCCTGCCGCCCCTCCCTCCTCCCGGAGCGCCCGGGGCCCCAGTTGCAGGCCCTGTGCGAGCACCTGACGGGCAATCTGTCGCGCTGTCTGCGGACGGCCGATGACGGCCGCCACGCCGCGGCGGTGTGGGCCTCGTACGCCCGGGGGCGAACCCTCCTCGGACGGGAGGCACCGCCGGTCCGTCTGGCCGAGCCCTGCCCGGTCTGCGACCTCCGCTCGCTCGCCGTCGCGCAGGACACCGTCCTATGTCGCAGCTGCCGTTCCCGATGGCCGCGCAGTGCCTTCCGGAGCGCGGGATCCGCATGACCGGGTACCGCGTTCGCCCGGCATTCCGATGTGGCAGAGATCGAACCCGGAGGAGATGACCATGCCGAACGGGCCGACCCGTCGAGACCTCGCCGCCGTCGCGGCCGCCGCCGCCGGTGTTCCCCGGTGCCGCCTGCTCACCACCGGGGAGGCGGCTGAGGCGGCCGGTGTCACGGCGGCCTGCATCCGCCAGTGGACGGTCCGCGGTCGTCTGCGGCCGGTGGCCCGCCGGGGCCGGGAGAACCTCTATCGGGAGGACCACGTCCTCTTCGCCGAGCGCGACTGCCGCTCACGGCGGGCGAGTTGACCGCCATCCCCGGCGGCTGCCGGGGATGGCGGTCACGGTGGTCGGCCGGGGCTCAGGATCCCGGCGGCACCGTGCTCCACTGCTGGGAGCGCGCCCCGTCGTACATCCGCAGGGCGACGGCGCTGCCGAGCCTCGTGCCGCCGGTGAGGGCGAGGTCGGGGTGGGTGGCGGGGGAGATCCTGACCTTGCCCTGCCCCACGTTCCGTACGGTCCACTGCTGGTTCATGTCGTTCTGGTCGCAGGGCCGGAGCGTGACGGGGCCGCGGGAGCCGTTCGGCGCGGTCAGGCAGGTGCCCGTCGCCTTGTTCTTGACGAGCTGCTTCCCGGCGACGGTGCTCAGGCTCCACTGCTGGCGGTCGTTGTTGCGCTCGGGGGTGGCCACGATGACCCGGCCGCCGCGGCCGGCCTCCAGGTTCCTGGCCGAGTCGTCGCCCCGTGGCCAGACCCGGAGCTGGTTCCAGGTGTCGGTCTGTTTGGACGGTTGCGTCGTCTGCTGCGGGGCTTGGGATCCGGCCGTTCCGGTGGCTGCCGTCGCCAGGCCGGGCGTGCCGCCCAGCAGGACGGCGGTGATGGCTGCGGTCGCGATGCGCTTCGCAGGAGACATGGTTGTCACTCTCATGTGTTTTCCCTTGTGGGGTGTCCGAGAGGCGTGCGGGTTCCTCGGCGGATTGCGCCGGAAGCCCTGCGGGTCACGGGGCCGTGGGCCGGTGGGCACGGAGATGCCCCGTACCCACCCGACCAGGCTAGCCAGAGGTCGGTCCGTCCGCAGCTCCGAGGAAACGTGCAGGTCACGGGCGTGCCGCGGGCGTCGGAGGGCCTGCCGGGGGCGGGGGTCGCCCGGGGGGCCACTACTTCACGGACCGCATGGACCACTGCTGGTTGTCCTGCGCCGCGTAGATCCGCAGGAGGGCTGTGTTGCTGCCGGCCTGGGTGCCCCCGGTGAGGGCGAGGCGGGGGTGGGCCTTCGGTGAGATCGCCACCTGGCCGGCCGTCACGTAGTGCACGTCCCACCGCTGGTTCGGGTTGTTCCTGTCGCAGGCCCGGACGGTGACGGCGTCCAGGGTGTCGTCCGGCGCGGTCAGGCAGGTGCCCGTCGCCCTGTTCTCGATGAGCGGCAGTCCGCCGGTGTTGCTCAGGCTCCACTGCTGGCGTGCGCTCTCGGGGTCGACGACGGCCACGACGGCCCTGCCGGCGCTGTCGACGTCCAGGTTCCTGGCCGGGAGGTTGAGCGGGTAGATCTTGAACTGGTGCCATTCGCCGGTCAGTTGGGATGGCAGTGCGGTCTGCGGGGTGGCGGCCGTGGCCAGGCCTGGGGTGGCGCCCAGCAGGACGGCGGTGACGGCCGCGGTCGCGATGCGCTTGGCAGGAGACATGGTTGTCACTCTCATGGGGGTTTCCCTTGTGAGGTGGTCCGAGAGGTGCGCGGGCTCTTCCGCGGATGACGCCGGAAACCCTGTGGGTCCCTGTGGGTCGCTGTGGCTCGCACCGGCCGCTGGGCCTCCGGGGCCCGGTGGGCACGGCGATGCTTCGCACCCACCCGACGACCAGGCTAGCCAGAGGTCCGTCCGCCCGCAGCTTCGGGTGAATGCGCAGGTCACGGCCGTGCGGGCGGGGTGAGCCGGGGCACTGTACGGCGGGTTGCGCGGCGGCGCACGTCCGGACGGCCCTGCCGACCGGCCGGAAACGCGGGGCCGCCGCCCGGCGCGGTGCGCGGGCGGCGGCCGTGGAGCGGGCGCGGTGTCAGGAGCAGCTGCTGAACGTCGCGCTGGTGTTGGCGATGTAGAGGGTGGCGCCGGCGGTGGGGTCGGAGGCGAGCGGGACGGTGATGGTGTCCTCGGCGGTCCACGGGATGCCGTGGGCGTCGAAGGTCCAGGTGCCGGTGACCTTGCGGGCGACCTTGGCGAGCGTCACCCAGCCGTACTCCTGGGTCGGGACGGTGACGGTCACGCTGTTGTTGACGCTCCGCGACCCGTGCCATTCGTTGGTGTAGTGCAGGGTGGAGCTGACCGTCCCGGTCAGGACGTTGCCGGGGGCGGCGGCGGACATCTGGGTGCCCATGTCGGCGCCGATGCTGTTGGACCAGCCGCTGTCGTCGGTGACCGCGAAGGACTGCTGGACGGCGCTGCTGGTGTTGTTGAACCAGACCGCGGAGGCGCAGGCGCGCGGCAGCGGCGCGGCCGGGGCCTCGCTCTTGGTGGCCCAGGAGCAGCTGGAGGGGTCCTTCTGGCACTGCTTGGCGCCGTGGTCGACGGCCAGGTTGCGGGCGGCCTGGGCGAAGCCGGTGGACCACTGCTGGTTGACGGTGCCGTTGCAGCTGTACTGGTCGGTCCAGGCGTCGTCGTAGTTGCCGCCGAGCAGCAGGTCCAGGCAGGTGTTGTCACCGGCGTGGCGGATCATGAACGAGTCCGCGCCGCCGGCCGCCGCGGGCTGGAAGTACCAGCGCTGGCTGGCCTGCCCGGCGCAGCTCTGCTGGCGCAGCGCCGGGGTGAAGAAGGCCAGGTCGATGCACTTGCCGGTGTCGTTGTTGACGATGGTGAAGGAGGAGTCGGACGGGTCGACGTTCAGCCGCCAGGACTGGTGGTAGCCGGGGGCGGAGTTGGTGACGATGTAGGCGCCGTCGCCCATGTTGCCGTTCTGGACGTCGAGTTGGCGCCCGTTGCTGAGCGACTTGATGGTCAGGCACTGCTGCGGCGAGGCGCAGGCGGCGAGCGGGGCCGGCGCGGCCTCCGGGGTGGCCGCGGCGGCGCGGGCGGGCGCGGCGGTCAGGCCCAGGGCGGCGCAACAGGTCACCAGGAGGGCCGCGAACAGGCGCAGCCAGGGCGCCGTACGGCCGGGGGTCGTGGTGGGCAAGGGGTTTCCTTTCGTCGGGGGAGAGGTGCGGGGCCCGGGCTCAGGGCGCGGCGGCGAAGGCCGCCTCCAGGCGCGGGACGTAGTCCGCGAGGTCCTGCGCCCAGCAGCCCGCGGTGTGGCCGCCGTGGCAGTCGGCGCCCCAGCCGGTGCCGTCGCCGTAGCCGACGTAGCGGTACGGCAGGCCGAGCGCGTCCAGGCGCTGCTTGAGGCGCTTGGCGGTGCCCTCGGCCCAGAACTCCATGTCGGCGGGGTTGTTGTTGCCGTTGCCGGTGTAGACGGCGATGCCGGTGTGCTCCAGCAGGCCCGCGCGCGCGACGGGGTCGGCGGCGTTCCAGCGCCAGTCGGCGTTGAACACCGGGTACGGGGTGCCGAAGATCGCGTCGCTGGAGACGGTGGGGCCGAAGTCCAGGCCGCAGGGGTGGCCGTCGCTGGGGCCGCAGAGCACGGTGCCGGCGTTGGTGAGGGTGGCGACCACGGCGCCGCGGATGATCATCTCGTCGGTGGAGAGGTCGTTGGCGCCGGACATGGTGAGGACCTGGCCGAACAGGTCGGGGCGGTCCTGGGCGTAGTGCAGGGCGCCGAAGCCGCCCATGGACAGCCCGCCGACGGCCCGGTGGGCGCGGTCGGTGCGGGTGCGCAGGTTGGCGTCGACGAACGGCAGGACCTGGGTGAGGTGGAAGGTCTCCCAGTTCTGGGCGCCGGCGGCGGTGTTCTGGTCGAGCCAGTCGGTGTACCAGCCGCGCAGGCCGCCGTCCGGGATGACGGTGATCATCGACTGGGCGGCGGTCAGCGCGGGGTAGGCCAGGGCCGGGTCGCTCGGGTTGTCCGAGGCGCCGTGCAGGAAGTACAGCACCGGGTAGCGCTTGTCCGGCCGCTGCGCGTAGTCGGCGGGCAGCAGGATGCGGATGGTGTGCGGCCCGGCGACCTTCGCCGTGGTGACGGTGATGACGAAGTTGGTGGCGGTGCCGGTGGCGGCGCCGACCTGGGTCAGCCCGAAGCCGTCGGTCAGCGGCGGCGGCGCGTCGGTGTCGGCCCGTACGGCGACCTCGGCGCGTACGGCGGGTGCCGCGGGTGCTGCGGGCGCCGCGGGCGCCGCTGCGGCGGAGGCCGCGGGCGTCGCGGCGAGCGGGAGCAGGCAGGCGGCCAGGGCGGCGAGTGCCGCGCGGGCGCGCCGGAGCCGGGCAGGGGGCATGGGCGTCCTCGACCTTCAGCGACCTTTGGCGAGCTTCGGTGATCCTCGGTGATCTGACTGATCGCCGACAACTCTTGCCAGTGGCCCCGCCCCGGCGCCAGGGCCCCCGGCGGCGCACCTGGGCCACTGGCGCATGTGCGCCGCAGGGGTGGGTAGGTTCCCCTGAATCTGCCCTGGACATGACACAGTGGCGGGACGCGATGACTGGGGGGCGTCGTGCACGACGTGCTGGAACCGGACTCCGAACGCGGCCGCGTCTACCACGGCCTGGTCGGCCGGCCACGGGCCCGCGTGCCCGAACTCGCCCGCGAGAGCGGCCTGGACGAGGACGCCGTCCTGGCCGTCCTGCGCGACCTCGCCGACGAGGGCGTCGCGGTGGCCTTCGACACCACCGACAGCGCCGACGACCGCGACCACGCCTGGGAGGCGCTGCCACCCGCCCGGGTGGTGGAAGCAGTGCTGCAGCACGACGCGCTGCGCCAGGCCACCGCCCGCCGGGCCGGCGCCGAACTGGAACGGCTCTACCGCTTCGCCCGCCGCGACACCGGCAGCTACGGCGCCCTGGAGGTGGTCGAGGACCCCGCCGAGGTACTGGCCGCCAGCCGCCGCCTCCAACTCGCGGCCCGCCACCAGCTACGGGTCATCGACGTGCCGCCGTACTCCGGCAGCCCCGCCCACTACCTCGACCAGGAGGTGCTGCAGCGCCGCCGGATGGCCGCGGGCGTCAACTACCGGGTGATCTACCAGGGCTGCGCGTTCCAGGACCCGGTGGTCGGGCCCAACATGGCCCGGATGATCGAGGCGGGGGAGCAGGCCCGCACCCTGGACGAGCCGCCGCTCAAACTCGCGATCGGCGA
This sequence comes from Kitasatospora sp. NPDC058048, assembly GCF_042885555.1. Taxonomy (NCBI): domain Bacteria; kingdom Bacillati; phylum Actinomycetota; class Actinomycetes; order Kitasatosporales; family Streptomycetaceae; genus Kitasatospora; species Kitasatospora sp. NPDC058048. Next base: position 127,572 of record NZ_JBHVRT010000023.1, on the reverse strand, counting down.
CGACGACCTGGCCATCGTCACCCTGCCCGCCGACGACGGGCCGGGGGTGGTGTCACTGCTGATCCGGCCCTCCGGGCTGCTGAACGCGCTCACGGCGGTGTTCGAGACGCTGTGGCGCCTGGCCGTGCCCGCGTCGATGGCCGAGGTCGACCTGCGGATCGACGAACGCGACCGGCGGATCCTCACGTTGATGGCGGGAGGCGCCACGGACGACGCCATCGCCCGCCGGCTGGGGCTGGGGCGGCGCACCGTGGTGCGCCGGGTGTCGACCCTGCTGGCGCACCTGGGCGCCACCACCCGGTTCCAGGCGGGGGTGCAGGCAGCCCGGCGGGGGTGGCTCTGACCGGCGGGGGCGAAGTGCTGCTCGGCACGGTTTGGAGTGGGAAGTCGGGCCGGCCGACTTTTCGTGCGGGGGTGGGTGGCGGGGGTGAGTGGGGTCGGATTCGGGTGCGGCGCCTTGGTGTGGCTTGGCGCGAGAATCCGGGCCGATCGACTTCTCGTGCGGGTGTGGGCGGCGCGGCGGGGGGTGGGCGTGAGTGGGGCCGGCTTCGGGTGTGGCTGCTCGGTGTAGTTCGGCGTGAGAAGTCGGACCGGCCGACTTCTCACGTGGGGTAGTGGTCGTGTCTGCCTGTGGAGCGGCCCGGCGATGCGGCGGCGTCCGGGCCGGATGGCTAGCGGGCCGTGTCCGCCCAGCTGATGCGGATCTCGCGGTCGCCGAGCGGGAGGGCGAGGACGGGGGCGTCGGCGAGGTCGCGGACGATGTCGCGCCGGGCGCAGGGGCCGGTGAGGCGGCGCTCCAGGGCGTAGTGCTGGAAGCGGGACATCGGCAGGTGGCAGACCGAGGCCCAGATCCGTTCGAGGGCATCGGCGTTGAGGGTGTGGACAGCGGGCGGGCGGTGGCCCGGGACCTCCACGCGGATGTCGTGATCGGCCCTCACGCGGCCACCTCGCACCAGACGATCTTGCCGATCGGTTGACGCGGGGAGCAACCCGTCTCCTTGGCCAGGGACTTGACGAGGTGCAGGCCGCGCCCGGCCTCGCCGTCGAGGGTGAGGGCGCGCAGGACGGGCTCGCGATCCTGCCGGGCGTCGTGCACTTCGATGCGCAGGCAGGTGGGGTCGGGGGTGAAGTCCGGGTCGAAGTCGAGGTCGAGGGAGAGGTAGATGCGGTGCCCCGGCGGGGTGCCGTGCAGGAGGGCGTTGGTCACGAGCTCCGAGACGATCAGAAGCCCCGAGTCGAGGAACTGATTCCCGTTCGGGGCGGAGGCGAGGAACGAGGCGAGAAGGGAACGCCCCTCGGAGGGGGCGCGGCGGCTGCGCGGCAGCCAGGTGGTGGAGGAGTGGGAGGACACGGCGAATGCACCTTCCAAACACGCGAGTGGAGTTGACCGGGCCGCGGAAGCGGCGACCCGTACGCGTCCATCAGGGAGCGCCCATCAGGGCGTGGCGTAGCAGCGTGCCATGCATGTCACGCATAGCCACCATTTCGTTACGCAAAGCATGGAGCATGTGGATGTCGCACCGCAAGACATGTCAACCAAAAGTGAAAACTTTCAGATCTGATGGCAAGGTGCACCCTCTACGCTTCAGTCAGTGGTGGCGAACCGTCACCACTCGCATGCACACTGGTGTCTGAACGTTCTGGAGGGTTACGTAGATGGCTGTCGCAGTGCCAGCTGTGCGGTATCGGCGCATCGCCGCTGAACTGAGGAGGCTTCGCGAGCTGAAGAGCTTGTCGGCCGAAGAGGTGGTCGCCCAGGTCGACGGCGTCAACCTGGTGAAGCTCAGCAGGTACGAGAACGCGCGCGTCCAGCTGAAGCCTGATGTCGTCCGAGCTCTGCTCGACTTCTACGAGTGCGACGAGGAGCTCAAGGACGTCCTCGTAGAAATCCTCCGGGACAAGCGCCGTCCCGGCTGGATGGCGGGCTACGAGCAGCTGAACCCGCTCTACACGGACCTGATTCGCCTTGAAGAGACGGCCGTGGGCAACAAGTCCTATCAGTCCGCCTATATCCCGGGCTTGCTTCAGACGCGGCAGTACGCTCACGCCATCATCGCCAGCGGCGTGATAAACAACTCCAGCGTCGAAGAGCGCGTCGAGGTCCGGATCAACAGGCAGTCAGTTCTCACTCGATCCGAGAACCCACTGAAACTGTGGGCCGTGATCCACGAGGCGGCCCTCACCATGAGTGCCGCGCCGGGCGTGATGATCGACCAGCTGGACAAGCTGGTGCAGTTCAGCCAACTCCCCAACATCAAGGTTCAGATCATGCCGGCCATGGCACCGCCGCATCCCGGGATGACAGGGCCTTTCGCACTCCTGGAGTTTCGGCAGCGTGATCTCGACCTGGTTCTGCTCAGCGGGATGCTCAGCAGTGACTGGGTTGAGGATCCGGATCAAGTCGACATCTACCGAGAGGCGTTCGACGAGATCATGGCAACCGCCATGTCGCTCGACGAGTCGCGCAACCTCATCACACAGAAGAGAGAAATGCTCAAGTGACCCACTTCTCTGTCGCCTCCGCACTCCCTGTTCAGTGGAGGAAGGCAACCGCCAGCAACCCGAACGATGACTGCGTCGAAGTGGCCGAGGGCATCACCGGCATCGTTCCGGTCCGCGACAGCAAGGACCCCCACGGGCCGGCCCTCGGCTTTGCCCCGGAGGCGTGGCGGTCGTTCGTTGCGGGTATCCAGGCCAACGACTTCCCGGCCGGATCCTGAAGCGCTTTTTTGCCGGGCGGCCTCGCGGAGCACGCGAGGCCGCCCGGTCTGCTTGCGGTATCCGGGCCGGTGACTTCCCGGCCAATCCCTGAAGTGCTTTGCCGGGCAGGCCCGCGTGCTCTGCGGGACCACCTGCCTGGCAGTGCACGCCCTCTTGCCCGAGAGCGCACGGCATCCACCCCGGACGTCCGAGGCGGCGGGGAGCGCTCACCGTCTGCGGCAGACTGGCCGAATTCGGGCCTTTCGGGAGGGTGTGTGCTGCTGCTCGACCTCGACACGGTGTCTCCCCGTGAGCGTGTGGACGCTTTCCACCATGCGTTGACGGATTCGCTGGTGCCGAACGACGTCTTCCACGAGGAGCCGGAGACCGGCATCCACGCGCGCATGGAACTCTGGCGCGTCGGCGGCCTGGACCTCTTCGCGACCCGGAACTCGGGCTTCGAGGTGCGGCGGACGGCCCAGCACGTGCGTCACCACCGGAGCAGCCCCATCGTCTCGGTCTCGCTCCAGCCCGTGGGCGTCCACCGGGCCGAGGTCGCCGGCCGGCGGACGCTCCTCGGCGCCGACGACATCTGCGTCTTCCACGAGCTGTCGCCCCGCGTGTACGGCTGGTCCGGCGACGGCGCCTCCCAGGCCGTCATGTTCGACATGGACCGCCTGGGCGTGCCGGTCGAGGACGTGGCGCGGGCCTCCCAGCAACTGCGCTCCAGCCCGCTCCACGGCCTGGTGCTGCAGCACCTGCGGGGCCTGTGGCACGATCCCGGCCGACTGGAGGCCGATCCCGGCGCGCAAGCCCTGGGGTCCGCCACGACGGAACTCGTCCGCGCGCTGCTCCTGTCGGCCGCGCACGCCGAGGAGAGCGTCGAGGTCAGGTCGACGATGGACGACACCCTGCTCACGCGGGTCCTCGCCTACGCGCGCTCCCACCTCGCGGACCGCGACCTGACGCCGGAGCGGATCGCGGCCGAGCACGCCGTCTCGGTCCGCCGGCTCTACACACTGCTCAGCGGGGCGGGCATCAGCCTGGAGCAGTGGCTGATCGAGGAGCGGCTCGGCAAGGCCCGGCGCATGCTGGCCTCCCCGCGCTACGACCGCCTGACCGTCGCCGCGGTCTCCGCCCGGTGCGGGTTCAGCAGCCCGAGCCACTTCAGCCGCCGCTTCCAGGCGGCCTGCGGGGTGTCCCCGAGCGAGTGGCGGCGGCTCGGCGGCGCCGTCCCCGTGGACGACCCCGGGTGACCTCACGTCCGCGCGGGCCCGGGTGACGTCACGTCCGCGCGGGCCCGCGCGACGTCACGCGTGCAGGGCGGTGTGCAGGGCGTCCGTGATCTGGATGCGCGCCGCCCCGGACGCCTCCGTGCCGCGGAGCCGGTCGAACAGCACGAACCCGTGGATCGTCCCGTGATAGCGGGCCGACACCACCGGGACGTCCGCCTGCCGCAGCCGCGCCGCGTACGCCTCGCCCTCGTCCCGCAGGACGTCGGCCTCCGCGGTGATGACCAGCGCCGGCGGCAGCCCCACCAGGCTCTCCACGGGCGCGCGCAGCGGTGAGACGGCGCCCCGCACGCGGTCCCGCGGGTCCGGCGCGTACTGCTGCCAGTACTCCCGCATGGCGGCGCGGCTGAGGAAGTACCCCTCGGCGAACCGGCGGTAGGACGGGGTGTCCATCGCCGCGTCCGTCACCGGGCACACCAGCACCTGGTGGCGCAGGCGCGGGCCGCCGCGCGCCCGCGCGAGGAGGGTGAGCGCGGCCGCGTGCTGGGCACCCGCGCTGGCGCCGACCACCGCGATCCTGCTTCCGTCGAGCCGGCAGCCCGCGCCGTGCCCGGCGATCCACCGGGCCACGGCGTATGCCCGCTCGACGGCATCCGGGTGGCGGGCGTGCTCCGGCCCGTCGTACTCGGGCACCACCACGGCCGCGTCCGCCCCGAGCACCAGGTCCACCAGCAGCTGCTGGTGCGCGTGGGCGTCGGTCAGCATCCAGCCGAGCCCGTGCAGGTAGAGCACCACCGGCAGCGGCTCGCAGGCCCCCGCGGGACGCAGGATCCGCACCCGGATGCGGCCGCCGTCCCCGCGCCCGCCGTCCCCGCGCCCGCCGTCCCCGCGCCCGCCGTCCCCGCGCCCGCCGTCCCCGCGCCCGCCGTCCCCGCCGGGCACGGCCAGCCACTCCTCCTCGACCTCGGGCTCCTCGCGGCCGCCGCCGTCCCACAGCGCCGCCATCCGCTCCCTCGCCGTGGGGCCGCCGGCCCGCGGGGGAGCCGGCCACGGGCAGGACTCGACGAAGGCACGCGTCTGCCGCCCGAGGACGGGTGCCACCCGGGGAACGTGGACGTCTTCGGGCACGAGTACTCCTCCTGGTTCACCGCCCGCTCACCACGGACCGGGGGATCAGCCTGGGGCAGTCGCGCACCGGATGCACGAGGGCCCGGGCAACCCCGCAGGCACGGGCAAGAGCCGTGCACCGTGGGGCATCGCGGCGGTGACACGGTGGTCCGGGGACGAGCGGGACCGGAACCGATCCGGGCACCAGGGCCGATCCCGGCGCGCGGGAAGCCGCCGGATCCCGGCCGATCCCGCCCCGCCGGCCCCGCGCCGCACCGGGACGACCACGAATGAGGACTGCCATGACCGAACAACGGCGGCGAGCCCCCCTCGGCAGTGCCGCGCTGCGACAGCTGATCGAGGAACTCGCGGAGTCGCTCGGCCGGTCCGTGGCCGTGGCCGACTCCTTGGTCCGGGGCGTCCGCGCCAGCCGGCACTTCGGCGACGCGGACCGGGCCCGCGTCCACAGCCTCCTCCAGGGACGGGCGAGCGGCGACGTCTCCCGCCACGTCCTCGACCAGGGAGTCACCCGCTGGCCCCGGCCGGGGTTCCTGCAGGGCCGGGACGATCTCGGACTGCAACCCCGCTACTGCGTACCGCTGCGCGAACGCGGCCACTTCCTCGGCCTGCTGATGGTCATCGCCCCGGACGCCACCCTGGCCCCGGAGGAGACCGAGGCCATCGCCCGGGCCACGCCCGCCATCGTCGGCCAGCTGTACGCCGACCACCTCCTGGCCGACGCCGAGCGGGCCAGGGAACAGGAACTCCTGCTGTCGCTGCTGGACCCGGATCCCGCCACCCGCGCCGGGTCCCGCCATCGGATCCTGGACGACGGGCTGCTCCCGGACGCCCCCCACGCGGTGGTCAGCGTCGTGCAGGCGGTGCGCTGCCAGGCGTCACCCGGGCAGGTGGCGGCCGCGCTCTCCGGCGCGCTGGAGGGATTCCGGCGCACCCGGTCGGCCCACGGCGCCTTCGCGGTCGCCCCGGACCGGGTCGTCCTGCTGCAACTCGCCGACCGGCCGCTGGAAACCGAAGCACTGCGGGAGCAGTCCCGGCACATCCTGGACATCCTCGGCACCCGCCTGGACGCCTCGGCCGCTCCCGTCATCGGCATCGGCGGCCACCACAGCGGCCTCTCCTGCGCCCGGGCCTCCTACGAACAGGCGCTCGTCGCGGTGCGCGCGGCACGCCGGATACCCGCCCTGAACGACATCGGTTCCTGGGAGGAACTCGGCGAACTCGCCGTGCTCCTGCAACTGCCCGACCACGCCCTGAACACGTCACTCCTCCCGAAGCCGCTGCACACCCTGCTGGAATCCAGCGGAGGCCACCGCCTGGCGGAGACCCTGCGCTGCTTCCTCGACCACGCCGGATCGACGACCAGGACCGCCGACGCCCTGCGGATCCACCGCACCTCGCTGCACTACCGGCTGCGGCAGATCCAGGAGATCACCGGGTTCGACCTGGACAGCGGAGCGGACCGCATGACCCTGCACCTGGGCCTGCGCATCCGGGACCTCCTCGTCTCCCTCGGCACGGCCGGCGAGCCCGCCACCACCGCCGGCCGGGGCACCGCCGCTGCCCGGACACCTTCCGCCGCACCGCAGGACCGGGCCCGGCGCACGGCGAACGTCCACCCGGCACACCAGGTCCCGCCGCAGCGCACCCGCACCGCCCGCGAGCGCACCGCCCTGCCCGTCACGGCCGACGGCCACGGACGGGTCGAAGCCGCCTAGCGTTTCACTGGCAGGTCGCAGCCCTTGCGGTCGGCCGCGTACTGCTCGTCGCTCGGGACACCGTAGGCCCCCTCCAGATAGCCCTGGACCAGGGCGACGCAGGCCGCCTCGGTGCCGGTCGGTATCGTGCCGGGGTCCTGGGCGACGGCGGTCCCGGCGCGTCGGCGCCGCGCGCAGCCCCCGCGGGCGCCTCGGCGGGCGAGCGATTCGTTCAAGACCCCGCCCCAACCACCCGCCCACACTGGCCCCATGACACCGAGCGACACCTTCACCCCCGCGGCCGGACGCTTCGCCCTCGGCCTCTACGACCCCATCGTCTCGCTCACCCGCGAACGCCTGTGGCGCAGCCTGCTGGCCATGCACGCCGCCGCCCGCCCCGGCGACGTCATCGTCGATGTCGGCTGCGGCACCGGCTCCTTCGCCGTCCTCCTCCACCGCGCCGAGCCGCAGGCCACCGTCATCGGCGTCGACCCCGACCCCGCCGTGCTGAGCCTGGCCCGCCGCAAGGCCGCCGCGGCCGGCGCCACCCCCGACTTCCGCACCGGCCTGGGCGACGCGGTGGCCGAGGTCGTCGGCGACGAAGCGGCCGACACCGTCGTCTCCAGCCTCGTCCTCCACCAGTGCCCCGTTCCGATGAAGCGGGCGATCCTCGCCGCCATGCACCGCACCCTGCGCCCCGGCGGCAAACTGGTGATCGCCGACTACGGGCGGCAGCGCACGGCGGCCATGCGCCTGGCCTTCCGGATCGTCCAGTTCGCCGACGGGAAGCAGGACACCCAGCCCAATGCCGACGGCATCCTGCCCCGCCTCATCGCCGAGGCGGGCTTCGAGGGCGTGCGCGAGACGGACACCGTCGCGACGGTGACCGGTTCGATGTCCCTCTACACCGCGCGCCGCCCCGCCTGAGCGGCCCCGCCCTCCGCCCCGCGCAGTGCGGGCAGCACCTGCGAGGGCGTCAGCCCGGTCAACTCCCGCATCCACCGCGTGAAATGGGCCTGGTCGGCGAATCCGCCCGCGAACGCCGCCTGCGCCGGCGAGCACCCCTCGCCGAGCGCCAGCGCCGCCCGGGACAGCCGCTGCCAGCTGCGCCAGCGCGCCAGTGGCACCCCCAACTGCCGCCGCGCCAGGGCCCGCAGGCGCTGCGGGGACAGCCCGACGCGCGCGGCGAGGCCCTCCAGCGGCTCCTGGTGGTCGGCCAGCGCCGCCATGGCCGCGCGCAGCCTCGGGTCCAGCCCGGTGGCGGGCAGCCCGCCGTCCGGCCGTACCTCCCGCTCGGTCAGGCCGTGCCACTGCGGGGCGACGGTGACCCCTTGCCCGCAGCCCGTGCGCAGCCGGTCGGCGAAGGCGCAGTGCGGATCCACGTAGAAGGTCAGCACCTCCCGGGTCGGGGCCATCCGGTGGCGCACCATCGGCGGCACCACGAGCGCGGGGCCGCGGTGGCGCCGCCCGGTGTCGTCCTCGATGGCCACCGTGCGGGCGGCGCCCGCGACGGCGACCTGGAAGGTGGTGTGCCGGTGGAAGGCGCTGTCGGCCAGCGGCCCCCGGTACAGCGCGTACCCGGGGCCGACGGCGAACCGCGGGCCGGTCCCGCTGCCGCTGCTCACCGGTCCGCCTCCCGGACCTGGGCGGCCAGGCGGACGGCGGCGTACGGTACGGCGGCCAGACCGAGCAGGGCCAGCACGATCCAGAACGGGACGGCCGCCAGGCTCGGCCGGCCGGTGACCATCCGCCCGCCGTCCTCCAGCCAGGCCCGGACCTCCTGGCCGTCCGGGTAGGGCTCGTCGACCGGGCGCTCCTCGCTGAACTCCTGTCCGTCCACGCTCCAACGGTAGGTGCAGCCGTACGTCTTCGAGCCCAGACCGCCGCCCTCCACCGGCCGCTGGCCGGTCGCCCGGCAGTGCGTCACCACCGCCGCGACGCCGCGCGGCTCGTGCGCCCGCACCTGGACGGTGTGGACGGCCTGGGCCGTCGCGAACGCCGTCCCCCACACGGCCGCGAGCAGCACCACCGCCCACGCGCGGACCGCCGCGTCCCCGCCGCCTCCCGCCCGCCGGGCCGCTCGTCGGCCCGGCCGGACCGAGGCGGCCGCGCCCACCGCCAGTGCGGCGGCGCACAGCCACAGCGGCCCCGCGCCCACCGGCCGGTCCAGCGACCACGCCCACACCACCGGCGCTCCGGCGGCGGCCGGCGCCGCGAGCGCCACCACGGCCGGCCACGCCCGCCAGCGACCGGATTCCCCCCTCGTCACGGCACGTCCCCCCTTTTTCCCGTCCTTCTCCCCGTCCTTGCCCGTTCTTGACGCCGCCCCGGCCCCGCGGGCGCGCCTTCGTGCCGAGCGGTGACGGGACCGCGACATCGTCACGGGCCGCCCGGGCGGGAGGAGGCCATGTTCGAATCGATGTGTCGACACAGTGTCATCACCGCAGGACAGCGCCCATTGCGGTTCGATCACGGTGTGTCCGATTCGTCGAACATTGGGGGAAAGTGTGGCGGTTAACTGTTTTGGCAGCGGTGTCGGCGGCCTCTCATAATTCCTGCCGACACGCGTGACGGAATTCCCGGAGAACCCGCTGGGGCAGTGGTGCCCGCGAGGGGCCCGCGCGTGGGATTCCGCATTCTTCCTGGGGGGATTTCCTTGCCCGAGCCTGAGCCCGAGAACGAGGGCGCCGCCGCCGCACCTCCGGCACCGGCCGAGCCGGCCGCCGCGCCGCCCGTGCCGGCCGCCGCGCCCGCACCGGAGCCGGCAGCGCTGCCGACGCCGACCGCCCCGCCGGAGCAGACCGCCGCGCCGGAGCCGACCGCCCTGCCGCAGCAGGCCCCGCGCCGGCTGCCGCGCGCCGTCGGCGTCGCGCTGGCCACCGCCGGCCTGCTCGCCGTCACCGCGGCCAGCGCCGCGGTGACCGTCGCCGTCGGCAAGCCCGCCGCCCGCTCGGCCGCGGCCGCCCCCGCCCCGTCGAGGGTGGCCGCGAGCGCGAGTGCGAGTGCCACCGCGAGTGCCACCGCGTCCGCGACGCCCTCGGCCGCGCCCGTCCCGGTGCCCACCGCCGCCCCGGCCGAACCCGCCCCCGCCAGCACCGTCAAGGGCACGGTCAAGAACGGCCAGCACGAGGGCGACCTGCGCTACTTCCTGCTCCCCATCCCGGCCGGCGGCGAGTCCTACGGTCCCGCGGACGGGATGACCATGACCAACGACGACGTCGCCGCGCTCTTCGGCAAGCAGGACGGCATCATGGACATCCTCGGCTCGTACGGCTACAGGAGCGGCGCGACCCGGACGTACCGGACCGCCGACGGCAAGGCCGAAGTCACCGTCACCCTGCTGAAGTTCGGCTCCACCGGTGCGGCACGCGACTTCGTCAAGGGCTACGAGGTCAAGTCGCTGAGCCCGTTCGACATCGACGGCGACCCGGGCGGCCACGGCTACCTGCAGGCCCCCAAGCAGCAGGCCTACACCGGATCGATGAGCGGCATCTCCAGTCAGGGCGACGTGCAGTACACGGTCGACGTCGACGTGAAGGGGACGCCCGACAAGGCGCTGCTGAACGAGCTGATGAAGCGCCAGCGCGAGTGGCTCACCACTGGCGGCTGAGCCAGGCTCCGACCGCCCGCCCGATGCCGCCCCTTCCTCTTCCCCCTTCTCTGGAGCCACTTCCGTGACCACCGAACCCGCGGAGCCGGCGCCCGCCGCGCCCGCCGTGCCCGCGCCTGCCGTGCCCGCGCCTGCCGTGCCCGCGGCCGCTGTTCCGCCGCCGCCGCCCGCCGCCCCGCCGGCCGCGCCCGCTGCGCCGCCCGTCGCGCCCGTCGCGCCGGAGCACGGCGAACCCGCCGTCCCCGCCGAGCCGTTCGCGGCGGAGCCCGCCCCCGCCCCGCGCGCCCCGCGCCGCCCCCGCCCCGTGCTGCTGGGCGCCTGCGCCCTGGTGCTGGGCACCCTGGCCGGCGGCGGCATCGGCTACGCCGTGCAGGCCCAGCGCCCGCCCACGCCGCTGCCGCCGCTCCAGGTCGCCCACCCGTCCTACCCGGCCGGCACGGTCGACCCGGCCGCCCTCGCCGCCGAACAGCCCAAGCCGCTGGCCATCGACGGCGACCTGACCAAGCTGCTGATCACCGTCCCCGAGGGCAGCGCCCCCTGGGCGGACTTCGCGGACAAGCCGAGCTGGGTGTCGATCGGCGAACTCGCCGAGGAGAACGGCAACGCGGCCGGCACCTTCAAGGAACTCGCCTCCAACGGCTTCCGCCGCGCGGCCGAGGTGGCCTGGAAGAAGGACGACGTCCGCTACCGCGTCACGCTGACCCAGTACACCGCGGACCACGCGGACCAGGTGCGCTCCGTCACCTTGCCGGCGTTCGCCGACGGCGCTCCCGGCGGCTACAAGGTGGACGCCGCGCCGCACCACTGGGCCGACAGCAACGAGCAGTACTACTTCGGCGAGGCCGTCGCCAAGCGCGGCCCGCTGGAGATGAAGGTCGAGGTCTTCGGCCCCCAGCCGGTGAACCCCGACACCCTCAAGGACCTCGCCAAGCGGCAGTGGGAGCGGCTGGTATGAACGACGACACCGTGACCGCCGCCGCCCCGGGCGCGCCCGAGCCGGCGCCCGGCGCCCCGTCCGCCCTGACCGGCCCGCCCATCGGATCCGTTCCGCCCGGCGGGTCCGTTCCGCCGCTCGGGTCCGTCGACGCGGCATCCGTCGATCCCGCCGCATCCGCCGCATCCGCCGCATCCGCCGCACCCGCCGGTCCGAGCCCCGCCTCCCGCCGCCTGCTGCGCGCGGGCGCCGCGACCGCCGCGGCCGCGCTGGTCGGCGTGGTCATCGGCGTCGGCATCATCAAGACCCGGTACGACGACCCCGCGCCGGTCACCGTCGCCGCCCCGTCCACCGGTCCCACGCCCACCGCGACCGCCACGCCGTACGGCGCCAAGTCCAACGGCAGCCACTTCGGCTCGCTGCGCGACCTGCTGCTGCCCGTCCCGGCCGGCTACCGGCCCGGCCCGGACGACGGCGGCTACGGCAACGACACCGAGCTGGGCGGCGAGCAGCTGGCCGCCGAGCTGGACGCCGACCTCCAGCAGCTCCCCAAGGAGAAGCGCGACAAGATGCGCTCCTACTGGGAGAGCATGCACGTCAAGGCCACCGGCGTGCGCACCTACCGCGCCGACGGGGACGACCTGGTGATCGGCCTGAAGCTGCGCCAGTTCAACCAGCAGGAAGTGCAGCGGATCAACGAGTACACCGCGGTCTTCACCGGCGACACCGGCCTGTTCCGGATCGGCCCGGCGATCCCCGGCCACCCCGAGGCGCACTGCTACCTGATGCCGGCGCCGCCGTCCGCGCCGATCGACTACCTGGAGTGCTCGGCCGCCGAGGGCGACCTCCTGGTGATCATGAGCGCCGAGGGCGTGGCACCGCTGCCCAAGGACAGGATCGTCGCCCTCTTCACCGCCCAGCTCGACCGCCTCGCCCGCCCGGGAGCGTCCGTATGACCGACCACGCCACCCCGCCGCCCGCGCCCGAGAGCGCGCCCGCGCCTGCGCCCGGGAACGTCCCCGCGCCCGAACCGCAGAACGCGCCCGCGAACGCGCCGCAGAACGCGCCCGATCCGCTCCTGGCGGCGCTCGCCGCGCCCGTCGCCGTCCCCGAGGACCCGGCCGTCCTCGCGGAGCGGGAGGCCCGCCGGGCCCTGCGCCGCAAGGCCGCGGTGCGCTGGGGCGGCGCCGCCCTGGTGTTCGTCCTCGCCGGCACCGGCACCGCCCTGGCCGTCACCGCGCCCGAGCGCACCGACCTGCCGGGCCTGGCCACCGCGAGCGACGGCCGCTACACCTTCGCGCCGCTGACCCTGCCGCCGCTGCCGGCCGGCAAGAACGCCCCGGACGACAAGGGCAAGTCCCTGCACCACGCGGACCTGCGCCACCTGCTGCTGCCCGCGCCCAAGGAGGCCGGCGGTTCGCTGACCCCGCCCGTCTTCCCGGCCCCCGGTGCCGGTGCCGTCCCCTCGGGGTCGTCCACCGCCTCGGGGTCGCCGACCGCCTCCCCGGAGCCCTCGGCCTCCGCCGGCGCGCCCGCCGCCGGCTCCGGGTTCGGCCAGTGGGTGCCCTGCGACGCGCTCGCCGAGGACCAGCAGGACCCGGTCAAGGTGCGCGTCCTGCTGCTGGAGGACGCCTGCCGCGCGGCCACCGTCCGGGAGTGGACGGCCTCCGACGGCACCCGCACCCAGATCCGGCTGCTGCGCTTCGGCTCCGTGCGGGAGTCCTGGGGGGCCTTCGCCGACCTGCGCTCCAAGGGCCGCCCCAAGGCCGCCGCCGACACCAGGAGCACCCCCCACGACGACTGGGACACCTTCGACGGCATGAGCCTGACCACCGTGGAGTCCACCACGGCCGGCTCCAAGGGCGCCCCCACCGCCCGCGTCGCCTACCTCTCCGCCGCCGACGTCCTCGCCGTCGTCACCATGACCAACCCCGCCGGCGTGCCCACCGCGCCGTTCCGGCAGGTCGTCACCCTCCAGGCGGACCTGCTGTCCTGACTCCGCCTCAGCGACCGGGCCGGTTCCCCCCGGGGAGCCGGCCCGGCCGTCCTCCCGCGCGCCTTCTGGGACAGGATCGGGATATTTCCCGCACCGGCCCGTGAACGACCCCCGCGTACGGTGATCACGCATCGGAGAACGCACCGCCGAAAATCGACAGCAGGAGAACCCATGCGCAAGCGCCGCCTCGTCCTCACCGCCGCCGCCGTCGCGGCGATCGCCGCCACCGCCACGGCCTGCGGACCGGACAACAGCGACACGAGCGCCGCTCCCGCCGCCACCGGCCCCGCCGCCACCGGGCCCGCAGCACCCGCCGCCGCGCCCACCACGGCCGCCCCGGCCGGCGCCGCGCCGACGAAGACCGCCCCGCCCAAGTCCTCCCCGGCCCCCTCCGCCCCCTCCGCCGACAAGAGCGGGTACGGCCAGGCCTGCGGCGCCAACGACCTGGACTTCACCGCGAAGACCGAGAGCCAGGCCGGCGGCTACATCCTGATCAGCGCCAAGGCCAAGCAGGGCATCACCTGCACGCTCCCCGGCACCCACCCCGTCATCGCGTTCGGCTCCGGCGGCATCGAGGCCGGGCCCTTCGAGCACGGCACCGGGGAGGCGATCACCCTGAGCGGCGCCAAGACCGCCTACGCGGGCATCATGGCCAAGACCACCAAGGGCAACCAGGCCGTCCAGTACACCGACGTCATCATCGGCATCGGCACCCCCGACCCGAACCCGGCGAGCGTCCCCGTCGGCACCACTCCGGTCGACAAGCCGGTCGTCACCAACTGGCACACCCTGCCCAAGGACGCCGTCCCCGCGAACTGACGCCACGTCACATCGGCGCCGGTGAAAGCTGGATGACGGTGGACTGCCGTCGGCCGCCGGTGTGCTGACGGTGCGGCCCGGCACCTTGGAAGAGGTCCTGCCCCATCTCTTCCAGGGAGCGCACATGACGATCACCATCCGGCCGGGAAGCACCGTGATGTTCACCGGCGACTCGATCACCGACGGCCGGCGCCGGGAGAGCGAGGACGGCCTCGGAACCGGCTACCCGCTGCTCGTCGCGGGCGAGTGGGGCCACCGCTACCCGGACCGGCCGGTGACCTGGCTGAACACCGCGAACGCCGGCGACAAGGCGATGGACCTGGAGGCCCGCTGGCGCACGGACGTGCTCGACGCGCGCCCGGACGTGGTGTCGATCCTCGTCGGGATCAACGACACGGGCTGGCACACCCTCGACCCGCAGGGGTACCCGATCCCCGCGGAGCGCTTCGAGGCGACCTACGACCGCCTGCTCGCGCCCCTCGCCGAGGCGGGCACCCGACTGGTCCTCGTCGAGCCGTTCCTCGTGCCGATCCGCGGCGTCGTCGAGGCCGGCGACGCGGTGCTCATCGGTGAGAAGGAACGCGAGCAGTGGCGCGCCGACCTGGACCCGAAGATCCAGGCCGTGCGCAGGCTCGCCCGCCGGTACGGCGCCCAACTGCTCGCCGCCGACGGCAGGTTCGCCGAACTCGGCGCGACGACCCGACCGGAGCACTGGTCCGCGGACGGCGTCCACCCGACCCCGGCCGGTCACGCCGCACTCGCGGCCGCCTGGCTGCGCCTGGTCGCCTGACCGGGCCGGGAGCACGGTCCCGGCCCGACCGCCGGGCCCTGCCGTCACCCCCGCAGCCTCGCCGCCACCGGGCGGTGGTCGCTGGGGGTGGCCGGGAGGGTCCAGGTGCCGGTGGCGGCGAGGCCGCGGGTGAGCACGTGGTCGATGCGGACCAGGGGGAACGCGGCCGGCCAGCTGAAGCCGAAGCCGCTGCGGGCCGGGGTGAGACGGCGGGCCAGCGGGGCCAGGGCGCGGTCGTCGGCGGCGGTGTTGAGGTCGCCCAGCAGCACGACCCGGTGCAGCGGTTCGGCGTCCAGGGCCCCGGCGAGGGCGGCGATGTCGCGGTCGCGGTGGGCGGTGGCGAAGCCGGAGAAGGTCGTGCGCACCGAGGCCAGGTGGGCGACGTACACCGCCAACGGCCCGCCCGGGGCGCTGACTTCGGCCCGCAGGGAGCGGTTCCAGCCGGGGTCGATGACCAGCCGCCGGGACTCCGTCACCGGGTAGCGGCTCCACAGGGCGACGGTGCCGGTGCGGGCGTGGTGGGGCAGTGCCCGGTCCAGCACGCTCCGGTAGGCGGGCAGGGCCGCGTCGGTGACCTCCTCCAGCGCGACGAGGTCCGGGTCCGCGGCGAGCAGCGCCCGGGCGGTGCCGGCCGGGTCCTGGTTGGCGGCGTTCACGTTGTGGGTGACCACCGTCAGGCCCGGCCCGCCGGCCCCGCCCGCCGGGGCCCCGCCGGACAGCAGCAGCGGCCCGAACACCGCCGCCCACACCGCCACCAGCACCCCGCCCGCGCAGGCCGCCGCCGGTGCCCGGCGCAGCGCCGCGCACAGCAGCGCCGCCACCGCCACCAGGCCGCTCCACGGCAGGGCGCTCTCCCACAGGCTGCCCAGGCCCACACCGAGCTCCGGCACCAGCCGGTGGCCGCCCAGGGCGAGCGCGGTGAGCAGCCCGAGCGCGGCGGGCACGCGCCCGCGCCGCCACCGGGGCACGGCCCGCCACGCGGGTGCGGCTCCCCGCCCCGGTGCGCCCGGCCCCCTCGACGCGAGGAGCCGCTTCAGTGCGATCAGCCACTTCGGCGCGGCCGGCCACGTCGGTGCGGCCCGTCGCCGCCGGCGCGGCGGGCCGGGCCGGGCGGGCGTCTCGGACGGGACGGACGGTACGGACGGTACGGACGGCACGGAAGACGTCACGGCGCGCCCCCTCACCCTGCGGCGTCCGGCAGCGGAGCCGGGCAGGTCCCGCCCGGCGGGGTGAGCAGTTCGAAGTGCCAGATCTCGTTGGCGTACACCTGGCACAGCCCGTACCGGGCGCCGTTCTGGATCAGCCAGTAGTCGGCGCTGGTCGGGCCGACGTCCACCGCCTTGCCGCTGACGTGCGCGGACTTCTCCGGGGTGTTGACGAACTTGCGGGCCTGCTCCAGGCTCCCGTACTTGACCACCCCCCGGTCCAGCAGCCGCTGCTGGTAGGCCTTGCTGCGCCAGCCGGAGGTGACGGTCATCTCGATGCCCCGGGCCCGGGCGTCGACGGCCGCCCGCTGCAGGGCCTCGAGCAGCGGCCCGTCCAGGTTGCCCACGGCGGGGGAGTCGGTGTCGGAGGGGGTCAGCGTCCGGCCGTCGGGTATCTCCCCCTCCGCCTCCGCCGACGCCTGCGTCGTGGCGGGCGAGGCGGTGACGGGCTGGGCGGTGACGGTGGACGCCAGGGTGCGCAGGACGGCCTCGGTGCCCGGCGGGTCGGCGGCGGCGCACGCCCCGGCCAGGGTCAGCACCGCCGTCGCGGCGGCGCCCGCGGCCAGCCGCCGCCGTCCGCTCCGCGCCGCCGTGCCCGTGCCGGTCCCCGTGCCCGTGCCCGTCCCCGTCGGGGTGTCCGTCGTGTCCATTCCTGCCTCCCGGTGTTGCTCGTCCGTTGCCGGACCATTGGAGGAGAACCGGTGTTGCGAGGACGTCTGCGCAGGCCGATACGTTTTCGATAGGTCCCATCGGGTCCAATGGGTACGAACAGCGAAGAGCTAGGGAGAACAGCACGTGCGGGTCCTGGTGGTGGAGGACGAGATCTACCTCGCGGAGGCGGTCCAGGCGGGCCTGCGACTGGAGGCGATCGCCTGCGACATCGTCACCGACGGCGACGCGGCGCTGGAGCGCCTGGCCGTCCACAGCTACGACGTCGTCGTCCTCGACCGCGACATCCCCGGCACCCACGGCGACGACGTCTGCCGCAGCATCGTCCGCGGCGGCCTCGGCTGCCGGGTCCTGATGCTCACCGCCGCCGCCCGCCTGAACGAGAAGGTCGCCGGCTTCGAACTCGGCGCCGACGACTACCTCACCAAGCCCTTCGACCTCGCCGAACTCGTCGTACGGCTGCGCTCGCTGGCCCGCCGCCCGGCCCAGGCCGCCCCGCCCGTCCTGGAGTACGCCGGGCTGCGCCTGGACCCCTTCCGCCGGGAGGTCTACCGGGACGGCCGCTACGTGGGCCTGTCCCGCAAGCAGTTCGCCGTCCTGGAGGTCCTGATGGCGGCGCGCGGCGGCGTCATCAGCGCCGAGGACCTGCTGGAACGCGCCTGGGACGAGAACGCCGACCCCTTCACCAACGCCGTCCGCATCACCATCTCCGGCCTGCGCAAACGCCTCGGCGACCCGTGGGTGATCCAGACCGTGCCGGGCGTGGGCTACCGCCTCACCGACCCCTCCACCGACCCCGGCCAGGAAGGCACCCCGCGGTGAACCCCGACCCCGGCCCCGACCCCTCCGACCCCTCCGACCCCTCCGGCCCCGGGCCCCGCACGGGCGGACGCCGCACCGGAAACCGCCCGCGCCGCCTGACCGCCCGGATGCGCCTGACCCTCAGCTACACCCTCTTCGCCGTCACCGCCGGCCTCCTCTCCCTCGCCGTGGTCTACGTCGGCATGCGCTACGTCCCCAACTACCCCCTCACCTCCTCCAACCCGCGCTACCGCTCCGACGCCCCCTCCCGCCAGGAGATCCTGGACTCGCTGCTCAGGGCCAGCGGCTACGCCCTGGCCCTGCTGACCGCCGTCGGCCTGATCGGCGGCTGGCTGATCGCCGGCCGGGTGCTGCGCCCGCTGCAGGACATCACCCGCGCCGCCCACCGCGCCGCGAGCGGGGCCCTGGAACACCGCATCGCCCTCACCGGGCCGCGCGACGAGTTCACCGACCTCTCCGACGCCTTCGACGAGATGCTGGCGCGCCTCCAGCGCTCCTTCGAGGCCCAGCAGCGCTTCGCCGCCAACGCCTCCCACGAACTGCGCACCCCGCTCGCGATCACCCGCACCATGCTCCAGGTCGCCGCCGCCGACCCGGCCGGCCAGGACTGGGGCCGCCTCGTCACCCGCCTCCAGGACACCAACCAGCGCGGCATCGAGATCAGCGAGGCCCTGCTCCAGCTCGCCGACCTCGGCCACGCCCCGCCCGACCTCGCCCCCACCGACCTCGCCGCCGCCACCGGCGAGGCGCTGGCCGCCGTCCGCGACGAGGCCGAGGCCTTCGGCATCACCCTCACCGCAGACCTGCGCCCCGCCCCGACCACCGGCAACCCCGTCCTGCTGCGCCAGGCGGCCGTCAACCTGCTGCACAACGCGCTGCGGCACAACCTGCCGCCCGGCGCCGGCGGGCGGGTCACCGTCGCCACCGGGGCCGACCCCGAGCGGCCCGGCCGGGTGCACCTGACCGTCACCAACACCGGCCCGCGGCTGACGGAGGAGGCCGTGGCCACCTTCACCGAACCCTTCCTGCGCGGACGCGGGCGCACCGCCGGGACCGACCCGGCCCGCCGCGGCCACGGGCTGGGCCTGGCGATCGTCGCCGCCGTCACCGAGGCCCACCACGGCGAACTCCACCTAGCCCCCGACCCGGCCGGCGGCCTGCGGGCGACCCTCGCCCTGCCCGGCCCGGCCGCCGACCGGGAACGGCCCGGCCCGCGCGCAGCCGGATGACCGGAAAAAGATCCCTCCGCCCGCCCGTCACATCCCCGGGCCGGGATCCGTCGGTGAGGTGACAGCGACCGACAGCCGGAAGGACCGCACCGTGCTCACCGACCTCATGTACGTGACGCTCTACGTCACCGACCAGGACCGCGCCCTGACGTTCTGCACGGAGCAACTCGGCCTGGAGAAGCGCATCGACTTCCCCAACCCCGGCGGACGCTTCCTCACCGTCGGCGTCCCCGGCACCCCGGTCGAACTCCTCCTGTGGGCGCTGGACCGAGGCCAGGCTGGTCTCGCACAGAATGGAGCGCGCCGAGGTTCCGGCCGTGATCCGGGACGGCAGCCGCGGGTGCGGTCCGACCGGGCGAAGGGCGGTTCCCGCTCCTCGCCGGGCCCGGTTCAGGCATAGGGCCGGAGGTCGTCGCGGTGGGCGGTGCCGCTGCCGTCGGGCCGCCAGGAGCGGCTGTGCCGGGCCAGGGTCCAGGTCTGCGGTGCCCGGCGGGCGGCGTCGATCCAGGCCGCGAGTTCGGGGAGCGCGCTCTGCCGCAGGAGGTGCCGGGCCGCGGCCCGTTCGGAGGCCGGGAGCGGGGCGACCCCGATCCGCACCGTGTACCACCACCGGGGGTGGATGCCGCCGCCGTGGTTGGAGGACAGGCCCGGCACCCACTCGACGTGCAGCGCGGTCCCGTCCTCCCACGGGCGGTTGCCGAACTCCAGGTGGGCGGCCTCCGCCTCCTGCGCGCCGAGGACGGCGCGGATGTCGGTCGGGGTGAGCGGCCACGACAGATCGCGCGGCAGTCGGCGGTTGCGGGCTGGCATGCGCCCGAGGATGGCAGACGTCCCGACCGAAGCGCATGCGCGTTTCGCCCCGGGGCGCTTCGGGCGGGCCGGGCTCAGGCGGGGCCGGGGAAGCGGTCGATGTTGTGCTCCACCCAGGTGCGCAGGTGCGCCAGCGGGACGCAGGCGTCCGCGCCCAGTGCGGTGAGGCTGTACTCGACCCGCGGGGGGACCTCGGCGTGGATCTCGCGGTCGACCAGGCCGTGCTCCTCCAGCCGGCGCAGGGTCTGGGTGAGCACCTTGGGGCTGACGCCCTGCAGGCGGGTGCGCAGCGCGCCGAAGCGTTGCGGGCCGTCCTCCAGGGCGCCCAGCGCGAGGGCGCTCCACTTGTTGGCCAGCAGGTCGAGCATGTCGCGGCAGGGGCAGGCCGCGGCGTAGACGGACCTGGGGTCGGTGCAGTCGGGGGCGTGGGTCCTCGTCGTACGGGTCGTCGTCACCCGCCGATGGTACCCATCGGGTACTGCTTCGGTACCCGATGGGTACCAATGGTCCTTGCGGGTAACCACCACCCCTCGCATACCGTCGCCGACGTGCCCGGACGGCGGTGCGCCGCCCATTCCTTCCGACGAGGAGATTTCTGATGCCCGAGACGACCACGACCCCCGGGACGGCCGCGATCCCCGCGACGATGCCCGCCGTCGCCTACCGCAGGAGCCTGCCGGTCGACGACCCGCAGAGCCTGCTCGACGTCGAGCTGCCCGTGCCCCGGCCGGGCCCGCGCGACCTGCTGGTGCGGGTGGAGGCGGTGGCCGTCAACCCGGTGGACCACAAGGTCCGGCAGAACGCCGACCCGGGCGGTGAGCCGCGGGTGCTGGGCTGGGACGCGTCCGGCACCGTGGTCGCGGTCGGCCCGCAGACGGAACTGTTCGAGGTCGGCGACGAGGTGTACTACGCCGGCGCCCTGGACCGGCCCGGCACCAACTCCCGCTACCACGCGGTGGACGAGCGCCTGGTCGGCCACAAGCCGGTCACCCTCTCCCACGCCGGGGCAGCAGCGCTGCCGCTGACCGCGCTGACCGCCTGGGAGGGCCTCTTCGAACGCCTCGGTCTGGGCACCGGCGGCCCGGAGCAGGGCGGCACCCTGCTGGTGACCGCCGCCGCGGGCGGCGTCGGCTCCCTCGTCACCCAGCTCGCCCGCGCCCTCACCGGCCTGACCGTGATCGGCACCGCGTCCCGCCCGGAGTCGGCCGACTTCGCCCGCCGCATGGGCGCCGACCACGTGATCGACCACACGCGCCCGCTCGGCCCGCAGCTGGCGAAGGCCGCCCCCGGCGGCCTCGACCACGTCTTCAGCACCGTCGCCACCGACCGCAACCTCGCCGCCTACGCCGAGGCCCTGAACCCCTTCGGCGGCATCGTCGCCATCGACGACTTCGACTCCCTGGACATCGGCGTCCTCAAGGGCAAGAGCATCTCCTTCCACTGGGAGTTCATGTTCACCCGCTCCCTGCACGCCACCGCCGACCGGGCGGTGCAGCACCGGATCCTCGACCGGGTCGCCCGCCTGGTGGACGCGGGAGTCCTGACCACCACCGCCACCCGCGACCTCGGCCCCGTCAACGCCGCCAACCTCCGGGCGGCCCACCGCCTCCAGGAGTCCGGTGCGGCGATCGGCAAGACGACCCTGACCGGGTTCTGAGCCGGTGCCCCGGCGCACCGGCCGGGTCGGGGCCCTCCTGGCCACCGGTGGCTGCGGCGGCGACGGCGGATCCGGTGAAGATCTGCCAAGCTGCTTCGGTGTTCGAATTTCGTCTCTGGCTCGCCGCACTCCCGGAACCCGTACCCGAGGCCGAGGCCCGCAGCTACTGGAACCTGAAGGACCTCCCCACCCCGAACCTCGACGGGGCGCTGAGGCGCGCGGACTACGTCTACGTCGGCGCCTGGCACGAGGGCCATCTGTCGGACGAGCCGCAGTCCGGCCGCTGCCCCGCCGTCAGGATCTCCAACTGGCTGTTCTACCGCGGGACCATCGACCGCTACCAGGCGCCGCTTCTCGACGCCCGGTTGCGGGACGAACTCATCGGGCTCCACCGGCCCCGCCCGGGTGACCTGCCGGCGGAGTCCACCGATGCGGAGACGATCGCCGCGTTCCTCACGGCGCACCTCGGCCGGCACCTGCTGCCCGAGGAAGCACCACCGGCCACGGCCTGACACGCCGACGGGCCCGACTGCCGCTCAGCCGACCGACCGGTCCTCCTGCCCGTCCGTCACGACCGGCAGGAGGCCGCGCTCGCCGAACACCTTCTTGGCGACGAAGGTCGCGTTCAGCGCCTTCGGGAACCCGCAGTAGACGGCGGAGTGCAGCAGCGCCTCGACGATCTCCTGCGGTGTCAGCCCGACGTTCAGCGAGGCGTTGACGTGGACCTCCAGCTGCGGCTCGCACCCGCCGAGCGCGGTGAGCATGCCCAGGGTGACCAACTGCCGCTCGCGCGGCGCCAGCCCGGGACGGCTGTAGATCTCCCCGAACCCCCAGGCGACCACCTGGTGCCCGAGCTCGGGGCTCACCTCGCCCAGCGACTCCACCACCCGCCGCCCGGCCTCGCCGTCGATCCGGTCGAGCACCTCGGCCCCGTGCGCGAAACGCTCCCGGCGGACCTCGGCCTCACTCGCGGACATGCTCATCTGCGCCGCTCCTCTCCCGTTTCCCGGCCGCCGACCACGACGGCGGCGACCACGGAAGGAACCGTAGAACTTGGAGTGCACTCCAATTCAAGTCGCCACGCAGCTCCACCTCAACAGGAAGATTTGCGGTCAGGACCCCCTGAAATGGCATCACCGCGCGCTACTGGAGCCGAAAGATTTCCTGTGGACCACGCACCCGACCGGACGGGCCGCGCTGCGCCGGGGTAGCGTTGTCCGTCCGTTCCCGGGTTTCGCGAGATGGAGCAGCCGTGTCCTCGAACGTCTTCCGCAGCGGCATCGGACAGCTGCTCCCCGATCAGGGGCCCGACGGGCTGAGGGTCTGGAGCGTGGCCCGGGCGCCCAGGAGCGCGCTGTACGGTGCCCCCGTCGAGGCCACCGTCCTGCTCGAAGGCACCGACGACCTCGACCGGGCCGATCTTCCCCTGGTCGGCGAGGTGCTCGGCAGGGTCGACCACTACATCGGGACGGGGATCCGCTTCGTGCGCGAGCAGGTGGAGGCCGACCCGGCCTTCTTCGGCCTCACCGAAGCGCAGGCGCGGCCCTACCGCGGCCTGCCCGTCGAGGACTTCCCACTGGACTGCCCGCAGCTCAACTTCTACCTCGACGAGTGGCACCTGCGTTTCGCCGAGGGTCGCCTGCCGATCTGCGACCCCTACGGCCTCGCGGTCGTGTTCGAAGGCCAACGGCCGGTGAGAGTGGAGGACTTGAGCGACGCCACGGCCGTGGACGACGAGGACGACGAGGACGCCGAGGACTCGGGGCGACAGGGGGCCTGAGCAGTCCCCGGTGCGCGCGTGGGGCGGGGAGCCGACCGGATCGGCTCCCCGCCCCACCCGCATGCGGGCGTCAGGCGCGGTGGTACGGGGCGGGGGTGGCGACCTCGCCGCCGAGCGCGGCGGCGGCGTGGCGGGCCCAGTAGGGGTCGCGCAGCAGTTCGCGGCCGATCAGGACGGCGTCGGCGTGGCCGTCGGTGAGGATGTCCTGGGCCTGGGCGGGGTCGGTGATCAGGCCGACGGCGGCCACCGGCAGGTCGGTCTCGCGGCGCACGGCCTCGGCGAAGGGCACCTGGAAGCCGGGCCCGGCCTCGATCCGGGCGTCGGGGACGATGCCGCCGGTGGAGACGTCGAGCAGGTCGACGCCGTGGGCCCGGAGCTCCTTGGCGAGGCGGACGGTGTCCTGCGAGGTCCAGCCCTCGCGGCCGTCCTGCGGGTTCTCGGTGATCCAGTCGGTCGCCGAGACGCGGAAGAAGACCGGCAGGTCCTCGGGCCACACCGAGCGGACGGCGTCGACGACCTCCAGCGCGAAGCGGATGCGGCCCTCGTAGGAGCCGCCGTAGCCGTCGGTGCGGTGGTTGGACGCGGGGGAGAGGAACTGGTGGACCAGGTAGCCGTGGGCGCCGTGGACCTCGGCGACCTGGAAGCCGGCGTCGAGCGCGCGCCGGGCGGCGTCGGCGAACTGCCGCACGATCTCGCCGATCTGCTCCTCGGTCAGCTCGTCCGGGGTGGTGTGGGCGGGGGAGAAGGCGTCAGCGCTGGGGCCGACCGGGGTCCAGCCGTGCTCCTCGTCCGGGGTGACGGGGCGTCCGCGGTCGATCCAGGTGCGCTCGGTGGAGGCCTTGCGCCCGGCGTGGGCGAGCTGGATGGCGGGAACGGTGCCCTGGCTCTTCAGGAAGTCGGTGATCCGGCGGAAGGCGGTGACCTGCGCGTCGTTCCAGATGCCGAGGTCGTACGGGCTGATGCGTCCTTCGGGGCTGACCGCGGTGGCCTCCGTGATGATCAGCCCGGTGCCGCCGGCGGCGCGGGCCGCGAGGTGGGCGAAGTGCCAGTCGGTGGGCACGCCGGCCGCGTCCCCGTTCGGGGCGGCGCTGTACTGGCACATCGCCGGCATCCAGATGCGGTTGGGGACGGTCAGCGACCGCAGGGTGAGCGGGGCGAAGAGAGAGGTGCTCATGTCGGACTCCCGGTGGGTCGGCCGGCGCCAGGACGCGGAGGCGAATCAAGGGCTGGTGTGCAACTTTTGCAGTTGCATTTACGTTCGCAAACAATAGTTGCGCACGCAGGGACTTGCAAGGGTTCTCCGTCGGGCCGGCCCCGCCCCGGGGTCGGCCACGGGGTTGGGTCCGGGATCGGGCCCGGGTCCGGCGGAAAACCCGTTGGCTTCGGCCGCCGGGCCCGCGATACTCACCCACCGGCGCCGCGCACGACCGCTCCCGGCGCCGGAACAGGGGAGTGCATGGAGTTCTTCGCGTGCGGGCGGTGCGGACACGCACTGACCGTGCCGCTGTCACGGGTCCCGTACCCCGCCTACGCGGGCTTCGGCTACGGCAACGGCCACCCCATGCCCGTCCTCATGGAATCGGGCACCTACGCCGTCGACGACCACCCCCGCAGCGCCTCCCGCTCGATCGTGATCGCCCCCGGCGACGCCCACGGCACCACCCTCGTCCAGCGGCGCGAACCCGGTGCCTGCTGCGGCATCGACGGCCGCAACGGCCCGAACGTCACCTGCGCCGGCTGCGGCCGGAAGGTCGCGACCAGGATCGACGACTGCTCGCTGTGGCAGGCCACCTGGCTGGAGCCGGACGCGGTGCGCCCCGTCCCCGCGGGCTCCGTCCGACCGGTCGCGGACTGGGCGGCGCTCACCCAATGGTGGTGCGCCGCCGAGCCGTTCGACGAGACGGGGCGGTGGGACCCGCGCTGGGAGGCGGAGTCGGCCGTGGTGCTCGCCCATCTGGTCGCCGCCGCGGACGGCTCGCCCGTCGTCCTGCCCGGCGGCCCCCTCGCCGAGGCCTTCCACGCGCTGCTCGACCAACTGCTCCCCCCGGGACGGGCGGCCGGGCGCCCTCCCCGGCGCGTGGCTCTGGCCGGTCCCGGCCTGCCGCTGCCCGGCCCGTTCCCGGACATCGCCGTGGTGCCACGGCACCCGCAGACCGGCGAGACCTGGCCGGTCCCCGCGGGCGTGGCCGCCGCACCGCTCGCCGTTGGCTTCTGGACCTACCTCGCCCACCACCGCGGACGCGTGGTCACCCCCGTCACCGGCCGGTTGCCCGCAGACGTGGAGCGCGACGACCTCCTGCCGCCCCACGCCTGGTGCGGCCCGCGCCCCCTGTGGCGGGCCTACCACGCCACCCTGGAACACCTTCGGGGCGCGGGGGTCGGCGGCTCATGACGGTGCGGTCGGTGCCGCCGGTGCCGGTGCGAGTCGGGCGGGCGCCGTCGGTGGTGCGGGAAAAGGGAGTCGGCGCTCCGTAACGCCCGACGGCGCCGCCCGGGGGAACCGGGCGGCGCCGTCGGAAGCGGGACGCGGGAGCCGTGCGCAGCGGCGGCCGTCAGCGCGCCGTCTGCGGGACCCGCTGGGTCGGGACGGCGGCCCGGGCCGAACGCGGGGCGGAGCCGGAGGCGCCGGCGGAGGCCGCGGGGGAGGCGCCGAGCGCGGTGCCGCGGGTCTCCTCGGCCCACAGGACGCAGACCAGCAGGCCGACGGCGGTGGTCCCGGCGGCGATCAGCATGGTCGGGCCGGTGCCGAGCCCGGTCAGCGACAGCGGCAGCAGGTAGGTGCCGACGGCCGCGCCGATCCGGCTGACCGAGGTGGCGACGCCCACGGCGGTGGCGCGGATCTCGGTGGGGAAAAGCTCGTTGGGGTACGTCCAGTCGAGCACGTTCGGCCCGCCGCACAGGAAGGCGTACGCGCACAGCGCCAGCAGCGCGACGGCGGCCGGGGCGGTGGGCCACACGCCCAGCAGCGCCAGCGGGACGGTCATCAGCGCGAAGGACCAGATGATGACGGGCCGCCGGCCGCGGGTGTCGATCAGGCGCAGCGCCGGGTAGCAGCCGAGCAGGAAGACCAGGCTGATCAGGCCGGTGCCGAGGGTCTCCATCACGGTGCCGCCCGGCATGCCGAAGGAGGAGAGGATCTGCGGGCCGAAGGTGAGCATCGCGAACAGCGGGCCGACCTGGCACATGAAGAACAGGCCGCAGAACAGGGTGCGGCGCCGGTAGGGCTGGGTCATCAGCAGGCGCAGCCCGGCGGGGCGGCCGCGCTCGGCCGGATCGGGCATCAGCTCACGGCCGTCGACCCGGACCCCGAGGTGCTTCTCGACCACGCGCACCGCGTCACCGACCCGCCCGTTGGCGGCCAGCCAGCGCGGGGACTCCGGCGAGCCGCGCCGGATCACCAGGAACACCACGCACAGCACCGTGGAGCTCGCCAGCATCCACCGCCAGCTGCCCGGCCCGGCCAGCTCCAGGAACAGGTAGCCCACCACGTAGGCGAGCACCGAGCCGGCGTACCAGGCGACGATCTGCTGCCCGAGCAGGCGGCCGCGCTTCTTGGCGGGCAGCCACTCGGCGAGCAGCGAGGTGGCGATGGGGTAGTCGGCGGCCACGGCCATGCCGAGCACGAAGCGCAGCACGGCGATCGCCCACACCGCGTCCACCCAGAAGGAGAGCACCGAGCAGGCGACCATCACGAGCAGGTCGGCGGTGTACATCACCTCCCGGCCGATCTTGTCGGTCAGCACGCCGAAGAGCGCGCCGCCGACGAACATCCCCACCAGCGCGGCGGCGCCGATCAGGCTGACCTCGGCCGTGGACAGCCCGAGGTCCGGGCGCATCCCGATCAGGGCGACGCCGACGATGCTCAGGATGTAGCCGTCGAGCAGGGGTCCGCCCGAACAGGCCAGGGCCAGCCTGCGGTGGAACGCGGTATACGGGGCGTTGTCGATGGTTTGGGACATGTGCTGGGGGTCCTCCGGAGCGTACGGCACGCACTGCGCACCGTGCGCCGGGTAGACGGCAGGGGAAGACGCCGCCCACCTCGGACGGCGCCATCGCCCGGTCACAACGGGCGACCGTCCACGGTTGCCCCGGCCCCGTGGGGCCGCCACCGGGCCGAAGGTCGAGGGGATTCACGACCAAGGTCCCGAAGCGGACGGGCCCTTCGCCCGTGCCGGAACGGCGCCCGCCCAGTCCTGCCGGGGGCGGCCGCCGCCGCGGGCCGCGAAAGCGCTCCGGGCGTGACCCTTCTCACCCGCGGCCCCCAACAGCCCTGGAACTGTGGCCCATTCCACACCCGGGCGGTGCCCGTCCGTACGGGGGCGACCCCGGTGCGTCATCTCTCGGCGGGCCTCGGCGGGCCGCGGCGGGCCCTGTGTCGGCTCGCCGTCAGCCCCCGGCCGGGGCCGCGGGGCTACCGGCCCGCGGCCAGCGGCACGGCGACGTCCACGACGTGCTCCCGCGGTCCGGCGGTCTCCCGGTTCGGGTAGTACACCTCCCGGTTCGGCCCGCCCCGCCCGTACCCGCGGGCGGCGGCCCAGGCGCCCACCGCGTCGTGGGCGGCGGCCATCGCGGTGAAGCCCCGCCGGGTCAGGGCGGTGTACGCCTCGCGGTGCGCGGGTTCGATGCGCACCGCGAACGGGCCGTGCGGCCCGACGTCGTTCGGGGTGGGGGCGCAGACCTCGACCAGGGCGTCGCAGTCCTCGCCCACCAGGCCGTGGTACACCGCGAACAGCGGTCCGGACAGGCACGCGCCGACCTCCCGCAGCCGGCCGAGCAGCAGCTCGCCGGCCTCGGCGAGGAAGCCGGGCAGCGCGGCGGCGTCCACGTGCCGGCGTACGAACAGGACCCGCTGCTCGGGTACGTCGCGCTCGGCGATCTCGAACACGGTGGTGCTCCTTCCACTCAGAACTTCCCGGGCGTAGCCCACCGCCTCCCGGCGGGCCGCGTGCTCGGCCTCCCGCTCCCGCCAGTACGCCAGCAGCTCCCGCTCGCCCGCGTTGCCGTCGGTGTCGGCGTTGCCGTCGGTGTCCGCGTCGGCGTCGGTGTCCGCGCCGGGGTCCGGCCCGGCCGCGTCCAGCACGGCCGCGATCCGCGCCAGCGGCAGCCCGGCGGCGCGCAGCAGCGCGATCCGCCGGGCCCGCTCGACCTGCGCCGGGCCGTAGCGGCGCACTCCGGTGCGCGCGTCGACCAGGGCGGGCGGCAGCAGCCCCCGCTCGTCGTAGAGCCGCAGGGCCTTGAGGCTGAGCCTGGTCCGGGCGGCGAGTTCGCCGATGGTGATCACGTTCTCCTGCACGCCCGCCACTGTGCCGCCTTCCCCTGGGGGAGGGGCAAACCCCGGAACGCTATGCGGCGGTACGTCAGCATTCGCACCGGAACCGCCCACGGAAGCCCGCAGAACCCGCGGAAGCCGGCGGAAGTCCGTGAAGGCCCGCCGGATCCGCCGCCTGTTCGCGGTGCCGGGCGGGGCGGTTCACCGGCCCGCGGACCGGAGGCCGTCCGTGCACGGTCGGCTGCCTGCGACCTGCGCGGAGGCGCCCCTGGGCGGCGCCGTCCGTGGGCGAACGACGGATCCGGCGCCCCGTACGCCGCCGGGGGAGAGCGGGCCCGCCGCCGGCCCGCCGGGGGGCGGGGGCCGGTGATGGCCCGGGCCGAGAGCGGTTCATATGATGGGAATTCAGTAGTTGAATTGCCGGTGTCATGATCCTCGGAGTGCGCCCGGACCAGGGCGTGCCCGGGGAACCGGGCCGGTCCCCGGATCCGCTCCGGTCCTCGGGCTCGATTCAGGGGGATGCATGCGCGGCACCGTGCTCGCCGACCGCTACCGACTGGTGGACTGGCTGGGCGGCGGGTCGATGGGCGATGTGTGGCTCGCCGAGGACGAGGTCCTCGGCCGCCGGGTGGCGGTCAAGGTGGTGAAGCCCGCCCTGCTGGACGAGCCCGGCTTCGCCGAGCGCTTCCACGCCGAGGCCCGGGTCATGGCCCGGTTGCGGCACCCGGGCATCGTCGGCGTGTACGACTACGGGCACGACCGCGGGCCCGGCCACGACCACGACTACGGGCTCGGCGACGACCACGGGCCCTACGCCGGGCCCGGCGCCGCGAACGGGCGGCGCCCGGTCGGCTACCTGGTCATGGAGCTGATCGAAGGGCAACCGCTGAGCGCCGTCCTGGAGCGCCGCGGAGCCCTGCCGGTGGCGGAGGCCCTGGAGCTGGCCCTGCAGGTGCTGGACGCGCTGGAGGCCGCGCACGGGTCCGGGGTGGTGCACCGGGACATCAAACCGGCCAACCTGATGGTCCGCGGCGACCGGACGGTGATCGCGGACTTCGGCATCGCCCGGCCCGACTGCGACGCCCGGACGACTGTCCCGGGGATGGTGCTGGGCACCGCCGCCTACCAGGCACCGGAACAGGCCTCCACCGGGACGGTCACCGCCTCGGCCGACCTCTACGCGCTCGGCGTGGTCCTCTACGAGTGTCTCGCCGGCCGGCTCCCGTACGAGGGGGAGACCGCCCTCGAAGTGATCCTCAAGCACCTGACGGAGCCGGTGCCGCCGCTTCCCGGGGAGGTGCCCGCGCCGGTGCGGGCGCTGGTCGAGCGGGCGATGGCCAAGGAACCCGGTGAGCGCTGGCCCGACGCGGCGACGATGGCCACCGCCGCACGCCGCGCCCTCGTTGCGGTGGAGGCGGCGCCGTCGCCGGGCCCGTCCCGGTCCCCGTCCTGGCCGGGGACCGGGACCGGTCCCCGGCCGGTCGCGGCGCGTGCCCCACGAACCGGGCGTGCCCCGCGGACCGGACCCGCCCCGCGGACCGGGCACCGCCTGCGGGCGCTGGCCGGGGCGACGGCCCTGACCCTGCTCTGCATGGCCGGGGCCGCCGGGGCGGCGGTGGTCCGGCCCGGCCGGGACGGCGCGCCGCAGGACACCGCCGCCGTCGCCGGGCCCACGGACGGCCCCGCCCGGCCGGACGCCGCCGCGTTCGTGGAGGCCGGCAGCCCGCTCACCGGACAGCCGTCCGCCTCGGCGACGCTCCCGCCCCCGCCGGCCGTGCCGGGCGCGGGCGAGAGTCCCGCTCCCGCCCCGGCCGCCCCCGCGCCGACCACCCGGAGCCCCTTCGTCACGCCCCCCGCCCCGGCCGCCGCCGTGCCCACCCGCGGCTCCGCCCCGCTCCCGGCCCCCGCCTCCACCACCGGGGAGAACCCCGCCGCGCCCGCGCCGACCCCCACCGCCCCGGCCCGGCCGGATCCCGCCGAAACGGCCACACCCACGCCGTCCGCGACGCCGACGCAGCCCACCCGGCAGCCGGTGGCGCCGCTGCCCGAGCTGGCGCGGATCAGCAGCAACGGCGGCACGCTGGACAACTCCTACTCCAAGGACCGGGACGGCAACCAGGTCGACACCTTCGATGCCAACGGCACGCTGGCGCAGGTGTGGCGGCTGGACAAGGTCGACGAGGGTAGGTACTACCTGCGCAACGCCTCCAGCAACTTCACCAAGGGGCTGGACCAGGACAGGGACAGCGGCCGGGTGCAGATCTGGACGAGCCCGCCGTCCAACTGGAACCAGGTCTGGGCCATCACGCCGGTTCCGGGCGGCCACCGGATCGTCAACGCCGACACCAGCCTGTGCCTGACGTCCGACGGCGTGGGCCACTGGGTGCGAGTGGCGCCCTGCTCGGGCGCGGACAACCAGGTGTGGACGTTGAGGTGAGCCGCCGGCCGCCGGCCGGGCCTTGGGCGGGTCACTCCGGCAGCCAGGACGGCCACTGCCGGCGGGGCCGCACGGCGGGCCCGCCCGGGCCGATCAGGGCGCGCAGCCGGTTGGCCTCGGGGGAGCCGAGGGAGGCCAGGATGTCGTAGGCCTCCGACCGGTGGGCCCGGGCCGCGTCGCCGTCGCCGTCCCCGCCGCGCTCGGCGAGTACGTCGCCGAGTGCCGCCAGGGCCAGCCCCCGTCCGCGGCGGTCGCCGTCGAGCGTCAGCACCTCGACCGCCCGGTCGGCCGCCGCCACGGCCTCCTCGCCGCGGCCGACGGCGCGCAGCGACTCGGTGAGCCGCAGCAGCGTACGGCCCGTGCGGCGCCGGTCGTCCGGCCGCAGCAGGGACAGGGCGTTGCGGTGGTGGTGCAGGGCCTGTTCGAACTCGCCGCGGTCGTGGGCGATCGTCCCCATCGAGTCGAGGGCGAGCGCCTGGAGGTCGTGGTCGGCGAGCCGGTGGCAGATCAGCAGGGACTGGTCGACGACGCGGACGGCCGCGTCGAACCGGCCGAGTTCGGTGAACGCGCGGGCCAGGTTGAGCAGTTCGGCCGCCACCGAGCGCCGGTCGCCGAGCTTCTCCCAGGCCGAGACCGCCGCCGTGAAGCCGGCGACCGCGTCGCCCGGCCGGCCGACCTGGACGAACAGGGCGGCGAGTGAGGCGTGGGCCAGGGCGAGCAGCGGCCCGGGCAGGTCGTGGGCGGTGCACAGGTCGCGGGCCCTGAGCAGTTCGGCGAGGGCCGCGGGTTCGGAGCCGACCTCGGTGAGCAGCCGTCCGAGCACCAGCCGGGCCCTGACCTCGGCCGTGCGGTCGCCCTGCCGGAGGGCGGCCCGGAGCAGGACCTTGGCCGCGTGCCCGAGCGGCCGGGTGGCCTGGCCGGTGTCGCACAACAGGCTGCAGCCGAGCAGCAGTTCGGCGACCAGGTCGAGCCGGGGAGGCTCGGGGAGCCCGGCGTACTGGCCGACCAGTGCGCCGATGCCGTGGTAGTCGACGCGGCCGTGGGGCGGTGCCGCCGCGCGGGAGGCGGCTCCGGTGCCGGCTCCAGCCCCGGTGCCGGAGCCGGCACCGGGCAGGGCGGCGCGGGCGGCGGACGGGCCGAGCGCCGCGACGGTCTCGGCGTGGTGGTGGGCCGCCAGCCGGGTGAGCACGGCGGCCGGGAAGTCCTCCGCCGCCTCCGCCCCCGCCTGCGGCCCGGCCCCCGCCTGCGGCCCGGCCTGCGGGGCCGGGGCGAGCTGCTGGGCGAAGGCGCGCAGCAGGTCGTGGTACCGGTAGCGGTCCGGGGGCGCGGTCTCCAGCATCGAGCAGTCGACCAGCGACTCGGCCAGTTCCTCGGCCTCCTCCTCGGGCAGGCCGAGCACCGCCGCGACCGCGCCCGGCGACAGGTCCGGCACCTCCGGCACCGCCAACAGCCGGAAGGCCCGGGCCTGTTCGGGCGTCAGCTGGTCGTAGCCGAAGCGGAACGCCGGTTCGACGGCGAGGTCCCCGGCGCGCAGCACGTCCAGTCGGCGCCCGTGGCCGGACAGCTTGTCGAGCAGCCGGGCCATGGTCCAGTCCGGCCGGCAGGCGAGGCGGGCGGCGAGGATGCGCACGGCCAGCGGGAGGTGCCCGCAGAGCCGGACGAGTTCCGCGGCCGTCCGCTCCTCGGCCCGCAGCCGCTGCCCGCCGATCACCCGGCCGAGCAGGCCGAGGGCCTCCTGCCGGGCGAAGGCGGAGAGCTCGACGACGTGCGCGTTGGGCAGCGATCCGAGCCTGGCCCGGCTGGTGACGAGCACGGCGCAGCCGGGGCGGCCGGGCAGCAGCGGCCGGATCTGTTCGGCGTCCCGGGCGTTGTCGAGGACGACCAGCACGCGTCGGTCGGAGAGCAGCGAGCGGAACTGGGCGGAGCGTTCGGCGAGCCCGGGGGCCAGTGCGTCCGCCGGTACGCCGAGGGAGCGCAGGAAGGTGCCCACGGCCTCCTCGGGGCGGGTCGGGCGGCCGTCGGCGCCGTGCAGGTCGAGGTAGAGCTGGCCGTCGGGGAAGTCGGCGGCCAGCTCGTGCGCGACGTGGACGGCCAGCGCCGTCTTGCCCACGCCGCCCAGGCCGGAGACGGTGGCGACGGGCACGGTGCGGGGGGCGAGCAGGACGGCCCGCAGGGCCTCGGTCTGCGCCTCGCGGCCGGTGAAGTCGGCGAGGTCGGCCGGGACCTGGGTGGGCCGGACCGCCGCCCGGTACGGCGGGCGGGTCGCGGCGGCGGCCCGGGGCCGCGCGGGCGCCACCAGGCCGGTGTCGGCCACCAGGATCCGGCGCTGCAGTTCGCGCAGCCCGGGCCCCGCGCTGACGCCGAGCTGCTCGCGCAGCCGCCGGTCCGCCGTGCGGAAGACGCCCAGGGCCTCGGCCTGCCGGCCGGTTCCGTAGAGGGCGAGCATCAGCAGTTCGGAGAACCGTTCCCTGAGCGGGTGTTCGGCCACGACGGCGGTCAGTTCGGCGACGAGTTCGCCGGACGGTCCGGCCTCGATCTCGGCCTCCAGGCAGGATTCCAGGACGGTCACCCGGCGTTCGGCCCACTCGCCGCGCTGCCGTTCGGCGTAGGGGCCGGGGAGCGCGGTCATCGGCTCGCCCTGCCACAGGGCCAGCGCCGAGCGGAGCACTCCGGCGGCGTGGGCGTGCTCGCCGTCGGCGCGCAGCTCCTTCGCCTCGTCGAGGAGCTCCTCGACGCGGTGGGTGTCCAGTGCGCCCGGGTCCAGGGCGAGCAGGTAGCCCCCGCTGAGCGTGGTCGGCACGTCGGGCCCCAGGACGCGGCGCAGGCGGTGGACGTAGGTGCGGATCACGGCGGAGGGCTTGGCGGGCGGCTCCTCGCCCCACAGGTCGTCGACGAGCTGACCGGTCGACACCGGGTGGTTGGCCCGCAGCAGCAGCGCGAGCAGCAGGCTCCGCTGCTGCGGCGACCCGAGCACGAGCTCGCCGCCGTCCCGCCACCCCCGCAGCGGCCCCAGCACCGCGAACCGCAAACCACCCACCGGCCGTCCCCCTCCGCCCGCGCAACGATCCCCCCGGCGCATGATACCGACCGCATCACCCCTGGTCAGAGGCGCCGTGCCCGGTTCGGGCGGTCGACGGCGCGCTGCTTGTCCATCACCTGTCAACACATTGTCGACCGCCTGTTGACGGGCCCGGCCGAGGCTTCGAGCAGTCGGACCGCACCGACGCGGTCCGGGAACGAGAGGAGTACTCCATGGCACAGCGGAAGTCCCTGGTCCGTTCGGCCCTGGCCGCGGCCGGCGTCGCCGCCGCGCTGTTCGCGACGGCCGCCCCGGCCGGCGCGGCCACCGCGGACCAGCAGCCGGCGCAGGCGCTCAGCGCGGCGCGCAGCACGCAGGTCGCGGTCGTCAACTGGACGGGCTGCGAACTGCGCCTGCAGAACGCCTGGCTGGACCACGGCATCTGGTCGAGCGGCCTGGCCCCGGACGCCATCGTGCGCGACGGGAACACCGGGCGCTGGCAGTCCGAGAGCAACGGCTTCCTCACCGGGACCGAGGGCCACGTCATCTACGACGCGGAGAACTGCGGGAACCCCGGGCTCAACGGCAAGCGCGTGCAGCTGCACTGGAACAACCCGTACGCCGGCAGCAACGGCTACGACTCCGCCGGCTCCGACCCGATGTTCCGGTTCGCGCAGAGCGGGGGCAGCGGCAACAACGCCGCCGTGTACTGGACGATCACGGGCCCCTGAGCGGTAGCCGGTTGACCGTCGGGCGCCCGGCCGGGACCTTCCCTCCCCGGCCGGGCGCCCCGGGCGCGCGGCGGCTCCGGCAGCTGCTGCCCGGGGAAGCGGACGGGCCGGTTTCGGCCAGTCGCGCCGACGGTGGATACAACTGATCACATCTTCGGCATGCTGACCGCACCGATTGTTCGAGATGCGACGAAGGAGAAGGCCATGCGTCGAATTGCGGCTCTGGGAACCGGTGCGGCACTGCTGGTCGCCGCCGGTGTGATGGCGGCGCCGGGGGCGTCGGCGACCTCGTACTGCAGCACCACCCAGGGCACGAACTGGGGGTCGGTGAGCTGCCAGACCACCGCCACCAAGAACCACTGGCAGCTGGTACTGGTCTGCAACAACGACAACGTCAAGGGCAACCAGACGACGGTCTTCGGCTCCTGGCACATGGGCAACGGGAGCGACACCCTCTACTGTCCGACCGGCTACAGCTCGGCCTACACCAAGGTCAACAACGACAACTGACCCACCGCACACGGGAGTCGGCCGTCGTCGCGGCGACGGCCGACACCTCGGCGCCTGCGGGATCCGGGGGGCCGGCCCGCTCACGTCATCGTGTAGCTGAAGTTCGACTTGAAGGAGTTCATCGAGCCGACCGCGATGGTCTCGCAGGCCGTGTAGAACTGCTTCTCGTCGTTGGGGTCGAAGCCGTTCGCGGACACCAGCTGGGCCAGCGACCTGAACTCCTGGAGGATACGGGCGTTGAGCTCCGCGTCGGGCTCCTTGCTGTCGCGGTGGTACTGCGAGTCCGCCGATCCGCCGCCGGCCTTGGCGAACAGGGTGAACCGGTTCATCGCTTCGTGGAGCGTGGCCGTCTCACCGGTGACCACCTTGTTGAACGCCGAGACGGCCGCGGTCGGGTTGGCGGCGGCCCGGCGGAACTCGGCGCCCTGGATGATGGCCACGATCTTGGCGCAGTACTTCTGCGCGTCCTTGGGCAGATCGTCGAACGGCTTGCTGCCGCTCTCGACCAGCGCCTTGATGAACCGGTTCGCCAACTGCTGCTCGGTGAGCCCCGAATTGCTCCTGGCCAGGTCGAACAGCTGGGAGTAGTCGCCCTCCTGCACACTGCCGAGGACGAAGTTCCCGCCGGCGCCGATGGTGTAGGAGGCGCCGTCCTCCACGTCGCTGTACGTGAACGGGTTCACCATCGCCTGCCGGTTGCGGAACGCCTCCAGATCGAGGCCGACACCGCGCAGGGACAGCCGCCGGCGCACTTCCCTGTGGCGCTTCATCTGCTCCTCGTCGGAGATCGTCAACGCGTGCTGGAAGCCACCGGTGGCGATGGCGACGGGAGTCACCGGCGCCAGGTTCTGCCCGCTCGCCGCCCGCACCCGGGCGTGGGCCGCGTCGATGAGCTTCTCGTACGAGGTGAAGTGTTCGGTCCCGTCCGCCTCGGCCATCCTCCCGATCTCGGCCAGGATCGCCTGCTTGTCCGCCGCCGGCAGCCTCTTGTGACGCTCGGCCTTCCACTGGACCTTTTCGGTCTCCTCCGCCGTGCTGAGGGTTCCCCTGGCAACGGTGACGACCCGCTGCACCGCCGGTACCGCCCCGCCCGGTACCGCCCCGCCCGGGGCACGGTCCGCACCGCCGGGCGCGTCCGGGACGGCGACGGCCCGCTGCACCGGCGCCGCCATCACCCGGCGCGCGGTCGCCTCCGCCTCGCGCTCGAAGCGGTCGGACGGGTCGCTGACCCGCAGGCCGTTCCCGTGGTCCGTGCCGGCCACCGGGCCGTTGCGCTGCTGGATCACATGGGTCAACTCATGGGCCAGGGTGTGCTTGTCCGCCCCTCCGGCACCGAGGACGACATGGCTGCCCGAGGTGTAGGCGCGGGCGCCCACCTCCTGCGCCGAACGCTGCGCGGCCGTGCCGGTGTGCACCCGCACGTCGGAGAAGTCCGCCCGCAGCCGCTGCTCCATCTCCTCCCGCAGCCCGGCGTCGAGCGGCCGGCCCGGCGAGCCGAGGACCCGGTGCACGGCGGAGCGCTGCACGGGCTCCCCGCCGCCCGGCTCCTGGTGCCCGCCGCCCGGCTCCTGGTGGCCGCAGCCCGGGACGTGCCGGTGGCGGGCCTCCTCGAACATCCGGGCCACGGCGGCGTTGCCGACGCTGCGCTGCAGGGCGGCCACCTCCTGCGGGGACGGAAGGCCCGCCCCCGGCCGCACCGGTACGGCCGCGGTGCGGGCCGTCCGCGCGGAGTCGGCGCCCTGGCGGCCGGAGCGGGCGCCGTCCGGCGTTCTGGCGGCTTCCCGTGCGTGCATGAGGGGGACCCTTTCGGGGCGGAGGACGGCTCAGCCTCCTGTATACGTGCCGCGGTCGGCGCCCGGCCAGGTACGCGGGGGCAGAGTCACTGCCCCCGCGGGGCAGACCCGGCCGGGCCGCCCGGCCGTCCCGGCCGGGGCAGCAGGCCCGTCGAGCCGCGTCACCCGGCCGCGGCAGCGGATCGGTGCGCGGTCCACGCGGCCCGCAGCTGGGACAGGCGCGACCGGAGCTCCGGGTCGTCCGCGCTCGACGCGACCAGGCCCGGCAGGACGACCGCCCGCCCCCGGTGCAGGCGCACCTCCAGGAGGCAGTGCTCGATGCCGCGGTTGACCTCCGGCGAGAACCCGAACGACCGCACCTGCGGCCAGGTGACCACACGTGTCCTCAGCAGGGTCCGCGTGGTCAGGCCCGCGGAATCCACCGTGGTACTGCCGCAGAACGGGCCCACGAAGGAGGCGGCGACGACGTAGGCGACGATCAGGCAGACCGTGAAGGCCGCGATCATCGCGGGATCCCGGCCCTTGGCCCCTGCGGCGAGGACGAAGGCAAGGGCGCAGGCCAGAGCGGTCGGGAAGAGGACCAAGGTCCGCCGGCCCGTCCGCCGGTACCGGATCGGCGCCTTGAAGCGGAGCTGCCCGTCGCGCCGATCGCCCGTCACGTCCTGACCCACGGCATCTCCGTCGACCCGGGCGCGTCGAGGAATCCCTCGATACCCCAATCGGCGCCCCAGTTCCTGCCCGCCCAGTCGCTCTTGGGAGACCAGAGGGGCCGGGCCGGCTGAGGCCCCCACACCTCGGGGTCCGCGCGGACCAGCAGCTCGTCCTCCGCCGCGTAGCCGCCGGTCAGCACGGTTGCCACGAACTCCGCGAAACCCCCGTCGAAGTGGTCGAGCCGGTCCTCGTAGAACACCGCCACCGGCCACTGCTCGGGGTCCGGACCGGTCGTCAGCCAGCAGCACTGGTTGTGGTTGCTGTTCCAGCCCCAGGACAGCAGGCCGCCCGGGTCCGGGAACACCGGGGTGGGGCCCGGCTGGTCCCACCGGTGCTCCTCGCCCTCGATCTGGTCGCGGAGATCGAGGTCGTTCGTGATGCGCCAGTCCGCCAGGCCGCCCGGCGCCTCGTAGAAGGACGGCTTCTCGCTCGGCGTGTACACCCCCCACTCGCCGTTCAGGCTCACCCCGCCGTACAGGTCGACGAACGCGCGGTAGTCCGAGGGCAGCTGGACCCCGAGTTCGGCGGGCGCCAGCTCCCACGGGACCCGCGCCGGGGTGTACACCGGCTCTCCCATGATTGCCCGCAGTCGGTCCCACGCCTCGGTCATCGCCCATCCCTTGTCGGCCGTCGTCGCATCCGATGCCGCACTCTAGGCGACGGCTCCGACAGGCGGCCGCCCCGCTCAGGACGCGTGCGGTGGCTCCTGCCGGCTGTCGTAGTGCTCCTGGGCGGCGAGGAGCTCGTCCCCGTGCCGGCCGAACCACTGGATGAGTTCGGTCAGCGGCCCGGCCAGGCTGACACCGAGTTCCGTCAGCTCGTAGGTGACCTGGGGCGGGGTGGTGGGCGCGACACGGCGGTCGACGAGCCCGGCCCGGGCCAGTGCCTTGAGGTTCTGCGACAGCATCTTCTGGCTGATGCCACCGACCCGTTGGTGCAGCTGCGCGAAGCGGTGCGGGCCGGCGACGAGGGCCGAGATGATCAGTGTCGCCCAGCGGCTTGTCGTCCGGTCCATGATCGGCCTGAGCACGCACCTGTTGTCGAAGGTGTCGTGGGCCAGGAGACGGGCGGCCGTCGCGACGTGCTGAGTTTCCATCACGTCATGAGCTTACAAAAAAGTACGTACTTCCCAGTGGTAACCAGCTTTCCTACGGTGACTCCGCAGGCACCAACGCTCGAGGAGTCACTGTGATCAGCAGCAACGCACGTACGGCGATCGTCACGGGAGCATCGAAGGGCCTCGGCGCGGGGATCGCCAAGACGCTGGCCGGGACCGGCGCGGCCGTCGTGGTGAACTACCGGGAGGACGCGGAGGGCGCCGAACGGGTCGTCGCGGGCATCACCGCCGACGGCGGCCGGGCGATCGCGGTCCGGGCGGACGTGGCCCGCGGCGACGACGTGCGCCATCTGTTCGATCGCGCGCGCGAGGAGTACGGACCGGTCGACGTGCTCGTGAACAACGCGGCCGTCGCCGCCTTCGCGCCGCTGTCGGGCATCACCGAAGAGGAGTTCCAGCGCGAGATGACCACGAACCTGCTGGGGACGATCCTCACCACGCAGGCCCTGGCCGCGCAGGACGACATCGGCGCCGCGTCGATCATCAACGTCTCGACGGCCGGAACGCTCACCCACCCGCCGTACGCCTCGCTCTATGTCGCGTCCAAGAGCGCCGTCAACGCGTTCACCATCGTGGCGGCCAAGGAACTCGGCCCGCGCGGCATCCGGGTCAACGCGATCATGCCCGGACCGTCGGACACCGAGGGCACCCGAGCCATGGGATTCCCCGGCTCGGCCCAGGAAGCACAGGCGATCGCCGGCACCCCACTGGGCCGCACGGGCACCCCGGACGACTACGGCCCGCTGGTGGCCTTCCTGGCCTCCGACGACGCGCGCTGGATCACCGGGGATGTCATCCTCGCTTCCGGTGGCATGCGCTGACGCTCTGTCCGTTCCGGGACGGGCTCCGCCGCGTGCCCGCGTGTCCGCAGTCGGCGAGTCCTGCGGCCTGATCGGTGAACGTCCGCAGGAGGTCCGTGCGGTTGCCTCGGGGTGGCTCGCACAGCTGACGGGTGGCCGGCCCTGTCGCCCGTCGTGACGGATCCGTTCCCGAAGGGTGAGCGCCGGGCGCCGCCGCATCGGCCTCGGCGGCAGCGTGATGGTGATCCACCGCTTCAAGCGCCACCGCGCGGCAGCCACGAGACGGGACACGACGAACTCGCTGACCGGCACGAAGCAACGGTGCTGGTCGAAGCCGCCAACGAATGTCTGTGGGCCGTACATTTGGGACGCGCCCCCAGCGGCCGAGAGGTCGCTTGGGGAGGGCTGCGCCCGTTCCTGTCTCTCCGTCGGACCGCGTCCTTGTCGAACGTCAACCGCGTTGATCCGAGCCGGCCTTCGGTACAACGGGCGCACCTCTCGTGCCCTCACGGAACGCTCTGTCCGGGCTGGCGTACAGGAAGTCGGTGGGGCCGACTTCCTGCGCAGCAAGGGGTGTTGGTCAGGTTCGGGTGGCGGCTTGGACCTGGGTGCGGCAGTGGGTGAGGGCGTACTTGAGGCGGGTGTCGGGGTTGGGGGTGGTGGTGAGGAGTTCGCCGGCGGTGACGAGGGTGGTCCAGTAGAGGGCGGGCTCGCCGGTGCGGGGAACGGGTCGGGCGGCGGCGAGGGAGAGGTAGGCGGCGGTGAGGTTGCCGGTGGTGAACCAGCGGTGGAGGCCGTGGTGGTGGCCGGGTCGGATGCCGCCCATGGCGTCGATGGCGACGAGGAAGTGGTCGACGACGGTGAGTTCGGTGTCGGTGAGGGAGGCGGGGACGTCGAAGACGCCGAGGGCTTCGAGGAGTTCGCCGGTGTCGGTCTCGGAGTTGGGGCGGGGGTTGGCGAGGAGGGCGTCGTGGCACTCGCTGAGGCGGCGGAGGGTCTCGGCGAGGGGGATGGTGAGGGCGAGGCAGACCGCCCGCGCGGAGGGCAGCGGTTTGTGGGTGCGGCGGGCGAGGAGGGCGTAGGTGTCGGCGGGGGTGCGGCCGCGGGAGAGGGCGTGGCCGGCGAGGGTGGTGAGGTGCATGGGGGTTCTGGGCTTTCAGGCGGTGACGAGGGCGGGACTGGGGGAGGGCGCGACGAGGGCCCAGACGAACTTGCCGATACCGCCCGGGAGGGAGGTACAGCCCCAGCGCTCGGCCAACTCGTTGACGAGGAACAGGCCGCGGCCGTGTTCGTCGTCGGGGGCCGGGGTTCGGGGAGTGGGGTGGTTGGTGCCCGCGTCGTGGACTTCCAGGCGCAGGCGGGAGCCGGCGAGGGTGAAGCGGACTTCAATGTGGAGGTCGTCGGGGGCGTCGGAGTGCTGGACGGCGTTGGCGAACAACTCGCCGAGCAGCAGTTCGGCGGTGTCGCAGTACCGCTCCCCGGAGGGCAGCCCGGAGAGGTATGCGCGGAGCAGGTAGCGGGCCAGGGGCGTGGACTCGATACGGGAGTCGAGGCGCGCGACGAACATGCGGGGACGGCGGTGGGTTTTGAGCATGGGGGAGTGCCTCAAGGGAGGATTGCGTGCGAATGGAGTGCGTCGTGCGGTGCGCTACGACGCCGACTCGGGGGTCTTGCTGAAGTGAGGGCCCGGACCGCAGCGATGGCGGTCCGGCCTCGGGGGTGTCGGCGTGATCAGCCGACCGGGACCGGGACGCCCCGGACGAGGAGGGGGAGGCCGTCGCCGTGCTCCCAGGCGTCCCAGGCGTCCTCGACACGGCGGCACTGGTCCTCGGCCATGAGGTCGCGGAGCTGGTGACGGGGGACCCAGTGGAGGGCGCGGAGTTCCTCCGGGGGCTGGTGGTGGCTGGCGGTGTTGGCCTGCTGGGCTGTGAGCATCCCGCCCGCGTAGACGAGGTTGAGGCCCTCGGGGAACTCGGCGGCGGGCATGTAGTCGATGGTGAGGACGGTGCGGAGGGGCAGGACGAGACCGGTTTCGGTTTCGAGGTGCCGACGGGCCGCGAGGTGGGGGAGCTCGTCCTGCTCGGCGCTGCCGCCGGGGAGGATCAGGCCGTCCATGTAGACGGGATCGACGAGGAGGGCGAGCAGGCCGCCCGATCCGTCGGGGTCCTCGCGCAGGGCGAAGATCTGCTGACCCGACCGGCGGGCCGGGGGCTTGCTCATGATGCGGGTCCTGCTCAACTCTGCTCCAGGTAAGAGGGGTTGATGAAGGGTGGCAGCGCCCGCCCGTCGACGGGCGGGCGGTAGGCCTTCCCGGGCGTGACCTCCGCGACGATGCTCCCGCGCGGATCGCCTTCCTCCGGGCTGGTGAAGTCCAGTGCGAGTTCGTGGAGTTGAAGGCGAGTATCGGGATTTCGCGCGGGGTGCATGAGGTCTCCGCTGGTTGCTCTGTGCTCCCGATGAATCACCGGGTGTAGCCATAGTGGCGCCTCGCCCGCTACGATCGGAAGGCTTTCCCACTTGACAGTTCCCCCGTGTGGTATTCGCGTAGCAGTGGAGGTCTGACGATGCGTGAGTCTCAGCTGGATCCATCGGCCTCGCCCCTCAAGGCGTTCGGGGCCCAACTGCGCAAGCTGCGCAAGGCGGCAGGCTTGACGCAGACCCAGCTCGGCCAGCGTACAAACTTGAGTGATAGTCAGATTTCGAACCTCGAAAGAGGGACACGCAATCCCACGCTTGACTGGGTTCGTAAGGCTGACAAGGTCATCGATGCCGGTGGAACATTGGAACTGACGT
The DNA here is from genome assembly GCF_042885555.1 of Kitasatospora sp. NPDC058048. Classification (NCBI taxonomy): domain Bacteria; kingdom Bacillati; phylum Actinomycetota; class Actinomycetes; order Kitasatosporales; family Streptomycetaceae; genus Kitasatospora; species Kitasatospora sp. NPDC058048. The sequence continues at coordinate 85,317 of NZ_JBHVRT010000023.1, read as the reverse complement.
ACTGGAGCCTGAGCCGGTCGTCATTGCTGGAAGGGTTTCCCGAGTACGCGGCGCAAGAGGCGAAGGCTCAGGGCATCTCCCACTTCGAGCTGGGCGTCGTGCCCGGCCTGGCTCAGACCATGGAGTACGCCAACGCCTTTGCGTCCGCAGCCGTGCGGCGCGGCAGCATTACCGAGGAGCAGGCAGCAGATCGGCTCGACTTCCTGGCCACACGGCAGAAGCTGCTCGACCAGCGGTCGGTTCCGCGCCTGCACTTCGTCCTGGATGAAGGTGCGCTCCTGCGAAGGGTGGGAGGGCCCAGGGTCATGGCGCGGCAGCTGGCGCACCTTGAAGACCTCGCGAGCCGTCCGAACGTCACCATCCAGGTGGCGCCGTTCTCGCTCGCAGAAGAGCTGCCGTTCACCATGATGGTCACGCTGCTTACCCTGGTGGATCGATCACTCCTGGCATACTCGGAGTGCCAGCTGCGCGGCTTCCTCGCGCGAGACGCTGATACGGCCCAGGCCTGGGAACGGGACTACCATCAGCTCCAGGTGGAAGCGCTGTCGAAGGCCGCGTCACTGGAGATGATCCGCAAGCAAGGCGTGAGAGGAACGTCATGATTTCCCCTGTAGACCTGTCAGACGCCGCATGGTTCAAGAGCAGTTACAGCAATAATGGCGGGTCTTGCGTCGAGGTGGCTCCCGACTTCCCCGGCCTGACTCCTGTCCGTGACTCCAAGGACCCTCAGGGCCCGGCTCTCGTCTTCCCGGCCGAGTCATGGAAGTCGTTCGTCGCGGCTGTCCGCAGTGGCGAGTTCGGCGACGTCTGAGTCCGATCCCGGAAGAGGCGGCCCCCGCTTGGGGGCAGTTTCCGGGGGCATGGCGTCACGTGGCCGGCTGACCAGGGTCAGGCTGTGAACAGACAGTCAGGCGCTCGGCTGGGGGTTGCCCCAGCCGAGCGTTTTTGTGTGCGCTGGGGAGGGCACGGAAGGGCTGTGAGCGCTATGGAGTTCGATCCGGCCAGCGCCAGGTGGCGGAAGAGCACGTACAGCCAGCAAGGCGGCGACTGCGTCGAGGTAGCAGCGGACTTCCCGGGTCTTGCTCCCGTTCGTGACTCGAAGGACCCCGACGGTCCGGCTCTTGTCTTCCCGGCCGAGGCCTGGATGTCGTTCGTCGCCGCTGTCCGCAGTGGCGAGTTCGGCGACATCTGAGGCGGGAGGCGGTCTCCGGACATGGCGGCACGTGGTTGGTTGCCGTCCGAGTCGAGGCTGTGAAGAGGTAGTCGGGCGCTCGGCTGGGGGATGCCCCAGCCGAGCGTTTTTGTGCGTGCGGGGGAGGGCACGGAAAGGGCTGTGAGCGCTATGGAACTCGACCTCGCCGACGCCAGGTGGCGGAAGAGCACGTACAGCCAGCAGGGTGGCAACTGTGTCGAGGTGGATGATGCACATCCGGGCAGGGTCCGTGACTCCAAGGATCCTCAGGGCCCGGCTCTTGTCTTCCCGGCGGAGGCCTGGGTGTCATTCGTCGCGGCCGTCCGCAGCGGCGAGTTCG